>RYWL01000001.1 GCA_003979155.1 Muribaculaceae bacterium
AAATTTGAAGTTGAAATTATTCAAAAACATTTAACCGTACAAATGTACGACATGACAAAAATGTACACAAAAATCGCGAGATACGACTATACAGTAATTTCAACAGATTGGCCGTAATAATTTATTTATATAAATCATGCCTTTCGCTCCTGCAATAAACGTGATATAGCTTGAAATCCAAAAGGCGACTGCAATTATTCTCCATTTCATATGCCACGTTTTATTTTTGCGTTCAAATGTCTTAAAGTGATTTATATATCTGTCATGATTTAACACATATCTGTATAGCGGAACAAAGCATAGCCCACCACACGCAAGACAGCAGATATTGGATATCGTTGATGTTGTTATGGTTTCTAAAACAGGAAGCATCAATAAAGGGACCGGAAATAAAAAAAGCCCCACATTTTTATAAATAGGTATTCAAAAATACAGTACCCCCCGTCACGATAGTTCCGGGCATCTTTAATGGCCCTGTCCCGTTTTTGTCGGGCATCGGGAATATCATATAAATAAAAAATGGTCTTGGTTCCCTTGATGGCCATATCACTCCATATCTTCCATTCACTATAGTATAGCGCATTCAATATATATTCCAATCTGTTTTTCATCCGATATTTCGACAGCTAAATATTTAGTGGCAGACCATCTAACAGTATATTTTCACATATGCAACGCCTAACACTCCTGCGATAAACACTAAATAAGTTATGAAAGTGAATAGCCGGGCAATGATTTTCCATTTCCAATGCCAAGCCTCGTCTTTCTTCTCGAATTCCTTAAAATATTTTACATATCGGTTGTGCGAAAAAACGTACTTTTCAATAGGTCTATAGCTTATTATTATACAAATAAATGCAAGTATGTAAGGTAAGAATGTAGACGGGATTATGCTCTGCAATGCCACGAATAGCCCAAAATTGTACGGAAGTATAAAAAATCCCCACAGGTCTCTGAAATACTGTTCATATAAACCTATGATTCTTCCATGACGATAATCTTTTATTTCTCTAATGGTCAACACCATATTCTTCTTTTTCTTGTATGTCATTTTAAATGGACGAGGAACCCTTTTGCTCCAGTAGATTACTGATTCGCTCCAGTTCTTCCAGGACCTGTAATACAATGCATTTAGAAAATATACAAGATTAGTTTTCATCTGATTCTATAACATAAATGAGTAATTGATAATTATGGTATAAATAAATTATTATCTCGATAGAAACTATCCACTAGCTGACCGCCAACTTCTTTTCCGATATAATAACCGATAATGCCGCTACCAGCACTAATACATATTGCACCTAAAGGGCCAGTACTTGTTCCATAGTATAATCCTGCCGAAAAACCAAGTTTGCCTAACTGTGTACCTCCTATAATTTCACCAATAGCTTTGGCTGTATGATAGAAGTCTGTGGCACCATAATTTTCCAAATCATTATAATCATTAGAAAGTGCTACACCGATTGTAGCTATATTAAGAATTTTTCCAAGGGGACCAGTGTATTTGAGTATGCGATTCCCAATATCCGAAAGTTTTATGGTTTTTACATATTTATTGCCATAGAAGCCTCGCGTACCGTGTGCATGAAAATAAAATTTACCATTGTTTCCCACAGTAGAGTTCCCCGCTTTTTGTAAACTCTTTCCCCAGGACCCAATTCCCAATTTCTATTACCTAATATATAAAGAACAAACTCAAAGATTGACTCCTCTTCTTCACAAACAAACTCTGCAAGTTCACCGTATAGGTTGCCGTTGGCATCCTGCATTAGTTCTCTATGGAGACGAGTGTCATGAACATAGTGATTAAAGAAACCTATCTTTAGCCCCTGAATTGCACCTTGAATGAATCTGCCTCCCAAAGCATAGGCCACAAGTCCACCGGCAACTGAGCCGGATACCAATTTCACAAGCCTTAATACGTCTGAGCTATGGGGTATACTGCCTATTCCCGATGCAACCGCTCCCGACACAAACCCGCTGCCAAAATTGCCACCGCCAATCATGCTGAGCACGCCGCTGGCAGCACCGTGGGTGCCGGCTCGCAGAAGTTCATGGCCGATACTGCCTGCGGTCTTGAATAGTTCACCTATCCCAAAAGAAACGGCCGACGATAACAGGCTCAAAGCTCCGGCCTTCCAGATGTTTTCTCCATTGGCGGCAGCTGTCATCATATTAGTTGCTGCACGGAAAATAGCCAACCCTATAATGCCACTTATAATCTGGCCGCTTGGGTCGGTGTACTTGAGTGGATTGTTGAGGCAGTAGCTGTAGCGGTTGTAGCTTTGCGGCGAGCCCGGGAACTGCACATATGGGTCGGGGCTGAAGAACCGACCAAGCACAGGGTCGTAAAGACGGCCGTTCATGTTGATGATGCCAAATTCGGGCAGCATTTCATGACCCGTGTAGCCGCGACGCAGACCTATGGTGTTGGTGCTTACGGTCTGCTTGCCCCAGGCATCGTATTCTGCCTTGAATACATTGTTGCCTTTATGGTCGAACACCGATAGTATGCTGCCTTGATAATCCGAGAAAGAAACATAAGGCTTGAAAACACCGTTTTCCTTAACTACAATGGCACCTCCGTCGAGATAATAGAACTCGCGTGTCTTTCCTTTTTCGGTAATTTTCTCATAATTACCTACATAAACAGTGGTTATGGAATCGCGGCCGCCTGATTTAAGAGTTGAAGACCAGCGCTGCATATCGGGCCCGTAGTTAAAGTCCATTGACAACCCGCTTGTCACGTCTTCAATGGTCTGTATGCGGTCGAGTTTGTTGAAAACCGTATTGAGAGTTGAAGTGGGAATGACTCCACCACTGTTTTCCACCCCTACCACGGCATGCGGGCGGATATTTGCGTCGTAGGTGTATGCCCCCACACCAGTCTTCGACAGTATATTGCCGTCGGGCGAGTAAGTCATGACCATTACAGTGTCTTGAGCCATGCCTATGACCCCAATAGATAAATCTTGCGGCACATTCGGCCTTACCCATGGGCTGCTCTTGTCGTGACTGACTATGACAAGTCGGTCGAGCTCGTCGTATTTAAAGTTGTATTCCCACTCGTTTTTCCTTTTCCGTTTCAGCAGATTGTCTCTTATCTTGTCGAAAGTAAAGTCCATGCGGTCGAGTTCTTTGTCGCCCACAGACAGGCTGTAGCTTTTTACATAACCGTAAGAATCTACATCTCTAACTATCTTTGTGCTGTCAACAAATACAGTAGTAGCGGAAGCTCCGCCTTCGTAATCTTCAAGACTATAAATTTTCTTATCTCCGGCAGTCGTAGCTATGCAGAAACCATAGTCATCGTACTGGTGAGAGACGCTCAGGTTGCCCGGATATATAGTTGACTGCAGACGGTTTCGACTGTCGTATGAATAAGAGAATGCAAAAGCACCCTGACCGCTGACGTTTTTTTGAGCTGAAACTATTCGGCCTAATTTGTCATGTGTGTATTCGACTGAATTTTCGCCCATGGTTTGTTTCGTGAGCTTCAGTTTTTCCACACCGGCGGTTCCGTAGGTATTGACAATATTGTAATCGCCAATCTGTGTTTTGGAAAGACGGCCAAGATTGTCGTAAGTATAAGTGGAAACAACACCTTTGGGGTCGGTATGCTTGAGTACTGTGCCGTCGGCAGCATACTCATAGCTGTGCTTACCGGCATCCGAATCCTCGACAGATGTCTGATTGCCGGCATTATCGTAAGTCATCACTACTGTCGATGATTCGGTTGTCACCCTCACGGGTTTCCCTATTGAGCCATACTCATAATTTACGGATTTCCCAAGAGGGTCGACAGCCTTTACAGGATTACCCCAGGCATCTGAATAAGTGGTGCTGACGCGTCCGTCGGTCGTGGTGGAGACACTCCGGTCGCCATAGCTGTAGGTGGTTTCCTTACCCGAAGATGTTTTGCTGTTTATGACGCGTCCGAGAATGTCGTAGGTAAGCCTTTCGGTGTTGCGTACTTTTCCATCTCTGTTGCTTACATACGACACAAGGCCGCGGTTGTTGTATCGGGTAATTCTGGCAATTCGAACGTTCTTTGGTCCGAATGTAGTCTGCTCTACCTCATGGCCTGCGTTGTCATACCATGTAATCACCCATGGACGGCCCGTTGTCAGTGTAAGAGTATAAAACTTACTATTGTTGTCTTTTCCCCAGCCTGTTTCACTTGTCACTACAGTGCTGTCGGGAGCAATAGATTTAATACGACGTCCCCAGCCGTCGTATGCATAAGTGGTGGTGAGGATATTTCCCGGCTGCGTTTCATCAGACGATGTGAGCACATTACCCCATTTATCGTAAGTGAAAGTATGCACCGTCGATGCCGGCTTGGTATATGTCTTCACTATGAAGCGGCCAGTCGGGTCGTACACATTGTGCGTCGTTATTTCTTTCACATTCTCACCTGCGGCATATGAGGTGAGAACGTTGCCGTATTCATCATATGTTTGGCGTGTCGACAGCGACATCTTGGTTCTCATGCGTTCGACAGACGACAGAATATTGCCAATATCGTCGTATAGATAATGTGTCCATGTATTATACGGTGTGGCATCATCGCTGTGCTTTTGCTCCATACGTACATTTGTAGGCAGCCACCTGCCTTTTTTCTGTTGAAAGGTCGAGTACGTCGATTTTTTATACATGCGGTCTCCGTCGTTGCACACTTTCTGCTCAAGCAATACACCCATCTCGGTATCGTATACGTTGGTGGTTACGGCTGTATGTCCGTCCATGTCGGTTATCACGTTGCTCGATTCGTAGGCGAAATACGTATTTCCGACAGGGGAGACTGTATAGTTTGAGACAACAGAAGATGTATATTCACCGACAGAATCAGTCGTCACAATCTCCAAGGGAACAAGATGCTTCTCGTCCCACTTTGTGATGCGCCGTGTCGACTTACGGCCCGTCGCTCTGTCGGTTGTCGCTATTTCGTCGAAGCCCGTCACTCCTCCGCCTGCGATGTGGATTCTGAGGTCTTTATAGCCGTAATCCGCTGTCTGCGTTCCGGCAGCTCCGTTGGTCGAGGTCACGCTTTTCACAACAGACACTGGCAGCGTGTAGGTGTTAAACGGATATGTGTTTTCTTGATTATTAGTTTTGCTGTAGACGGCAGGATTGCTCAGGTAGCCATATGTCACATCGGTGCGATTGTCCATCCCGTCAATGATTGCGGTGATACGTCCCGTCGAAACTTTTCGTCGGGAGTTCTTGTAGATATTAATTCTATTTTCAACAAATGTATCTCCGGTAGTGAGCAGATTGCCTCCGTAGTTGGCAAGTTCAATGTTGCCGTCGCCGTCGAAATCGCCTGTAAAAACATAGCTTTCTTTTGCATCTTCGGTCCGCGCTCTTATCACACGGTCTTTCAGTTTCAGCGTGGTGCCGTCGGAGTAGAGCCGGATAAAGTGCATGCTTTTTTCCTCGCCAATACATATATGTACATCCGAAAGGCCGTCGCCGTCTATATCATATACAGAAAGGGACAACTTGTCATTATCGTCTTTACTTGGAGAATATTTCAGACCGATGTCATCAGACAGTGCAAAGGCAAAGGTGCCGTCGCCTTTATTGCGGGCTACGTTAATCCATGTTCTGTCGGGTTCATAATATACAAAATCGATAAGGCCGTCGCCGTCAACATCGCCCTGCGACATGCGCAGTTTGTCGCAGAATGAAGTGTTTATACGTGTATTTGACTCTGTGAATATCGGGGAATCTCCGCTACTGCCATTGTTGAAATAGATTCTGTAGCCGCCCTCATGAAAGATGATGATATCCGTCAGGCCGTCGTTGTTATAATCGCCGCTGAATATTTTCTTAGGCTCGGAAGGCAGGACAATGTTGAAAAGTATAGTGTCTGCGACCGAAGCAGCTGTATTTCTTATAAGCGCTGCCGGATACGAATTATCCTTTTGCGTTGGTTCTAAATAGAAAATATCATCCTTACCATCTTTATCGGCATCAAAAGCTGCCAACAAAGGCATTTTACCTGCTGAAATCATGCCGAATTCAATGCCGGGAACACTGCCGCCCCGCCCCATGGCAACTTCTTTGCCATAAATCATATATATGATGCACGAATGTACACCAAGGGTAGTTGAATGGTACGGAATAATCAGGTCATTCAGACCGTCACCATCATAGTCGAGTAATGACGCTCCTCCTAACGATAATTTTATATTACTAAATTCAAGCTGCGATGGCAGCAAAAAGATGACAGGCTTTTCATAAGTAACAGAACCGGTAGAAGAAAGAGAACTGCGGCTTATATATACATTTGTATTTGTAGTATAATTATAGCCGTTCCACACTTCCACAGGAGACACTCTTATAATCTCACTGACACCATCGCCATTAAGGTCTGCAGCAAAGAAAGCTCGTCCTGTATCCTTTACGGAGGTATTGGGGTCTTTCGTCGGAATATCAAGTATGGAGTTAGCAATATTATCAGCGGGCAAGGAGCTCCACTCAAATCTGATTGGTGTAAGGCTTTCGCCCTCCCCGTTTTCCTCACGGATAGATGTCAGACGGTCGAATTTCTTAGCTGTGCCGTCGGAGCTCGTGTCGTAGCTCAGATAGTATTTGCGGTATACAGAGGTGCCCGTATAGGTAGTTATATCGGATAAACGTCGCGATATTTCACCTTTGACACTTCCGAGATTGAATATGCCGTTATTCCAGTAGGTGTTTTCATAATTAAACTCGATGCGGTGGCTCACGCCGCGGCTTTTGACAGCGTTTTCTCCATAGATGATTGTCTTGGGGTAGAGATACAGATTATAGGCCGTATAGGAGTATGTCGCATAGTTGCCAAAGACATCTTCGGTGCGATTGAGATGCCATGATGCCACCTTTTCTGAATCACCAAAAGGAGTAAAGGAAAGTCGCGAATCACGGTTGCGTCCATACTCATACTTCATGCCGTCGGGAGCCTGCACCTCAAACCATGCGGTCAGAATGTTGTCCGCAGAGCAATCGTGGACGATTATTTTAGTATATGGGTCTCCTTCAAGGCAATATACGGCATCCGATGTAAAAGCTGTCCCTGTCTGAAGAATCAGTTTTTTGCCGTCGAGAAACAGATTATCGTCCGCACCATAACCCACGCCTCCGGCAACACCCCCGTCATTGAACGGTGTTTTGCCGCCGCGTGTAATCGACGATAAGCCGGAAATAGTGAAGCCATAACCGGCGATTCCATATCCGGCATTATCACTGCTATATGAAATCCCTATCTGTGGCGTGAGACCTTTGCCATCGGGACAATCGATAGCTACACTATAAATGGCCGCTCCGCCCTCACTTACTGTGAAACTGCCCGACGGCGTACCTACAACATAATCATTTACAACTTCCGGGATATTCGGATTCTCGGGATTGACACGAATCTCTCCTACAGGCTCAATTTCCGGGAATTCAACAATCAGTGAATCAATCAGCACGTCTGCTTCGGTAAAATCTCTATTGGCTTTGTCATAATCAAAATCACTACCGCTCGCGGAGTTAAACGGAAACAATGCCAGCAGAAGCACCGTAAGACATATACTGAGGGAGTCGACTTTCATTGCTTGGCTATTTTCCAGGTCGTCTGCCGGCCATTGACTGAGATTATCAAGATATAAGTTCCTGCAGGATGCCTGCTTACATCAATTTCGGCTACAGCATCTCTTACAGACTGAGACAATAGCTTTATGCTGCTGAGTGTATAAACTTCGGCAAAAGCATCATCTGATGGTTCATATCCGAGAATTTCTATTTTAAGATTATCCGGAGATATTCCTGTCAGTTTTACGGTTCTTTTTCCGAGTGTATCAAAGAAAGTATTCTCATAGTTATCTTCCGGGGCTGCCGAGGGCATGCTTCTTGACAATACAATCTCTCTCTTCACCCTGTTTCCGGCAGCGTCATATGCGAAAGACACCATTGTCTGTCCGTGGACCGACAATACGATTGCAAAGACTAAAAAGAAACAAAGGCTATAGAGCTTACACATGAAAATTGTGACATGATGGTTTTCAGTTGCAAAGATATCGACATATTTTCTTTAATACAAGTAAATTGTAATGATATTAAAAAGCGGCGGGGCGACATCATCGAGATGCCGCCCCGCCGGGGGAATTATTCAGATAGTATTATCGCATTGCCGAATTTGGTCTAAGCCGTAGCTTAGCGATTTTGGGTTAGTAGTTCCACTGGCAGGCAATCATGCGGAGGTTAGGGCAAGCCTGGGTGCGGAGGTCGGTAATCATGTTATAACGGCAGTTGATATAAGTAAGAGCCTGGTCGAAGCTTACATCAAGCATTGTGAGTTCGTTGTTGTTGCAGAGCAGACGCTGGAGGAAAGTCTGATTTGCAAGCGTAAGGGTGGTAAGGTCGTTGTACGAGCAGTCTACGAAAACGATGTTGGGGCAGTTGCTGACGCCGAAACTTGTAAGATTGTTGTACGAGCAGACGATATCGAGGAGGTTCTGGCACTCACGCATGGCAAGTGTCTTCATGTTGTTGTCGGTGCAGAGGAATGTAGACAGCGAGGGGAGACCCGAAATAATCATGTTGCCAATCTTGTTGCTGTCGACATTGAGGTTCTGCAGATTCGAAGTGCCGAAGAGGTTGATAGATGTAAGTTTGTTGTAGCCGCAATAGAGGTTCTTCAGAGCTGTGCAGTCGGTTACGCTGAGGCTTTCGAGATGATTGCTCTGGCAGTTGAGTGTCTCAAGAGTCGGCGAAGCCTGCAAATCGAGAGCTGCGAGGAGGTTTGAAGAAACATTCAGCGTCTTAATCATCGGCACATTGCTGATGCTGAATTCAGTAAGACGATTGTTGTTGATAGATACCTTTGAGAGGCTTGCGCATCCGGTGAAGTCAACAGTCTGCAGTTTGTTGCGAGAGGCGTTGATTTCGACAAGAGCGTTGTCGCCGCTTACGGTAAGCGAGGTGATTGCATTACGCGAGACATCGACTTTGGTGAGGGCCTTGAAGCCCGAGAGGTCGAGAGCACCGGCAAGCTTTTTGCCCTTCCAGTCGATAGAAGTTACGTTCTTGCCCACGACGGTGACACCTTCCCACGTAGAGGGGTCGTTTACATTTGTTACTTTCAGAGCCTGCGCGTTTGTCTCTCCTTTTTCAGAGGGCTGCGACAAGAAACTTTGAAGTTGTTTGAGTTCACTCTTTGTTACCTGAGCGAAACAAGCTGCGCTACTGAGAGCAATAGCCAGGATTAATGCGATTCGTTTCATATCAATCATAAATAATAGTTGTTAATATATCGGTGATTTTGAATTTATAACAACGCTGTATTTGAAAAAGTTTTGACCTCTTTTTAAAAACGACACGCTTATATGATGAAACATGCCTTATGCGCCGTACAGAGGCCGTTAGGGATGATGAAAAAAAATTTTTTGGCATCAAAAAAACGAATCCAGCATACCTCGCGTATAGAAAAAAAGGCTTAATTTTGCACCGATAGCAGATGCTATGAAAAACGCACAATTCAAACTGATGAAAAAGTTTCTTATTTCAGCAATCCTCCCTCTTCTCTCAGTATCATCCATTGCAGCACAGCGTATCGCCGTGCTCAGCGACGTGCACGTAACCCCCGGAAATGCCAATGAGTCACAGCTGCGGCTCGCTGTCGACGAAATAAATGCAGCCGATTTTGATGTCGTGATTATGAACGGCGACCTCGGCAATGAGGGCTCTGTTGAAGAGCTCGAAAATGTGAAATCGATTCTCGACAACATACGGCATCCACTACACGTTCTTCCGGGCAACCACGAGAACACCTGGAGCCGCAGCGCCACAAAGGCCTTCTTCGACCTGTGGGGCAACGACCGCTTTGTAACACGCATCGACTCGCTGGTGATTGTGGGCATAAACTGCGGTCCTTTCATGAAAATGGGCGACGGACATATAAAGCAGGAAGACCTCCACTGGCTCAAAGCCACGCTCGACACCGCCGTCACTCCTGGCACACATGTGCTGTCGTTCAATCACTATCCTCTGCTCGACGACCTAGACAACTATACCGACTATATCACTCTTCTTGAGCAATATCCCGTCGTCGGACACATCAACGGCCACTACCACCGCTGGCGCATATATAATGCAGGCGGAGACGGTTATACAGGTATGCCCTGCGTAATGACGCGCGCCCTCGACATGGGCAACGGCGACTACGGATACACTATTATCGACATCGACCCCGAGTGGGTACATGTATACAACAAGACTATCGGCCACAAGCCCGAAGCCCGGTATGCTTTTGCCAACTCCACAAAGCACTCTAAGGCGAAGCTGCCCGATTCAAAGAAACTTAACATTCCCGATGGCTTCAAAGTCGATAAAGTGTGGGCCGACAGCGCTTCGGTATTCACCCGACTCGGCTTCGACAAAGAAAACGTATATTTCGGAAACTCGCTCGGCTATGCCCGTGCCGTACGCAAGACCGACGGCTCCGGCGTATGGAGCATTCCCACCGGTGCGTCGCTCTTCAGCCGCCCCGTGAAGCTCGCAAGCGGCAAAATCGCTGTGCCTGCCCACGATGCCATACTTCTAATCACCCCCGAGGGAAAAATCGCCGGAAAGCTGGCCTCGAAGAGCGGCCCGTATGTGGCCGACGGAACTCTCACGCCCGACGGCAAAGCATACATTCAGGGGGCCGACGGCCGCATCGAGCGCCGCCGCGCCGACAACGGCAAACTCGAGTGGAGCTACGACTCTATTTTCAACTATTGCCAGGCCGCACCGGCCATAGACGGCGATGACCTTATTTTCGGCGCATGGGATACCAATCTGAGATGTCTCGACCTGAAGAGCGGACGTCTGCGCTGGTGCTGGAATAACGGCAAAACCGCCAATATGCTCGGTCCGGGCAATGTGGTGCCGGTTATTTCGGGCGACAAGGTGATTATCGTGGCTCCCGACAGATATATGACTATGCTCGACCGCAAAAGCGGCCGCGAACTGTGGCGCGACAACTCACACCGCTACCGCGAAAGCCTCGGACACAGCGAAGACGGCTCGCGCGTATATGCCAAAACTATGGACGGCGAGCTCGTTGCCATCGATGCCACATCGCCCGTGTTCAAAGAGCTGTGGACATGCGACCTCGGGCTCGGATACGAACACGCTCCCTGCGTGATTGTCGAGAAAGACGGCTATGTTTACACCGGCTCTCGTCGTGGCATTGTAACAATATCGAAAGCCGACGGCTCAGGTCTTGTGGCTCAGCTTCCGCTCGGCGTGAGCGAAATCAACGGCATCGATGTCGACCCCACAACAGGCGATATCTACGTTTCGCTTATCGAAGGTACAATTTTCCGTATTTCGCGTAATGGCTGACAATTATCTCGAGAAGAAAATGGAAGAGCACCGCCGTGCTCCCTCTCCTGCCCTGTCGCGCCGCTATAGTCCGTTGGGAACCAAGGCAGGCACTGCCTGTCTGCCCTTCGGCCGGCAACGCATTCTTGTGGGCGGATGCAACACCGCACCCGAGGCCGCCGAAGCTGCCGTAAAAGCTCTCGGAGCTACCGGTAGCACTGTCTTTTTCATTTGGAATGACTTGAAACGCGGCCGTGCGCTCGCTCAGGCAAGCGCTACAAGGCATATCCCCATGGACGACGTAAGAATAGCACAGGCCCGAGAGGCCGCATCGAAAGACGCGCCTATCAACTTCGAAATCACCATTCTCCACGATATGGTGATGCTCGACGACAAACCGCTGATACAGGCCGAGCAGCTTTGCGAAGCCATTCAGGAATGGCTCATATATCTGCTATTGCCGCAAAGCCGCCGTCTGGGGCTCACTTTTTTCCAACATAGAAATCAATAAGGCTTTCAATCGCGCGCTGACATGCCGGACAGAACGTCGGCCACTCGTTGTCGCGCATACGGCAGCGGTCGGCCGGACGGTAAACGCCCTTGAACGAATATCCGCCTCCCTCGAAGACGCCCACAGAATAGCGCTCGGCATCAGCCGCCGGAGTTGGCACCGGAGTGCTCTCAGGTACTATCGCCTTCCATTTCGAATCAAAATCGACAAGCGTGGTGATATTTGGCTCCCACGGCTCTATGTCGATGGGATACAGCGACGACATTTCATCGCCGGGATAGAAATATTCGTCGGCAAGGCCGCCGAAGCTATGGCCGAACTCGTGCACGACCACAGGTCGGAAATTTGAGTTTTTCGATGTAGTGAGCGTATAGCTGTTATATATGCCGCCTCCGCCATACACCGGACTATTGGCAAGAATGATGATGTGCTCGAAAGGCACGCCGGCAAGGCTGTCATAAATGGCGCTCACATTAGGCGTGGTGAGATAGCGGTCGGAGTAAAAAGTGTCGTAATGCGAACCGAATGCGGTGCGTCGCCACTCGCCTTTACGGGGCACCGTCACACCGCTGTCGGCCGACGGCGTCCATACGGCAATAAAATTGAAATCGTCGCGGTGCGAAGCAAAAGGCTCATGACTAAAAACTGCATCCACGGCATTACGCGCATCATCGATAAACGAGCCGCGCTCGGCCTCGGTGTAGCCTTCGGCAAGAATCGCAACATCAATCACCTCCCGAGGGTCTCCGCCACGGTGTATATAGCTGTACTCCGCCACTCTTTGCGGCGTGGCATCATAAACAAGTATGTCTGTCGGCGAATAATAGTGCGAGTTGGCTGCCACCACGCGGTGACGGCTGTCGAGCAACTCTACAGTTACTTTTGCAACCTTATGAGGCAACGGAAGGACAAACGAGTTTTCGTAGGAGCGCGACGTGCACCCGGCCTCTGCTGTCTCGCGCCACTCGTGAAAAAGTGTCGAAAAGCTGTGACGGTAGATTGTGTCGCCCGTCAGCGAGTCGGTCATCGTGATTATACCATTGCCCTGCAGAGGAAGCTCCGACATATTGTGCCGGCGGCCATACCAGCCGGCCGATTTGTGTTGCCGGCTGAGAAACACACGACAGTCTTTGTCGTTTCCGGCAAGGGTGTAGTCAACACGCAGTGTCGAATCGGCGAATACACTGTCGAAATCTACAGCCGATGCGCTCAACGAACAGATAAAAGTGGCAAATGCCGCTATGTGTAATGCTGCTTTCATTTTTATGACATTTGTCTGCGAATTTATCCAAAAAGTGCCAAACAAAAGAGCGAAAGAGTATGTATTTGTCAGGTTTTAACAATTTTCAACACCTAAATGCAGCATATACGGGAATAATCACTAACTTTGTATCTACGGCTCACAACAATCAAACACGAACCGCCTAAACAACCTAATAAAATGAAAAAATACAGTCTGAAATTTTTAGGAGCTCTCGCACTGGGATTATCTGTCACATTATCAGCATTCGGCGAATGCAAAGCGCCTGTTTGTAAAAATGATACCCTTCGCATTCTTTCAATCGGCAACAGCTTTTCAGAAGATGCATTCGAGCAGGAATTCATACCTCTGTGCAAATCGGCGGGAGTGAATGTGGTTGTCGGCAACATGTATATCGGCGGCTGCGATATCAATCGCCACTTCGATAATTTTAAAAACGACAAAAAAGACTACAGCTATCGCAAACTTGACACATCGGGCAAATGCGACACCACAAACAACTACCGTCTCAGCCTTGCGCTCCTCGATGAGCCTTGGGATATAATATCTTTCCAGCAGGCGAGCCACGATTCAGGCAGAAAAAATACTTACAGAAATCTTACCGAATTCATAACAGGCGTACGCAACGTCGTCGGAGAACATCCCCGCTTTGTGTTCTATCAGACATGGGCTTATTCTCCCGACAGCAAGCACTTCGGTTTTGCCAACTACAGTCATCGCCAAGATGTTATGGACGACAGCATCAGCTCAGCTATCGACGCAGTCGTAAAAAACAATCCTCAGATTAAAGCGGTTGTCCCCGTGGGCTCGGTTATAAAGAACGCCCGTAAAACAGCTCTCGGCGACGACCTCACCCGCGACGGCTATCACCTCGACAAAAAGGTGGCACGCTACATAGCCGCCGCCACATGGCTCAAGGCCCTTTTGGGCATCAATCCCGGCGACGTTGAATACCGTCCCGCACGCGTCAACGAGGCCCAGAAAAAAATAATCGACTCCACCATAAAGACCACAGTCAGCCACACCCCGTGGCCCCGGCTGAAGCCTTGCGCAAAATAGTCTCGTCGGGTTTGTAACCCGACGAGACTACCCGATGCCAAAATCCATAACAATAAAAATGATGCTGAGCATCATTTTTATTATTCCTCCGCCATCTCCCGGAGTTGAGAAGCTGCCTCTATGCACATGCGCGAATTGTGGTAGGGGCATTTCCAGAACCCGGCTTTATCGTCGCGACGGTTGATTGAACCGTCGGGCATGCGGCTCCAGTACCACTCGCCGTTTTCGTGGTCCACAATCATCGAGTCGATATACCGCCACGACTGGAGCGCATCGGCGAGAGCCTTGTCAGAGGCCTCTTTTGTGGCGCTGTGGAAGCGTGCGAGATAAATCTGTCCTACGACATTCTCGGCCTGCACCCACCAGTGTTTTTCGTTGTCGAAATGACCGTTGGCGTGGCGCTCATAAACCATTGAACCGTCGTAGCAGCGGCCTCGGAGAGCCGCGAGAGCCACATGGCGTGTCACGTCGGCAGTCTTTGCGAGCAGGGCGGCATCGCCTATTACCTCTGCAGCCTCGAACATGAGCCACGAAGCCTCGATGTCGTGTCCGTAACTTATTTCGGCATCGAGACGGCGGAAATCATCGTCGAAGAAAAGGCCGAGATTATGTGTCTGCGAGTCGACAATCACATCGTTGAACAGACGCAGCAGCGATGCCGTGGCCTCGCGACACTCTTCTGTGGGCCATACACGCAACAGATTGGCATATCCTTCGAGAATGTGAAGATGCGTATTCATTGTCTTGGAGGCATTCTCGTCCTTGTCGCTGAGGCGCACGTCGGCCAGGGGCGACCAGTCGCGTGCCGAGGCCTCGAAGTAACCGCCGCGCACGTTGTCGCGACTATGCTTTTCGATGCAGCGGAACAACTCCACAGCAAGTTCAAGAGCCTCCTTGTCGCCGCAAAGACGCACGTACTCTGCAAGCCCGTAAATAGTGAATGCTATAGCATAAAACTGCTTTTTGTCGGCCGAGGGAGTGCCGTCGGGGTTAACGGCCCAGAAAACGCCGCCATATTCACGGTCGATAAACGTATCGGCCACATAACGCATCTGCCGGGCAGCGGCCTCTGCGTACTGTGGGTCTCCGGTAAATCGGGCCGCAGCCGAGAGTGTCCATAGAATACGTGCATTGAGAATCGCACCCCTGGGCTCGTCGGCATGAAGCATGTCGTTGCCGTCGCGACGGCCATAGTAACCGCCTTCTGGCGCAGTCATTTTCGAGAGCCAGTAGGGAAGTATGTTTGAAGTAAGATTATAAGTAAGCTCGCCGGCAAAAGCGAGCTTTTCTTCTTTTGTCATTATTTTCAATTGTTTATATCATTGAAATTATCGGCGATATCGACTGCGGCCTGTTCGCTTCGGCGCACCCGCAATTCCTTGTCAATCATCTCCATGCGCGTAGAGGTGAGCGGATATGCCCACACGGCGATAATCGCTATTGCGGCGACACCGGCCGGAATAAATGTCATCAGCGTCCACAGACACGATATGGCGCTTTCGGGCTGGGCAATTTCGGCACCGCTCACACCGTCAAGACGGGCTATGTAACCACATGCGTCAAGCAGCCAGAGCACGGCGGCACCGCCGATTGCACCGCCGAACTTCTGCGCCATTGAGGAAGAGGAGAATATGAGACCTGTCGAAGCCGTGTGGAAACGGTGTTCGGAGTAATCGGCCACATCGGCATACATCGACCATACAAGGGGCGACATGATGCCTGTGAGCACCGATATGCAGATTTGGAAAAGCAGCATCAGCAAGAATCCCGCAGAACTTACCGGCAGGAAGAAGAAGCCGATACTGAGCACTATCAGAAGTGCGTTGACAAGAATGAACGTGCTCTTTTTGCCGATGCGTCCTGCAATAGGCACCGTCAGAGCTACACCTACCATATTGGCGACCTCACCTATACTCAGGAAGAGACCCGAGTAGAAGAGCACCGACAGGCCGAAGAGCCACAGATGCACATCCGCACCAATCACATCGGCGAAAAAGTAAGCTACCGTTGCGCCTCTTACGGTGTTGAAGAGGTTGAAGCTCAGGGCTGCGCCTATAAGCAGCCACCAGGGACGGTTGTGAACAAGTGCCTTGAAATCCTTGCCGATGCTCACCACGCTTGTAGTACGCACCACTTCGCGGGTCATGGCGAAGCAGAGCAAGAAGAGCACAAGACACGCCACCGCAATCACAATCATGGCCATTTGCCAGCTTGTAGCAGGCGATGCGCCCATTATCCTCTCAAAGAGCGAGCACAGGGGCTCCCATGCAGCCAGGGCGATGAACGAACCGCCGTAGGCAAAGAACATACGGTACGACGAGAACACCGTCTTTTCCTCCGATTTGTCGGTAATCACACCGAGCATGGCGCCATAAGGCACATTAATGCCGGTGTAGACAGTCATCATGAGGATGTATGTCACATATGCCCACAGCAGCTTGCCGGCATAGGCGAAATCAGGCGTTGTAAAAAGCAAAATACCACATACGGCAAAGGGAACGGCAAACCACAGCAGATAGGGACGGTATTTGCCCTTCGATGTATTTGTGCGGTCGGCGATTATACCCATCATGGGGTCGGAAACGGCATCCCAGATACGAGTCACCATTACAAGCACGCCGGCATCGAGCAGCGACAGACCGAAGATGTTTGAATAAAAGAACGGCAGATAGTAGCTGAAAATTTTCCAGAACATCGACGAGGCCATATCGCCGAAGCCGTAGCCTATTTTGCGTTTTAACAAAGCCATGGTATAGTTTAAGTGTTTTTCTTATTATTCTACGCCGAAGGCGAGATTCTTGTCAATCAGCTTATTGAGTGTCTTTACCGATTCGCCTGTAGTGAGGCCGTCAGAGGGTGTGTTGAGGCAATAGTCCACAAGCTGTTCGACTGTAGAGGTTGCCACATGCATGCGCGTGTCGGACGACGCATAGTAGATGAACACACGGCCATCTTCGTCGGCAATCCAGCCATTTGAGAAGAGCACATTCATCACATCGCCCATGTATTCGTCGCCTACAGGAGCCATAAAGTAACCGCCGGGCGAAGCTATGCGTTTCCACGGCTCCTCGAGCGAGGTCATGTAGAGATAGAGCACATAGCGGAGACCCGAGGCGCAGTTGCGCACGCCGTGAGCCAGATGAAGCCAGCCCTGAGGCGTCTTTATAGGATGCGGACCTTCGCCATTTTTCACTTCCTTGATGGTGTGGTAAAGGCGTTCGTCGATGATGAGCTCGTTTTCAACAACAGCGTTGGTGATGTCTTCGACCAGAGCCCAGCCGATGCCTCCGCCGCTGCCGGTGTCGATGAAACCATCCTGCGGACGGGTGTAGAGCGCATATTTGCCATTTACGAATTCAGGATGAAGCACCACATTGCGCTGTTGGCTCTTAGTCTTGAGGTCGGGCAGACGCTCCCAGTCAACGAGGTTTTTGGTGCGTGCTATGCCACAGGTAGCCGTAGCTGCCGACAGGTCGCCGGGCTGGCTGTCGTCGTGACGCTCAACACAGAATAGGCCGTAAATCCAGCCGTCTTCGTGCTGTGTGAGTCGCATGTCGTATACGTTAGTGCCGGGCACGGTATCTTCAGGCATCGTGACAGGATGATTCCAGAATCGGAAATTGTCGACACCGTTGGGGCTTTCAGCAACCGCAAAAAACGATTTACGGTCGGCACCTTCGACTCGTACCACAAGCAGATACTTGCCGTCGAGCTTGATTGCGCCGGAGTTGAGAACGGCGTTGCATCCGATACGCTCCATGAAGAAAGGATTGGTAGCCGGGTTGAAATCGTACTTCCAGAACGGCGGAACCATGGCTGCGGTAAGCACCGGGTGCTGATAACGGTTGTAGATACCATTGCCTTCTATGGGAGTATTTTTGCGAGTAACCAGTTTTTCGTACTCATCGAGGACGAGAGATTTACGATAATTGAAAATATCCATTTTTAAAATAGCCAGATTGATAAACTATGTATCAATTAAACGAACAGTAAAACGCCTGTAACTGTCACTTGACAAATACAGTAACAGGGTTGTTGTAAAATTTCACAAAAGACTGACACGAGGGGTGTCCGGCGTAGGGCGCATAGAAATGCTGCGGTTTGTCGTGCGCGTTGCGCCACACGGTGACGTAGCTCACCGGCACTGCCGACAAAATGGGAAGCAGGCACTCAGTGTACCAGTCGGGCACCGAAACAGATTCGCAGCCGGTCTCGGTAAACGCTGCTATCTTGCCGCGGCGTGCGGCTTCGCGGGTAGCGAAACCGAGTGTGTTGAGAGCATCGCGGAAATATGCCGGAGTGCCCTCAACACCGCCGAAATGATATATATCCGCACCGAGTATGTCTACATACTCATCGCCGGGATAACGCTCCATATACTTCTCCGGGCTGTCGCAGCGGTCGGGCGAGTAGGCCCACAGAACATTGTCGACACCCTTGGCATCAAAGCGGCCGCGGGTAATTTTCCACAGCTCTTTGTAGTCGTCGACGCTGCTGTTTGCGATACCCCACCAGAACCAGCCTCCGGTGTGCTCGTGCCACGGTCGGAAAATCACTGCCACAGGCTCGCCGTCGCTGTTTTTTAGCGACAAGAAAAAGTCGGCTACAGCATCGAGGCTCTTCTCAAGAGCCGCACGGCCCTCGGGAGTATGTACCAGCGCGCTCACCGATGCCGTGTCGGCAGTCCCCCACGAATCCACATTGGTCAACGGATGGCGCAGGTGCCAGCTGAAGGAGTTGACACCGCCGCGCGCATCCTGTGCCAGGATTTCGCGCTTCATGCGGTCGAAGGGAACGCTGTCGAGGTTGGCGGCATCGCCGTTTTCGAGTCCGCCGAGGTCCCAGTTCATTACGGCCGGGTAGGCACCGCACACTTCGAGAACGTCGGAGCGGCCCTCGTCGCCGTTCCACGAGTGACCGTATACTGGGTCATCGTGGTGTCCGAAAAGCACATGGCCTTCGGCAGCGGCTGTTTCAAGACGGGCACGGAGATTTTCTGCGGGAGTGGAAGCGGCCTGTCCCTGCTCTGCAGGAGCCTGCTTCGCACACGACACGGCAAGCATAGATGCGGCAGCCATTGCGATTGCTGTTGCAGTGATTTTCATATTGTGACAGTGCAAGTTTATTTGAGCGACGGCATAGCGTCGCGGTTGATTACATAAGGACTTTCGAGAACAGCCTTGACAGACTCGGCTGTATTGCCGAAACCGTCGGTAGTATCGCCCGAAATATGCTGATTATAGGTATACCAGAGGTTGAACCACGACCATGTGGCACCGGCAGTGAAACATTTGTCGGGATTCTGAATACGGCCTGTCTCCGAAATGGTTACAAGGCGTTTTCCTTCTGTCATGGCAACAAGTGCGTTGTAAACATCTTTCTGAGCGCTGTCGTCATCGGCATAGATGTCTACGCCCACAATATCGACCTTGTCGTTGCCCGGATAAGAAGCGGCCATACGGTCTTCGTAGCCGGCCTCGCATTGTGCGGTCCATACCCAGATGAGATTGTTGAGACCATGATGATTTACAAGACGGTCGTAGAGGAGCTCCCAGAGTTGCTTGGTGTATTCGTCGCCATAGCGGCCCCACCAGAACCATGCGCCATTGTATTTGTAGCTGCCGGCAGCCTCGTGGAGCGGACGCCAGAGCACGGGAATATTTTCGGCTTGGAGCAGTTTGAGATAGCCGGCCACTTTGTCGATGTCGGCCATGATGCATTCGTTCTGCCATGTGCCATCTTTGAGTGCTTCGCGAATATCAAATTCGGTGCCCGAACCGCCGTTTTCGGCCTTGATTGACGAATCATACTTATTCACATCCTTGGCATCGTAGGCAGCCTTGTCGGTAGGCACACGCCAGTGCCACATATACGATACAAGACCGTTTGCATTCCACTGAGTCTTGGCAGGAGTGATGTCGGAGTAGTCAATCCAGTTCTGACCGCTTTCGGGCAGGTGGATGAAATCGTATCCTATGATAGCCACATCCTTGCCCGACACAGATTTAACCCAGCCGGGGAAGTCGTTGTTGTTGTTCACATTGGCCATGGCTCCCGAGAGAATCTTCTTACCGTTCTGCTCGATGAGGAAGTTGTATACATTCTTGGCCTGCGCTGTGGCATTGGCGTTCACAAGAGGAAGTATATCGGAGGGTTTAATCTCCACTGCACCCGAAGTTGTGAATTTAATGGTCATAGCGTCGGCAAAGCGAGCGCCGTTGATGTGTGCCACGCAGTTTGCCGGCACAAAGAGTTCGTAGGAGTTTCCGGGCTTGAGCGACACTTTCACCGACACAGTATTTTGTTCGAAAGTCGATGTCTGTGCCTCACCGTTGAGGGTGATAGGGCTCGCATTGTTTACAGCCACGGGATGACTGTAGTTGAGTGTGACAACACTGAGTTCGGGGCTTACTTCCGCTCCGTCTTCCACGCTCACCGACTCGCACACGAAGGGCTTCGAAGTGTCTGCGCCGGTAGGAGTATCATCCTCGCCGCAGGCTGTAAATGCACCGGCAAGCGCCACAGAGGCAATTATGGGGAGTATCTTGTTATATAGCTTTTTCATTTGTACTTATATCGTAAAAAAACCTTAGAAATTGTACCGCTCGGAAAACTATTCTATTGTTACTTGTGTAAGGGTAAAATTAGCACCTGTTATTATAAGACCTCCATTGGCAACGAGATCGTCGAGAGTTGTCTGGTCGAGTACTACTTCGAACGGGCTCGAAGGTGTGTCGTATTGTGCGGGGATTGAGCCGCCGATATTGCCCCAGCCGTCGCCATGACGCAGCGACAGGCAATACCATGAGTCGGACAAATCGGTCTGGTTGAGGTAGAGACGCAGTTTCTGTCCGGCCTTTACGGTCGACCAGTCATAGCCGCCCCATGCGAGGTCCTGATTGCCGCTCCAGTTGCCGCTGTCCCACGAGCCGCTCCAGATTACAGTCTCGAGAGACAGCTCCCATTCAATTGTAATCTTGTTCACGGTGCAGTTCTTGCCCTGTACAATGATTGCACAGTCCGACCAACCGTCCTCGTTGGAGAATGCGGCCAAGGCTTCGGCAGTGAGAACTAATTCTGTAGAGGTAGCTCCGTCGACCGGTGAGAGGGTTGTAAACTCAGCCCATGAGCAATCGTTAATCTGAAGCTGGGTGTCGTTTGCGGGCTCTATGTAGAACACAAGCTTAGCACCTTCGGGAACATCGGCGAGCTGCTCATGTGTCAGACGGATACGTGGGTCGTCCCAGTTGCCTATTGTAATAGGAGTCGAGAGGAGCACACGCTCCTGATGTGTCGAGGGAACTACATCGTAGGTATAGCTGATTTCGCCGTTATCCGACACGAGAGTAATCACAGTGCCATTGCCGCAGTTGCCGGGCAGAGTCAGGTAGAGATTGCCGTTGTTTATGATGTGGCTTACAGTAGCGCCGTTTACCTTCACCTCAACGAGATGGTCGGCATTTTTGATTTCGGCAAGGAAGAGACCGTAGGCAGTGAGTTCACCTTCGGGGTCAGTAGCGATAAACGCGCATTCCGGCGACTGCACAGTGAGTTCTGCAGTGGTTACAGTCTCGCCGTTGGCCATGCCAATGGTGAGAGCGCCGCTGACAGCTGTGGCAGGCACTTCAACGGTGCACTCCGTAGCCGTAGCGTTGAATTTATCAACGGGCGCCGCGCCGGGGAATTCAATCGAAGTGATGAGGTCGAAATTACGGCCGAATAATTTTACATTGGAGGCCGCAGCGACTGTCGGCTGTTCGAATCCGGTCACTTCGGGCTTGGCTGTGACGAGAGCTACTTCGGCAGTCTTGCCACTCTTGAGATTGAGCACGGCATTGCCGCTCTGGGCCATGGCAGGGAATTCCACTTTAAGCTGTGTGGATTTGATTTCCGAAGGCTCAACGGCTTCGTCGACATTGGGGAAGCTGATGCTTGTAACCTGGTCGATATTCACACCCGAAATGGTGATTACATCGCCGCCGCGAATACCGTCGGCAGGACTTGCCACAAGCTCGGCAGGCACAGCCATGCCAATGTTGGCGATGGCCACTTTCACACCCGAGGCCGAAACGGCTACAATGGCGCCGTCGCTACAGTTGTCGGGAAGTGTAAATGAGATAGAGCCCTTGTCGGCATCGTAGGAGAATTCGACACTTGAGCCATCGGGCATCACAACTTCGCGGATGAGGTCGAAGTCGTTGCCTTTCACAGTGACTGCGTCGCCTGCCTTGGCATTGCTGAGGTCGAGAGGGGCGCTCACCGACGGAAGCACGATTTCAATCTCCTGTTCGCTCTTGATTGTGTTGGGAACTTCCTTGGCATCGGATATTATGATTGTGCCGCTTACAGCCTCTTCGGGCACGACAACGACAATCTGTCCTCTATCGTGAGCCTTGAAGTCGGCGGCAAATACATTGACACTGTCGGTGAGGAACGAGAACGATACCTCTTTGATGAGATTGAGATACTCTCCCTTGATAGTGAGCTGTGCGCCGGGCTTTACTGTAGCCGGGGTAATGCTCTCTATCGAGATGGGCTCGGAGTATGTGAGCATCGACTTTGTCTCGAGCAGGCCGCCGGCATAATGGAGCTGCACGTGGCCTGGCTCGGCTGTCTGAGGCACGGTGACACGGATTTCTTCAGATGAAATTACCGTAATGTCGGTGATATCGTCGCATCCGGGAATGCTCACCTTCAATATCTGGTCGAGACCGCTGCCAAGGAAGCGCAGCTCGCCGCCACGAGCCACAGGGCTCGGGCCGAAACTGTTGAGATTCACACCCCCGATATATTGGTTGGTGTCGAAGTCTTCGTTATCGCATGCGGTGAACACCGGCGTTGCCAGAGCCATCGCCAGGGCCAGAAGGCCCGTATATTTGAAAATTGATTTCATGTTTCAGTTAGTTTTTTACCGCACGGATGTTGTCAATTTTGATAAGAGGAGTGCAATCGACTCCGGTCTTGCCACCGGACCAGATATACATCTGGAATGCCGCGAAATCTTTCTCCGATGCATAGAATGCCGAGGCGCCCTTGCCATCCTTGTCGTACACGAAGTCCTTAATGGGTAAGCTCACAGTAACCCATTTGCCGTCGGTATGATATGCCTCTGTCTCGCTCCAGGGAGTCCACAGGCCATGATTCCAGCCACCTTCCTGGAAGAATGTGTTGTTCGGGGCTGCAACAGCATCTCCATAGATATCGGTGCCGCCGTTGCCTGTAGTCACCTTGTCAGTGCCCGCGAATATGAGTTGCATTGCGCCCGCCTGCCATGCGCCGGAAGCAGGAATACAAATTTCAAACTTGAGGCTCATGTTGTTGTAGTCCTTGAAGTCTACGATATCAAACAGACGTGCACCATCGGTGTAGTCGGTGGGAGTGTTCCATGTGCCGGGCCAATATTCAAAGGAGAAATCGTTATCGTTCCAGTCGGCCGCGGCATTGAGCACTGTCGCGCCATCGCCGAGAACCATGTAGTTGCCGCTGATGCCGGTGCCGTCGTTCTCTATCGGACGTGCATGCCAGCCGTGGTTGCCCAGACCGGTGAGACCATCGAAGTCGAACATCATGCCGCGGGTGTCAAGATAGTTGAACGAGCTCTCGTTGTTGCCGTAGATAGTTGTCACCTTCACCGGACCCTCGGTAGCGCCCTCGGGCACCACTACTTCGACAGCGTCCTGTGCAATGCTGTTGACCTTCGCAGGGATGCCGTTGAAGTCTACAGTAAGAGGCACATTGGGGTCGTCGGCAAAGTATGAGCCGTAGATAGTCACTGTCTCACCGGCATGTGCATATTCACAGCTCATTGACGTCACCCGGGGTGCGGGCACAGTCACACTGAAGGGATACTGTGTCTCGATGCCGGTGGAGGTGATGAAACGGGCCATGTTTGTCACCTCGCCGGGAATGACGTTGGGAACGTCGACGATTACGGTGTGGCTCGTCACCATGTTTGGATTGAGCTTCACCTTCTGGTCATTGAACCATACTTGCTGCACGTCGCCTAAATTATCGCCCACGAAAGCAAGGCGCGCGCCTAAGGGAGCGCTTACGAGCATAGAGTCGCTCAGGCTTACGTCGCACGGACGTGCGTATTTGATTACGGGCGCCTTGCCGCGGTCCTGTTCGGCATCGGTGTCTGAGCACGACACTACTGTCGCTGCCATTGCCAGAGAGGCCACTGCAAATGCTGTATATCGAATGATATTTTTCATTGTCGGTATTTATTGAAGTGGTGTTTTATTCCTTGCCGCCAAAGTAATCTACAGGTTCTCCGGCAAGAGATGGTGAAGAGCTGCTTACAGAAGCAGGTAGCGGTGCTCTGAATGAAGCATCGGTGAGATTGATGGGGTCGTAATCGGCATACTCTGCCTTGGTCTGTACAATCACATAGCTGTTGCGGTCGTTTTCGTTGGTTATGTCGAGGTTGAGGCCCGGCATGTTGACATACTTGGCGCAGCGGTTGTAGCCTGTGCCATAGCCGTCGTTGATCATCTCGAGTGCCTTGGCGTTGCCTTCGCGATAGCGGTAACGCTGTGTGTCGAACCATGTCTGGCTCTCGAAGGCCAGCTCGCGGCGACGCTCACGGAGAAGTTCCTCGTAGGTAACGCTCGACTCCTCGCTCACACCGGCACGCTGACGCACCATATTATAGTACTTCATGGCATTTGCGTCGGAGGTGCTGCCTGCGGTGCCCATCACAGCCTCGGTATAGGTGAGATATACGTCGGCGAGACGCATCAGGTAGATGTTGTTTGCGGCGTCCTGATCAACGCCCACATTGCCGTTGCAGTCGGCAGCCTTGCCGATAACGTATTTCTTGATGTGCGCGAGCATCTCGTTTCTGTCTTCAACGGCATCGCCGTCTTCATTGCGGTTTACAAAAAGATATGTATAGCCGCCACCTGCACGGTTGAGCTGCGGATACTTGTCGCCACCGGTCATATATGTCCACTGACGGCGACGGTCGCCGGCCTCATACATTTTCTGGAGCGAGATTGTGGGGCCTTTGCCGCCACCCCAGGTCTGGTCTGCAATCAGGCTCGAACGGCTCCATGCCGCATTGCGGCTATTGCCGTATGAGTAGCCCTGAACGCCACACTGAATGGCAAGAATCGACTCGTCGCTATTGTTTGTCTCTGCGTCGAAGAGTGTCGAGTAGTCTATTTCGGTAAGGGCGCGTGTGTTCTCTATAACAAAGAGAGCGTCGTCGGCTGCCTTGCTGTAGAGCTGGTTTCGGTCGTAGCCATAGTCGGTGTGCGATGCCATTGTCACTGCGAGCTTTGCACGCAGCGCACGGGCCTTGCGGCTTGTGAGACGGAAGGCATCGCTGTCGGTTTCGGGAAGGTTGGCTACAGCGAAATCGAGGTCGTCCATAGCGAATCGGTAGATGCTGGCCTGGGTGTTGCGGGGCAAATCGAACTTGCCCGAGGCAATCAGAGCGGAGTTATTCTCCACAATAGGCACATCGTGCCATATTTCGGCGAGCATGTAGTAGCAGTAGCCACGCATGCCGCGAGCCTCGGCAATAGCGCGGTTCACATCGTCGGCGGTGATAGTGCCGCTGCAAACTGCCGGAATGTCGTGTATTATAGAGTTACAGAAGAGAATCACGTTGTATAGACCCTTCCAGCCCTCGTTGACATACTGGTTTACGGCAGTGTAGGTGCCGAAATACCACTGGCCTTCCTGGTCGTAGGTATAGTACATGTCGCCGTTAAGCATATCCATCTTCCACTGGAAATTGATGTGGAAATTGGACCATGTCTTCGAAGCATAGATAGTCATGGTGGTGGAGCGGAGTGCTTCCGGATTGGTGTAGAAAGTCTCGAGCACGGGCTTGTCCACCGGGTCGATGGTGAGGAAATCGCTGCACGAGGCGAGCGATGCCGTCATCATTATGGCTAAGGCGCCGGTCTTAAATATGTTGTTCATGTGGATATATCGTTACAGATAGTTTTTAGAAAGCAAGGTTTACACCCAGAGTGTAAGTACGCGGTGTGGGATAACGGCCGCGATCTATGTTCTGGAGAAGGGTGCTCTGATTGAAAGCGCCGATTTCGGGGTCGTAACCCGAGTACTTGGTGAATGTATACACGTTCTGCACGTTGAAGTATACTTTGGCGTTCTGGAGGAAAACTGTTTTTGCCCAGTTCTTCGGCAGGGTGTAGCTGAGCGAAATATTCTGAATACGCAGATATGTTGCGTCTTCAATCCAGCGGTCGCTCATACGGTTGTTCTGGTTGCCGTCGAGGTTGGAGAAACGCGGCATGTCGTTTTTACCTCCGCTGTAGGCATAGTTGCCGATAACATCACCCAGAGCAGGGTCAATCATATAAGGACGGGCACGGTCGAGTACGCTCACAGCCTGGTTGTCCCATATCGAGCGGAGACCTTCGACCACGTAGCGCGACCAGTTTAAGATGTCGCCGCCAATCTGACCGTTGAGACCGATATTGAGTTCGAAGTTTTTGTATGTGAGAGTGTTTGTGAAACCAAAGGTGACATCGGGATTGGGGTCGCCGATTATTGTCTGGTCGGCTTCATTGATTATACCGTCGCCGTTGCGGTCCTTGAACTTGATGTCGCCTACCCAAACACCCGAAGTCTTGTCGATACGGTTGTCGTAGGGAAGCGAGCTGCCTGTCTGTGTGGCATGCCCTACGATGTCGGCCTCATTCTTGAAGAGACCTTCTGTCTCATAGCCGTAGAAGACACCCATTGCCTCGCCGGCTTTGAACATTGTTGCGCTCTGGAAGGGAGCATACCAGTCGACTTTACCATAGATAATCTGGTCGTTGTCGTTGAGCGATACAATCTTGTTGCGGTTGTGCGAGAGTGTGAGCGACGACTGCCATGTGAAGTTGTTGTTCACAACCGGGCGTGCCGTAATCTGCAGGTCGACACCGGTATTGCGAGTCTTGCCCACATTTGCATAAGGAGGAGCGATAGAGCCATATACATCGTCGCCCGACGGGCCGATAAAGCTGGGCACGAACATCTGCATGAGCAGGTCGGAGGTCTCTTTGCGATAGAAGTCGAGAGTTACTTCGAGGCGGTTGTTGAACGATGCGTAGTCGAGACCGACATTGTATTGCTGCGAAGCCTCCCATTTGAGATCGGGGTTAGAGAGGTTCTGAGGAATATAAGCGGTGCCATTGGGCGTAAGAACGGTCTGCAGGGCAGAGCCGTAGCGGTAAGTATCGATATTGGAGTTACCTACCATACCGAAGCCGAGGCGGAGCTTGAGGTTGTTGAGCCACGAGGCCGACTGGAGGAATTTTTCCTGGTTAATACGCCATGCGAGAGCTACCGAGGGGAATGTACCCCACTTGTGGTTCGAACCGAATTTGCTTGAGCCATCGCGACGCACGGTAGCGGTAAGAAGATAACGGTAATCGAAGGCGTAGTTCACACGGGCAAAGACAGAAGCGGTGCTCTGTGCATCTTTCCAGCCGGTGTTGCTTTTAAATGTGCCGTCTTCACCCATTACGTGAATGTAGTCGGTGGAGAAGTTCTCTTTGATAATCATAGTGCCGTCCCACGACGATTTCGAAGCTTCGAAACCGGCCATTACGGTAAGGTCGTGCTTGTCGGCAAAAGTCTGGCGGTAGGTGATGTAATCTTTCTGCATCCAATACCACGAGTGCTCTTCGCGCTGCATCATCTTGTTGACATCGTTGCTTACAAGAGTGCCGAACTGATAGCGCGGGAGGAACGATTTGTTCTGGTTCTCAGACGAGTCAAAGGCATATTCAGCCCTGAAATTGAAGTGCTTGAGGAAGTCGACACTTCCATAGAAGCTACCGGTGATTTTCTCACGCAGAAGGGTGTTGTTGGTTATAAGAGCGAGCGCAACGGGGTTCCACTGCGAAGCGCCGTTCACATTGTCGGGACCGGCCCAGTTGCCATCGAAGTCATACACGGGCACTGTGGGCATCATGCCGATAGCCTGCATGATTACACCGTCCGAACCGTCATTTCGGGTAATTGTCTCGTCGGTACGGGTATAGGCAAGCGAGCCGCCCACCTTGAGCCATTTGGTAAAGTTGTTGTCAATATTGAATCGCGTATTGAAGCGGGAGAAGTCCGAACCGATGATGATACCATCCTGTTGCATCCAGCCGGCGCTCATGGCATAAACGGTCTTTTCGTTACCGCCGGTAACACCAACCTGGTGCGACTGCATCAGTGCGGTGCGGAAAATTTCATCCTGCCAGTCGGTACCCTTGCCGAGAAGCGAGATGTCGCTGTAGGTCTTGTCGTAGTTCGACTCATTGAGAATGCCATCTTCGAAGAGTTCGGTCTGATACTGTGCATACTGGCGAAGGTTCATCATGTCGAGGCGCTTGGCAGTCTGCTGCCATGCCACGTAGCCGTCGTAAGTCACATTTGAATGACCGGCTTCACCGCGACGGGTTGTAACGAGCACAACACCGTTGGCACCGGCAGCACCGTAGATAGCACAAGCTGAGGCGTCTTTAAGCACGTCGATGCTCACGATGTCGCTCGGAGCGATTGACGCGAGAGGATTGACTGTGGTCTGGCCATCGCTACCCTGAGCCCATGCAAAACCGCCGATTGACGAGTTTGAGGTATTCATAGGCACACCGTCGATAATGTAAAGAGGTTCGTTCGACGAGTTGAGCGAACTCGCACCGCGGATACGGATTGAAGTAGCACCGCCGGGAGCACCGGAGTTCTGAGTCACCTGCACACCGGCCACCTTGCCCTGAAGCATCTGGTCGGCGTTAGTGACGATTGTCTGAGCCATTTGGTCGCGCGACAGCGAAGCCACCGAACCGGTGATATCGCTCTTACGCTGTGTACCATAACCTACAACGACAACTTCGTCGAGAGTCTGGGAGTCTTCGTTAAGTTCAACAGTCACATCAGTGCGGCCGTCGAGTTTTACTTCTTTAGTGGTGTAGCCTACATACGAAACGACAATCGTAGCGTTTGCAGACGTAACCTTCAGCGAGAAATCACCGTCGATGCCTGTTGTTGCACCGTTCTTGGTTCCTTTTTCTATTATGGAGGCACCAATGAGTGTTTCTCCTGTAGCCGAGTCAAGGACAACGCCTTTGACCATTACCTGAGCTGAGGCACTCATGGCTATTGCCGCGAGCAGCGCAACCAGGTAGCATCGGAGGTTGATAAGTTTGGTTTTCATGCAAATATGATTGGTATTGGATTATGTATTGTCAGGGGAGAGGTTTTGTGTGTTTAATTTGATTATCTGTTCATTGGTGTCGTTAAGTATTTTTGGTATCGGATTTAAGCTCTTAGTTTTCGGGAGCAAATTTACGGTGTTACAACGGCAGAAAATTGCATTATATTATCCGCGATTTCTCTAAATCATATTATTTGTTCTTTTTTATCTGCCTATCAGTATTTTTAACTTAATACTCTGCGGCAGGGAAAAAAAAGACGTGCCGCCGATAGGCGACACGCCGAATTTACTAAAACAATCGGGAACAAAACCTGACAAATCAGATTAGGGAATATATCGGTTGTGCATCATTTCTTTTGTTTTTTCACTGCCGCGGCAGTGCTGCGTATCAGGGCTATGGTGCTGCTGTCGGCCATGAATACGGAGTTGAGCCCCTGGTCTTCCTGAGCCGGGTCGCCCGTGTAGGGGTCGCCGCTCTCCCATGTGCTGTGCGGAGGTGTGACATTGCCGCCCCATGCCCAGAAATTGACACCGTTGAGACCGGATTCGCCTTCTACAAGGTCAAATACATATTTATAATATGCGTCGCGCGCCGTGGTAGGCGAGCCAGGCTCAATGGCCATGGAATCGCGGGGAAAACCAAATTCCTCAAGCACCAGAGGCTTTGAAGTGAGTCGGCGATGCGACTCCACATACTCACGGGTATTGGCAAACGCATTCGGAAGGCTATCGGTGAGAGCTTCGGGCGACACCCAGCGCCAATTGTAGGGCCAGATATGTATATTGGCATAGTCAATTGCGGGGTCGTTGTGAATCTCGGCCCACAGCTCTATATCGCCCTCGCAGCCCCATTTGCCTTCGCTGCCGGTCGACACCAGATGATTGGGGTCGATACTCTTGATGAGCTTGCCCGTAGCTATAAGCCACTCTTTGAAAACCTCTTTGTTTGCAGGGTCGAAGCAGCGCGGTTCGTTGGCTATCTGCCACGACATAATTGCCGGCGACTCGGCATAGGGCTTGCCGGTGATTGAGTTGGTGCGGCTCACAATATTGCGAACATGATTGGCATACAATTCTTTGGCGACACTGTCGGTGACAAACTGCGAGGCAAAACGCATGTAGTTGGAGTAGCCGTCGCGCTGAGGAATGACAGCAGGACCTTTGCCGGCCCACTCGAGATAGGTGCCGTAGCCGCCGCTCCACTCCCACGAGTTATTGAGATAGAGCACGGCTTTCATGCCGCGTTGTTCGAGGCTTTCGAGCAGGTAGTCGAGACCGGTGAGAAGGTCGGTGTCGTATATACCCGGCTCTTTCTGGAGTGTGGGCTCTATATGGCACGGCAATGGCTCGTTGCCGTCGCCGCCTACAAGAATACGGAGATTGTCGATGCCTATTGACTGGAGCGAATCGAGTTCCTGCTCCAGTCGTGCACGGTCGCCCCCCTCGCCGGGCGAGGCAAGTATTGTCCCATACCAGAAATTGGTGCCGACATAGCGATACGGTTCGTTGCCGAGCATGAATTCGCCGTTTTCAACACGAACGAACTCAGGCACGGGTTCGGCGCTCTTGTTCGAACATGCCGCCACAGCTGCCATACAAGTCAAGGCACAGAGAAATTTGACTTTTTTTATCATGTTTTTTGTTTTCATTTGTTATTTATCCCAGTTGTCGGTGCGGAAGGGCATAAGGGGCATGCCGTACATATCGCGGATTTTACCGATAGCGAAATTACGGAATAGGTAACGCACCGATTTTATTTCTTTAAATTCGGGAGCCGACACGATGATTGAGAGGTGGTCGCGGTCGATATTTGCTTTGGCCGGATAGAAAACACGGTCTTCTCCTGCCACTTCAAAGCCTTCGAGGTCGTCGTTGGGCGTAAAGCCCTGCAACGCGTCATTGAAGTAAAGGGTAGCCTCGCCACCGTTAACTTCCATATTTTTGAATGTCGGGAAAGTGTGCGGCACTCCCTTGAGACCATAGGTATGGGTGGCGGCCAAAGCGGCCATACGCTGTCCGATAGGACGCTTGTTGCGTGCATGGATATCGTCGGGTTCGTCGGGATATACGAGGTCTGCAGTTCCGACTATATATGCACCCTCGGTGTCGGCGGCAGCTTTGCGCTGAGCCTCGCGGAAAATCGCCGCATTTGTGCCGTTCACATCGCCGTAATCCCAGCCCGGGAGCTCTACAAAATAAAACTGCATGTCGTTGTTGCCCCATAATTGACGCCAGTGATTGAGCATGTCGGCCTGACGGGCACCGTAATAGCTCTCGCCGCCAACGTTCGACTCGCCCTGATTCCAGAGAAAGCCCCTGAGAGTATATCCAGCCACAGGCAGTAGCATAGCATTGTACATCACGCCCACACGCTCGTATTCGGGCATTTTTTCATCGGCCTGCTCGGCTTTCATGTCGCGGTCGGGATAATTGGCTATAAGGCTTTCAGGCTCCCAGCCCTCTACTTTGCTGCCGCCGTATGCACAGCTGATGATGCCTACAGGAACATCAAGCATATCGCGCAGAGCCGTAGCGAAAAACCATGCGAGAGCCGAAAACTCGCCCGCGTTCTCAGGGGAGCTCTCCTTCCATGTAGCGTCGATGTCTTCACGCGGCTCATAACTTCCGGCTTTGGGAACTGTGATGAAACGGATACCATGTCCGAGCTTGCGGCTAAACATAATCTGCTCGCCACCATCTTCAATCGGCTGATTCCAGAAGCCTCGCAGAGGCATTTCCATATTGCTCTGTCCGGAGGCAAACCACACCTCGCCGGCAAGAATATTATTAAAGGTAAGCGATGTTTTGTCGGAAGTATCAGTCACGGTGAGCGACAGCGGAGTGTAGGAGGCCTCGGGAGTGGCCACTGTCATGCGCCAGCGTCCGTCGGCAGCTGTCTTTGCCGACGACTTTGCGCCCCATGAGCAACGGGCTGTAACCGTGGAGCCTGGTGCGGCCTTACCCCAGAGTACGGCTGTCGTATCAGACTGGAGTACCATATTGTCGGAGAATACATGCGGCATCTCGACACGCCCTTCGACCGAAAGAGGGCATAATGCAAGAAGGAATAAAGGAATAAATAATTTTTTCATGGCTAAAATTGCGGATTAGCCACAAAGATAGTCATTTCATCTATATGTATTTCATGCGCAATACAATTCTTCAAAAGATTGATAAAATAGTGTCATTTGCGTCTGAAAAAACCCGTTCGTCCGCCGCCGGGAAGATTAACTGTGAGCACTATACGCTGATAGAACGTGAATGCCGACTGCGCAACATGGAAATCAAGCGAGGCTCGCAACTTTACAAAACTGTTGCTGTAGATGTCGGCAAAGACATCGGTTCGGCTGTAATACTTCGACTGATAATATGGCTCACCCTGGTAAAGCAAGCTTGCGAAAGGCTTATAGTCGGGCATCTGCCGGCCGCCGGCATAAAACTCCTCTCTCACGCCTAACCAACGCCACAGAACCACACACTCCGCCCAGGCTCCGAGAGGCGTTTTCCATTCGGAGTTCTCACGATTGCGCTCAAGGGTGAGAAGCGGGCCGGCTCGGAACATAAGACTGTCGAGAGCCGTGCCGTCCGACAGATTCACTCCGATATAAGGATTTACAACAAAATTATCGACAATATGCTGATTATCCGGCGCGTTTTTCTGAAGTGCAAAATGATTCATCATCGCATGGCCGCCCACAAAGAAAGCGCCTCCGCGAGGCTGCATGCGTCCGTGCACAACTATATTGAAAGCCTCACGCTGCTTTTCGGTCTGCATGCCGCGCCAGTCGACATAAGCATCGACAAACCCCTTGTCGCCGCGATACTGCACAAGCAGGCCTCGGATATTACGCTGCGTATAAGCCATGCTGTCGCTCCATAGAAAGCCCGGCATCTCCTCGCGGAGTTGCTTACGGGGAAACATACCCATCGAGAAACTCCACGGGCTATCGGCAGCGCTTCCATCATGCCGATAGTATAATGTGGGCGATACACGGTGTCCGTCCCATTCACATCCTATGGGCTGATTCCACACTACTCCGCCTGCAATGCGGTCGGTTTCCGAGAAACTGAGCCCCAGCTCCGGAGCGAGACTGGTGAAGAAAAATGTTTTTGTGTCGGTATAACGGTTGTCGCCCTCGCGGTTGTCGAAGACCGAACAGAAATCGATGCTCCATGTCGGCTCTACCGCATACGATGCGAGCGTAGCGGCCATAAGCGCCACTGCATGCAGATATTTGATAAGACTGCGCATATAGATATTATTCAATCGGCACAAAATTAACTATTTCTCACGGAAAAGCAATGCCTCCGCATCGCTGCTTGCATTGATTGCAGCGATGCGGAGGCTTATTATGTCTTAGGCAGCCTGCCGGCGCGATAGCCGACAGAGTGCGGCCTCAGAAGTAGAAGTTCATAGTTTTGGGATAAAAAATCATTGCCGAGCCCACTTGCTGCGCAATGGCATCGCCGAGCGAATTGGCAACAATAGCCAGACCAAAACGCATGGCTGCACTCGGACCATTGGCGGTAATAAGGTCGCGAGTAGCCATTACAGGCACATCGCGCATCTGTGCGCCACCCTTTTTGCACATTTCTTCAAACCCGGGATAGCAGGTAGCGTCGCGCCCTTCGAGAAGACCGAGCGGCGCCAGCACAACTCCGGGAGAAGCGCAAATTGCTGCAATTTTACCTTTATGCTCTTTAAGCACACGGCACACGGCTTCATCAGATGCAAGATTGCTCGCGCCGGGCATACCGCCGGGCACTATCAGCCACTCGGCATCGGAGAAGTCGGCTTCACTCATTGTCATGTCGGCGGCGACAGTGACTCCATGAGCTCCGGTAACATTGAGATCCGAGGTTATCGACACAGTTTTTGCATCCATACCGGCACGACGGAGCACGTCGACCACAGTAATGGCCTCAATCTCTTCAAATCCTTCTGCAAGGAATATAAATGAACGACACATAGTATTCTCTTTTATTGATTGGGAGCGGACTCCCATTGGTTATTAATCTCTTCGATGCCTAAGCATAGCATCTTTTAATAGAAACAATCGCCCTCGAAGTTTTGTTCGCTGACCGGATAATTTTTGTAATTTTGCCTATAATTAGAATTTTTAGTGATGAAATATAAGTTGGTAGTTCTGCCGCTAATATCGGCATTTTTCTTCACATTTGCAAGCTGCAGGCAAAATTTTTCGAAATCGGAGGGCCAAACATGGGGAACTGTATATCATATCGCTTACGACGGCTCCGAAAATTGCGACGAAGCTGTGAAAGCGACACTGCAGATGATTGACCACGAATTATCGATGTTCAACCCATCGTCGACCGTATCTCTCGTAAATACCGGCCGGCTCGAAAAGACGTCGCTCCACTTCAGGCGCGTTTTCGATATATCACAAAAAATCAATAGGCTTTCGGGGGGAGTCTACGACCCTACCATAGGGCCGATTAGCAACTTGTGGGGCTTCGGACCTTCGGAAACGGCTACCGAGCCCGACGCAGAGGCTATCTCCCAGGCACTCAAAGCAGTAGGAATCGACTCTTGCTCCATTGACACTTGCGGCCTGATTGTGCGCAAAAGCCCGGCGACGGTATTCGATTTTTCGTCGGTCGCAAAAGGCTATGGCATCGACTGCGTGGCCGACACGCTCGAAGCTCTCGGCGCTCATAACTATATGATAGAAATAGGCGGAGAAGTGCTGGCCTGCGGACTCAACCCCAATGGCCGGCGGTGGCGCATACAGATTGACTCACCTTTGTCGGGATTAGGCCACGAACGTCTGGGCGTCATTGAGCTCGGACCTGAAAGGTCGGCAGTAGCATCGTCGGGCAACTATCGCAATCTTCGCCGCAAAGCCGACGGCTCGCTCTACGGCCACACCCTGTCGCCGCTCTCGGGCTATCCGGTCGAAGGTCGTGTTGCAGCCGCTACGGTCGTAGCTTCAGACTGCGCAACCGCCGATGCCCTCGCCACAGCATGCATGGCTGCCGCCGAGCCCGACTCTGCCCTCGCAATTCTTTCGAGAGCAGAAGCCAACGGCATTATAGTTTATATCGAAGGGGATTCATTGCAGACCCGGGCGACTGCCGGTTTCAAAATGCTGAGATAGATACAAAAAAAAGCGGCTGCCTCACGACAACCGACAATCTTTAACCTTTAATCTAATACCATGAAAAAACACAGTGCAAAATCAGTAATTATGACTTTCAAACATTCCATAAGACTGAATGGTTCACGCAGATTTTTGGTTTAACTTTAGTTAACACAAATTCTCGGCAGAAAATACTAATTTTACAACGCAATAGCCCCAATATAATAAATCATACACCAAAAGATAGACCGGGCGACCATGACGCCTGTCAAAAATTTTGCAATGAGAACCAAAATTTTAGTAATAGACGACGAAGAAGCCGTATGCGAGATTCTTAAATTCAATCTCGAGCGCGAAGGCTACGAAGTCGACACCGCATACAGTGCCGAAGAGGCCCTCGACATGGATAATCTCGACAGTTACTCACTTTTTATTGTCGATATCATGATGGGTGAGCTCTCCGGTTTTGATTTTGCCAACCGCATCCACAACGTAACCGCCACAGAAGACATCCCCATGCTCTTCTGCTCTGCCCTCTCCGACGAAGACTGCGTGGTAAAGGGCCTCAACATAGGCGCCGACGACTACATTACAAAACCATTCAACATAGGCGAGGTATTGGCTCGCGTACGCGCCATTCTGCGACGCTCAAACATTTCCTTCAAACGCTCGGCTCAGGATATCATGGAGCAGGAATCTATCTACGAGCCCGACATAGTGTTCCGCAATCTCCGCATCGACCGCAACAACAAAGAGTGCTTCCTCAACAACGAGCCAGTCACTCTCACTCGCACCGAGTTCGACATTCTTCTTTTCTTCCTCACCCACCGCAACAAAATTTATTCTCGCGAAGAAATAATTAAAAACGTGTGGGGCGACAATGTGGTTGTTACCGGACGCACTATCGACACAAACATCACACGCCTACGCAAAAAATTGGGCGATTGTGAAAAATACGTAGTTACCCGCCAGGGATTCGGGTATGGCTTTAAAGAGACGTATTAGTTATCAGTGGCAGCTGTTCATTCCGCTCGTCACCACGCTCTGGATTGTTATCCTGGGCATGGCCTACATACAGTATGCCAATGAGCGCGAATACCGCAAAGACACTGTCGACTCTCAGCTCGACATTGTCACCAAGCGTATTGTGGCCACATATGAGACCGACGTCGACCCGACTCAGTTTGTCGACTTCATATGCCGCTACTATATCGAAAATCCAGTCTACGACCGCCTGCGCGTGTCGGTCTATAAAGACGGACAGCTGACGCGCAGCTGGGGCGAGCCTATCAGCCTGACGGGCAACACTCCCGAGGAGGGCTACGACAACCACTCCTTCCGCTCGCCGGGCGATTTCCTTAGTGACCACTATTTCTATTACAAGACCGAAAAAAGTGCCGACGGACGCGTCGTGGTGTATACGGCGCTGCCTGTCGACAACGACATACTGGAGTTTACCGTACCCTCGCGCAGCGCATTCCTCGTGCTGATGCTCTTAGGGGGCGTGATGACATTTTTGGCTTATCTGTCAACGCGATACTTCGGACGCAACATAAGCATTCTCCGCAGCATCGCCGAAAATGCCGCCAACGACACCAACTTTCTGCCCGCGATGGACTATCCTCACGACGAGCTCGGAGACATAAGCCGACAAATCACCACTATGTACAACCAGCGCACCAAAGCCATGGAGCGCCAGAAGCAGGAGCACAAAATAGCGCTCCATGCCATAGAGGAAAAGGCCCGCAACAAACGGCAGATGACCAACAACATAAACCATGAGTTGCGCACCCCTATCGGTGTCATAAAGGGTTATATCGACACCATTATCGACAATCCGACCATGGACGAAGCGTCGCGCATGCACTTTATAAGCAAGGCGAAAGAGCATGTGGAGCGTCTCGTCAATCTTATTGCCGACGTATCGGCGATAACGCGTCTCGAAGAAGGCGCCGACCTCATATCGACCGAAGACATCAACTTCCACGACCTCGTTTTCACCGTGGCGAGCGATATGGAAGAGTCAAAAATACTCGGTCGCATGACTTTCAACTTCGACATACCCCTCGAATGCCATATCAACGGCAATTACAACCTTTTGCGCGGCATGTTGATAAATCTCGCCAAAAACGCCTCTTCATATTCCAAAGGCACTATGTGCGAGGTTATACTTGTATCGGAAGATAACGATTTCTACCACTTTGAATTCCGCGACAACGGCACCGGCGTCGAAGAGCAACACCTCTCCCACCTCTTCGACCGCTTCTACCGCATCGATTCGGGACGTGCTCGCAAAAACGGCGGCACCGGTCTCGGACTGCCGATTGTGCAGAATACGGTGCTCGCTCACGGCGGCACAATCGAAGTACGCAATGGAGAGTTGGGCGGTCTCGCTTTCAGCTTCTCTCTGCCTAAGTTCAAAGAGTAAGACAATCTGTTTTGCTCACATACTGAAAATGTGATGCACATATATACCTGATACCAATCTTCTTACAAATGAAAAACCATCTTCTCATGTTTGCTTGCCTTGCCGCACTCAATGCCACGGCAATGCCCTCTGCACACACGCTGTGGACAATAGGCGAGGCCGACAATTCTGCAGACGAATTTGCACTGGCACCAAATGGATTCCGTCAATTTCTTGCAAAGGACTTCGGATACGAAGACAAGTATTACATGGTCGGATTTTCAGCTCCCGACCACGACTTTCCGTATGTGCTTCCCGGCCCGACCGACACATGGGGCGGCACATGGTCGACAGCAGGATGGCGCACACACCAGGTGAATGTGCTCTTCTGTCTCGACAAAAAAGACGATAACAGTGACTACGAACTTGTGCTCGACCTTGCCGACTATGCCAAAACCCACCTGCCCCTGGTAAAAGTCAGCGTCAACGACCAGACTGCATATTATCCGTTGAGCGCCGAGGGCAAATACGCCGTACCACAACGCAAAGCCGGCACATGCGAAGCCGCAACCGATACATTGTCGCTCTCCGGCGATTTGTCGGAAGCCACACCCTGCAGAATCACAATGCCGGTCGATAAAGGCGTGCTCCGCGACGGCGGTAATGAGGTGTCGGTGACAGTGCTCGAAGGCTCATGGATTCTTTTCGACAGGGTTGCACTGACAGGTAGCGGAAAAGCAAGGGTATCCGCGCCACAGTCGGCCTTTGTCCGCGAAGTGAAAGAAGCCGGCTACCAGCTCGGCGACACACAGCCGCTCATTGTCGACATAGAGCATCTTTCGGGAAACCCACAGATTAGAGTAGAGCTCGACGGCAAAAACATATTGGAGCAGGAAATCAACGCCGGCCGATATCAGCTTGAGGCTCCCATGCCCGAAGTAAAGAAGAAAAAAGAAAGCAAATACGCCGTATATTGCGACAACCGCAAGATTGCGTCGGGTAAAGTGCAGCGCTCGCCACAGCGTCGGCAGACGCCGGCCGACTATGTCGACACCCGGACAGGCACCGCACATTCCCGCTGGATGATAGCTCCGGGGCCCTGGATGCCTTTCAGCATGGTAAAACTCAGCCCCGACAACCAGAACAGCGGCTGGCAGGCCGGATATCAGCCTTCGTTTGAGAATATCGGCTGCTTCAGCCACATTCACGAGTGGACTCTCGCCGGACTGGGCATAATGGCTACGAACGGCGACCTCAAAGTGCGCGTCGGCGACGAGCAGAAACCCGACGAAGGATACCGCTCGCGTATCGACAAGAAGACCGAAGTGGCGGCTATCGGCTATTACTCGGCCGACCTCACCGACTACGACATCAAAGCCGAAATTACGGCAACGACACGTTGCGGCCGCGAGCGTTTCACATTTCCGACCGACCGCGGCGACGGACGCATTCTCATAGACCTGCATCCCGAAGCCGAGTATGGCTTCCAACTCAAGGACATAAAAGTCACCAAAGTATCCCCTACCCGTATAGAGGGCTATTGCCACCAATACTCTAAGGGGGTGTGGAGCAGCGACGCCGACCAGGACTATGTTGTCAACTTCATTGTCGAGTTCGACCGTCCGATGCTCTCAATGGGCAGCTGGTGCGACGATAAAATAAAGACCGACACCGACGAACTCAAATCGGGTGGGTGTGGGTATGCCGGAGTTTTCGCCACATTCTCCACTGCCGAAAATCCAGTAGTGAACGTCCGCACAGCCATATCGCCCGTATGCATCGCCAATGCCGCCGAAAACCTTCATACTGAGCTTGCCGGACCCTTCGGCTGGGACTTCGATGCAGTAAGGAAGAATCAGGTCGACACATGGAACGACCTCTTCGGCCGTATAGAGATAAAGACCAACGACCGTATAGAAAAAGGAAAATTCTACAACAATATGTATCGCGCACTCTGCAGCCGCAATATATGGAGCGACTGCAACGGCGAGTGGATTGCCACCGATGGCAAAAAGCATTGCGTGGATAACCCGGCCAACGACGTGATGCTCGGCTGCGATGCCTTCTGGAACACGTTCTGGAATCTGAATCAATTCTGGAATCTCGTCACGCCAGAGTGGTCGAGCCGCTGGGCTAAATCGCAGCTCGCGCTCTACGATGCAAACGGATGGCTCGCAAAAGGTCCGGCAGGACTGAATTATATTCCTGTAATGGTGGCCGAGCATGAAATTCCTCAGATTGTGAGCGCATGGCAAATGGGCATACGCGACTTCGACGGCAACAAGGCGCTCGAAGCTGCCGTAAAAATGCAGACAACAACGGCGCAGAAAGTTCACAAAGGTTTTGCCGGCAACCGCGACCTCTCGGCATATATGGAACACAAATACGTGCCCTGCGACAAAGGTCGTTTCTCAAACACCATGGAGTATTCGTTCGACGACTGGACGGTAGGACAACTCGCAAAATCACTCGGCAACGAAGAGCTCTACAAGACTTTCAACGACCGCGGCTACTGGTGGAAGAATGTAATCAGCGACGAAGGCTACTGCCACATGCGCGACAGCAATGGCGAGTGGCTCGCCGACTTCGACCCATTCCGCAGCGGCGCTAACAAACACTATGTAGAAGGCAACGCATGGCAGCTCACTTTCTTTGTGCCGCAGGATGTGCCGGCCCTCGTGGAAAAAATAGGCCGCAAACGCTTTATCGACCGTCTATCATGGGGCTTCAACCAGGATGAGGCATGGCGCTATAACGCACCAAACGACCAGTATTGGGATCATCCCGTGGTGCAGGGCAACCAGCAGTCGATGCACTTCGCATATCTCTTCAGTTTTGCCGGACAACCATGGCTCACACAGCGCTGGAGCCGTTCGATTCTCGACCGCTACTACGGCTACGGTGTTGGCAATGCCTACCTTGGCGACGAAGACCAGGGACAGATGAGCGCTTGGGCCGTGATGACCGCACTCGGCCTCTTCCAGACCGACGGCGGCTGCGCGACTGAGCCCGTTTATGAAATTGCCAGCCCTATTTTCGAAGAAGTAACCATCGACCTCGGAGGACGCTATGGCCGCGGCAAATCATTCTCAATAAAAGCACACGGCACTTCGCGCAAAAACATATACGTTCAAAGCGCACGGCTGAACGGCAAAGAGCTCAACTCATTCCGCTTCCCGGCGCGGGAGCTCTTAAACGGAGGCGTGCTGGAACTCGTAATGAGGCCGGAGCCTAACAAAAACTGGGGTCTGGAAAACTGATCTCGGCCGCATAGCATCAAAAAAATATCGGGAAGTGCAGCATCGCAATTCCCGATATTTTTATTTTGTACAGTCTGTAAAGCTATAAGCTATCGGCTCAGAGCACCTCTACATCAAGGGCTTCGTAGGCACGCTCTGCCTTAGCTCTTGCTGCCTCGACAGACTCGTCGGTAGCAAGAATCACAGCCATGCGGCGATGTCCGTGTATTTCGGGCTTGCCGAAGATACGGAGCTGTGTGCCGGGCTCGGCAAGCACTTTCTCAAGATTGCCGAACACAACCTTGTCGGTGTCGCCCTCGACTACCACGGCGCGCGATGCCGACGGGCCGTAGAAACGGATTGCCGGAACGGGAAGACCGAGAAGTGCGCGTGCATGTAGTGCAAACTCACTCATATCCTGCGAAATCATTGTCACCATGCCGGTGTCGTGCGGACGGGGCGAAACCTCGCTGAAAATAATGTGGTCGCCCTTGATAAAGAGCTCGACACCGAAGATACCGTATCCGCCGAGAGCCGTGGTGATTTTCTCTGCTGCTTCCTGAGCTTCTTTCAGTGCCTGTGCGCTCATGGGCTGCGGCTGCCACGAGTAACGGTAGTCTCCATTGACCTGAATATGACCGATAGGCTCGCAGAAGACTGTGCCAGAAGTGCTGCGCACGGTGAGCAGCGTGATTTCATAGTCGAAGTCAACAAAGCCCTCTACAATCACGCGTCCGGCGCCGGCGCGACCGCCTTCCTGGGCTTCGTGCCATGCTGCCTCAATGTCTTTTTCCTCGCGCACAGTCGACTGGCCGTGGCCCGATGAACTCATAACGGGTTTTACAACAACCGGAAGACCGATTTCTTCAATCGCCTGCTTGAATTCCTCATATGTAGAGGCGAAACGGTAGGGCGAAGTCGGAAGACCGAGTTCTTCGGCAGCAAGACGGCGTATGCCTTCGCGGTTCATGGTAAGGAATGCCGCACGGGCTGTGGGAGTCACATTGTAGCCTTCTTTCTCAAGCTCTACAAGCATAGGAGTAGCAATAGCTTCAATTTCGGGAATGATGTGGTCGGGCTTCTCTTTCTCCACAATTTCACGCATACGCTCTCCGTCGAGCATGTTGAACACGTAGCTGCGGTGAGCTACCTGCATTGCCGGGGCGTTGGGATACTTGTCGCAGGCGATAACCTCTACACCTAAACGCTGAAGCTCGAGAGCTACTTCCTTACCAAGTTCGCCGCTGCCCAAAAGCAGAGCTTTGCGACCCACTGGAGTCATTACAGAACCGATTTTTGCCATAGTCTATAGTTTGAATAAGTTATTTGCATTTTGCACGGTGACAGCTTCAAGCGAAGCGGTGTCGACATCGAGAGCCGCCGCCATTGTATTGAGAATGAAAGGTATATATGCGCTTTCGTTGCGTTTGCCTCTGTTTGGCAACGGCGCGAGATAGGGGGCATCTGTCTCTGTAAGCACGCGCTCTATGCCTATATGCGGCAAAACGCTGCGTAAACCAGAGTTTTTAAAGGTGACAATACCGCCGATGCCAAAGTAATAGTCGCCCGTACGGCGAATCTGCTCCACATCGTCGGCACAGCCTCCGAAACAGTGAAACACTGCCGGCACTTCGCTATGTCCCTGAAGCACTTCAAGCGTCTGCGACAAGCCCTCGCGACAATGGATAATGACAGGCAGGCCGAGCTCCGAAGCCCATGCGAGCTGCATATCTAAAGCTTCCATCTGTTCGCGTTCGAACTTTCGCTCCCAGTATAGGTCTATTCCTATTTCTCCCACGCCCTTATACAATTCGGGCGCAGAGTATAATTCATTTTTAATTATAGCGAGTTCCTCTCGCCAGTTATCGTCGAGTTCGGTAGGATGCAGACCCATTGCGAGCGCCGTCGACTCCTGCCTCAAAGCATGAACGGCCTTCATGGGCTCAATGGTGGCCACATTCACATTAGGAAACAGCATCATCTGCACACCGGCTTCTACAGCACGGTCTACAGCCGCACACTGCCCTTCATACGACCCGTCTGGCTGCCCGTCGACCGAATATTCGGGCATATACAGATGCGTGTGTGTATCGACAGCCATCAGTGATTGCGGGTTGCTGCCTTACGGGCCAGGTCTACAAAGAAATTTTCAGCATCTCGGTCGAGAGTCACGCCCTGCAGCGCGGCGATGGCCTCCCCGGCATATCGCAGTGCCACAGCGGCACAACGCTCCGAGAGCTTAAGACGGTCGTATACACGCTTCACCTGAGCCACACGTTCTTCGGGCTCGAGGTCTTCACCGAGAATGCCCTCCACTTCCTCTTCGGCTTCGGCCAGTGAGGTAATGAGGAGCCATGTTTTTTTCTTGTTTACGATATCTCCGCCGATTTCCTTGCCAAAAACCACGGGGTCGCCGAATGTGTCGAGCCAGTCGTCCTGCAGCTGAAAGGCGAGGCCGAGCGAAATACCGTAGTTGTAGAACTTGTCGCACACTTCTTCGGTAGCTCCGGCCATTATGGCGCCAATGCGGCAGGCACAGCCCAGCAGCACCGAGGTCTTGAGCCGTATCATCTCCATATATTCATCTATGGTGACGCTACTCCGCTTCTCGAACTCCATATCGAGCTGCTGGCCTTCGTCTATCTCGAGAGCCGTGTGGTTGAACACCTCGAATATGTCCTTAAAGTGCTCTCCGGCACCGTCGGCAAGCATGCCGTAGGCCATTGAGAGCATAGTATCGCCCGAGAGAATAGCCGTGTTGGCATTCCATTTACGATGAACGGTAAGTTGTCCGCGACGAAGGTCGGCGTTGTCCATAACATCATCGTGCAGAAGTGTGAAATTATGGTACATCTCCAGAGCTGTCGCCTGATTGATTACAGCAAGAGGGTCGCCGTGGCTCAAGGCGGCATATACCGCCATACACAGACAGGGGCGGATACGCTTGCCCCCGGCCGACATTGCATAGCGTATGGGGTCGTAGAGACCTGCGCATACTTCAGGATATTTTATTTGCGAGACCGCTTCGTCGGCAAGACGAGTGAAATTGTCTATTGAGAATTCCATGTGATGTGAGTTGCTCAGTTGGTGCAAATTTAGTTAAAAATCGCGATATTTCCATAGCCGCAGAATAAAAAAACTGTTTTTGTTTCTGCCAGGTTCTCTTTACACCTCTGTTTATTATTTATTCCGCCCCAAACGAAAAATTCCGGACAAATCATGCGGCATACAATACAAAATACCTACCTTTGCGTAGGCTGCACGGCAAGCCGCCTCAGGGAGTCTTCCTTACAATCATAAAACTTTAACCTAAAACATATGAAAAAACACTTACTCGCACTTTTCGCCGCAGCTGTTGCCTTTTGCGCAAGTGCCAATCGGATGGGGTGTATTGCCGACGACGCTTTTATCGACCGGATCTCAACTCCCGAAACCCATGACTCAGCCACCGGAGAAAGCACCAAACTCGATTCATTCGCACACTCACCTGATTTGAGTCTTCCCGACGCGTCCGAGTCCGGAATCCGAGCCGGAAACGAAACCTTGCGCCACAGGATTTCTGTAAGCGCAAGCCTGACTTCGGCCTACTCGTATTCGGTTGAATGGGGATTTCACTATATGGTATCTCCCAATTTTGGAATCGGCGGCTCAGTGGGCTATTGGAAAAACTACTTTGAAGACGGTTGGGCTTCGGGCGACGGATGGAACATCGACGAAGAAGACAACAAACCGTCGAACATCTATCTGCGCCCGTCTTTCATCGTCAAGACTCCTTCGATAGGCATAAAAGCTACACGGTGGTCGCTTTTCGTCGAGCCTAGCGTAATGCTCAACATTCCATATCAGCGCGTATGCATTGAGAATGTGTTGCACCGACACATAACACGATACGAATATATCAGCACACACGGCGGGCAGTGGTTCGCCGCGGAGCTGCGCATCGGCATCAGCGCCAAAATCGACCAGCTTCATGCCACGGCCGGCTACCTCATATCGAACCTCGATATCTACAGCCAGTACCGTCACCTCAGATACCGGGGCGAATCATTCGAGCAGTTTTATCCCGTAATATCATCCATGCAGGGCGCCTTCATCTCTTTATCGTATGAATTCTGACTTTGCGGTCACACCTTTTTTCACTCAAGGGCAGCAACAATCACATTTTAATTACTACCTTTGTCAAACGATGAGTTTTTTTCATCGCATCCTATAGGACCAACTACCAATCGACTATGAAAAGACATTTCGCACCTTATCTCACCTTAGCGGCCGCAGTATTGTTGCTGACCTCTCCGGCATATGGAGCTCAACCGCAAAAGCATAACGAAGCAGGTGTGCGCACCGAAGCTCTCGACAACAGCGCATGGAGCCACTCTCAGTGGATTTCGGCTGCCGACGCACCGATTGTGCGCGGCAGCATCACGGGAAACAACCAGCGCTCTGCCGACGGTGCGGCATGGTTCGTTACGGAGTTTAAAAATAACAAGAAACTTACGGGCGCACGCTGGATGACAAGCGGCCTCGGAGTTTACAATCTCTACGTAAACGGCAAATCAATCGGAGCCGAAATACTTAAGCCCGGCTTCACACACTACGCCAAGACAAAGCTGTCGTTCACCTACGATATCACCGATGCCCTCAACACCGATGCCGGCGCATCAAACACACTGTCGGTGCAGGTAACTCCGGGCTGGTGGGGCGACAAAATCATCACTCCCGAGCACCACAACGGCATGATTGGCAAAAAAACTGCTTTCCGTGGGGTGCTCGAGCTCACTTTTTCCGACGGCTCTAAAGAATACATCGGGTCGAACACCAACGACTGGCGCGCATGCATCGGCGGACCGGTGACACATGCAGGCATTTTCGACGGCGAGGAATACGACGCTCGCATAAACCCGGTGCACGGCATCACTGCCGACATGTCGAAACCTGAGGTGAACTCCGAATTTCCCGGCGACATTTATCCCAGCGACGGTGCCGAAGTATATCTCCGCGAAGACCTCGCCATCAAACCGGTGGAAGCATACACATGGAAAGGAGTGACCAGCAACGACGACAGTCACCACGGAACGGTGGTGAAAGTGAAGGAATTCAAGCCAGGAAAGATAATAAATCTCGAGCCCGGCGAAACACTTGTGGTAGACTTCGGTCAGAACTGCGCCGCCGTGCCCCAGTTTGAATTCTCCGCGGCAGAGGGCACCGTACTCACATGTCTGCCGGCAGAGCTTCTCAACGACGGGAACGGCGCACACAGCCGTGGTATGGATGGCCCCGAAGGTAGCGGACACCGCCTGAATCTCCGCGATGCCGACAATTCGTTCGTAATGCGATATACTTTCGGCAACAACGACAACTGGTCGGCCTATCGCCCCGAGTGCTCGTTCTTCGGATACCGCTACATATCACTCACCGCCGACAGCCCCGTACGCATCAAAAGCATATATTCCATTCCCGTATCGTCGATTGCAGAAAGACTTGAGACCGGCACTCTCGTCACCGGCAACGACCTCATCAACAAGCTCATATCCAACACCATCTGGGGGCAGCGCTCCAATTATCTCTCTGTGCCTACCGACTGTCCGCAGCGCAACGAACGTCTGGGCTGGACGGCCGACACCCAGGTTTTCTCCGAGACAGGAACATTCTTTGCCAACACACGTGACTTCTTCCACAAATGGATGCGCGACATGCGCGACAGTCAGGGCCGCGAGGGCGGTTTCCCCGGCGTTGCTCCTCTTGCACAGTACGGAAACGAGATGTGTCGCCTCGGTTGGTCGGACGCGGCTGTGATTGTTCCGTGGGTGGTATGGAAACAGTTTGCCGACACCGATATCGTGAATCAGAACTGGGAGGCCATGGAGCGATATATGCACCACATCAACAGCACTAAGTATCGTCACGAAGACCTCTTAAGCGAAAACGGCAACTGGCGCACGCGCAGCGATGCATATGTGTACTGGAATTATCTCAGCGCCTGCTATTGGCTCATGGATGCCGAAATGATGGCCGACATGGCTCGTGCCACAAGTCGCGACAGCTCCGTCTTTGAAGAAATGGCTGTAAACGCCCGCGAGTATATACAAGAGAATTTTCTGAATGCCGACGGCTCGTTCAAAACCGACATTCTGAACACTATGCAGACACCGGCGCTCTTCGCTCTACGAGGCAGACTTGTCGAAGGCGAGGCCAAAAAGAATACTATCGAGCGTCTGCGCGAAAATTTCGCCCGACACGACAACTGCCTCCAGACCGGCTTCCTCGGCACCGCCATACTTATGCCCACACTCTCCGACAACGGCATGACCGACATTGCCTACGAGCTTCTTTTCCAGCGTAAGAACCCCAGTTGGCTCTACTCCGTCGACAACGGTGCAACTACAATTTGGGAGCGCTGGAACAGCTATACCAAAGAAAACGGCATGGGCCCGAGCGGCATGAACAGCTTCAACCACTACGCCTACGGTTGCGTGTGCGAGTGGCTGTGGAAAACAGCTGCCGGAATCAGCTCCGACACCTCGGCTCCCGGCTTCAAACGCATCATTATGAAACCCATGCCCGACCGACGCCTCGGCTTCGTAAATGCCGAGTATGACTCCGCCGCCGGTAAAATCAAAAGCAGCTGGAAATTTGACAACAACCGCTGGAACTGGAGTTTCACCGTGCCGCAAGGCTGCGTGGCCGAAGTAACCCTGCCGGGCGAAACACTGTCAAAAGAGTATACCGCCGGCAGCTATAAACTCTCCAAAATAATCGATTGACCGGACATGGAAAATATGAAATATGACTATCTGATAGTGGGGTGCGGTCTTTACGGCGCCACCTTCGCGCATTTCGCCACGAAACAGGGCAAACGCTGTCTTGTGATTGACAAGCGACCGCATGCCGGCGGAAACATCTATTGCAGCAAGGTCGAAGGCATAAACGTGCATCAGTATGGCGCTCATATTTTCCATACATCCGACCGCAAGGTGTGGGAGTTTGTAAACTCCTTAGTCCCGTTCAACCGCTATACCAACTGTCCGGTGGCAGTAGCACCCGACGGCAATATGTACAATCTGCCGTTCAACATGAACACCTTCTACCGCATGTGGGGTGTGAAGACTCCCTCAGAAGCTATGCGGAGGCTCGACGAGCAGCGCCGCGAGGCCATTGAGCGCATGAAAGCCGACGGAGTCAACGAGCCGAGAAACCTCGAGGAGCAGGCTTTGGTGCTCATAGGCCGCGACATTTACGAACAGCTCATCAAAGGCTATACCGAGAAGCAATGGGGACGCCGATGCACCGATTTGCCGGCATTCATCATCAGACGCCTGCCGGTGCGTCTTACATTCGACAACAACTACTTCAGCGACAGCTATCAGGGCATACCCCAAGGAGGCTACAACCAACTCACCGAGCGACTACTCGCCGAGTCCGATGTAAGGCTCGGCGCAGATTTCTTCTCCGACCGCAAATACTGGGAGTCGCTTGCTCACAAAATTGTGTTCACCGGCAAAATCGATGAGTTTTATGATTATCGTTTCGGACAGCTCCAATACCGCACCGTCCGCTTTGAGACCGAAGTGCTCGACGAACCAAACTTCCAGGGCAATGCCGTAATCAACTACACCTCGGCCGATGTGCCATATACACGCATTATAGAGCACAAGCACTTCGAGGCTTTCGGGAATGCGGTATACGACAATCCGCACACCGTCATTTCGCGCGAATACTCCACCGAGTGGCAAGAGGGCATGGAGCCTTTCTACCCTGTGAACGACGCTGCAAACCAGGCCATATACGAGAAATACCGTAAACTCGCCGCGCTCGAGGAAAACGTGATTTTCGGAGGTCGCCTCGCCGAGTACAGATACTACGACATGGCCCCGATTATCGCCGCCGTCATGAATCTTTTCAACAAGGAATAATTTATGAACAAATATTATATCGCCATCTCATACAAAGCCGCGTGCGACGCCTCGGTGAAACCGACTACCGATTTCGAGGCCGTACTCCGGCGAAACGGCTTCAAAAACATAGGTCTGCCGGCTATCAAATCGCGATATTTTATCGTTACAAAATATTGGAACATACTATCTTATATAATCTCCGGTCTGCGCATAAAAAAAGGCGACACCGTAGCAATCCAATATCCGGGCATCATCGGTCTGAGCGACCTGCTTTTCAAACAAGTGGTGAAAAAGAGCCCCAAGACCGTGATACTCATTCACGACCTCGAAAAGCTTCGCCACGGCTTCGACTACTGCCACAATCTGCTTGAAAATGCCGATGCAATAATTGCGCACACCGACAACATGCACCAATGGATTGAAAGCAATATTCCGGCTGCCGGCGAACGCAAAATAATCGATTTGGGTATTTTCGACTATGCCCTCGACAATAAACTCGAGCCCAAGCCAAGCGACAGCCCGCACGGTTCGTTCAATATTGTGTTTGCCGGAAACCTTGCCAAAGCACCCTTCCTCGAGAAAATAGATTTTTCAGACACTGGCGTGAAAATCATGACCTTCGGCAACGGCATCTCCAAGAGAATGAAAGAAAACAAGTCGCTCGACTATCGCGGCACGTGCTCGCCTGAGCAACTCCTCGACCGAATTTCCGGCTACGATTTCGGCCTCGTGTGGGACGGCGACAGCATCGACGGCTGCAGCGGCGCTTTCGGCAACTATCTCCGCTACAACTCGCCTTATAAAATGTCGTCGTATCTTTGCGCCGGCCTGCCTGTAATACTCTGGAGCAAAATGGGCATGCGCAAATTTGCCGAAGAAAACAACATCGGCATCTGCGTCGATTCTCTGGCAGAAATTCCGGAGCGCCTTGCCGCACTCACCGGTGAAGAATATGCTGCCATGCGCAACGCCGCCGCCGAAACCGGACATAGGCTTCGCGACTCCTATTACTCTCAACTCGCCCTCGACAAGGCCATGGAGTTTATCAATAATGATTATGCGCAAGTTAAATAGAATTAAAGACAGAGCCGAAGCGTAAGATTTTTTGTAATTTTGTATGAATTATGTCACACAAAATTATCAAACACATCGCAATATGGCTCGTTGCCACCGTTTCGCTTGTCTTTACGGCATGCGGCAAGCATGATGAGCCCAAACCTCCAACAGCCTCGCGCACGGTTCTGGTATATCAGGTCGCGAACAACAATCTCTCGACTTATGCAGCAGAAGACATACGCGAAATGCTCATCGGCTCAAAGATTGCCGGTGCAATTCCTGCAAACGCTCATCTGCTCGTATATAGCTCCAACCCCGACGGAATCACCCTCTCTGAAATAAAAAACGGCACACAGACCGTGCTCAAGACCTATGCCGCCACTCCCCTGTCGGTGACGAGCGAACGCATGCGTGAAGTATACAACGACATGCAACACCTTGCGCCGGCCAACGACTACGGGCTCATTCTATGGAGCCACGGCACCGGCTGGCTTCAGAACGGCATCGATGACCCGGCCGACAGCACCGGACAGCGTTCTTTCGGCTCGGAATCTGGAGGCAAATGCATGAATGTGACCACTCTGGCACGTGTGCTCGAAGACGAGAATTTCAGCTTTATCTACTTCGACTGTTGCTTCATGATGTCGGTAGAGACACTCTACGAAATGCGCAACACCGCACCGGTGATTGCAGGCAGCGTGACAGAGCTGCCTGTCGACGGCATGCCATATCATCTCAATCTCTCATCGTTCTTCCGACAAGGCTCCGCAGATCTGATACAGGCCGCCAAAAACACTTTTGAGTATTTCAATAGCAAAAGCAGCCCCATAGACCGCACATGCACCATGTCGGTAATCGACACTCAATATCTCGGCGACCTAGGCCGGCTATGTGCCGAAATATACACCAAGGCGTCAACTTCATATCCGGCCGATTTCGTGCCGCAGCGCTTCAGCACCAACGTGAACTCTTTTCCGTTTTACGATTTCGGCCAATACATAACCGCGCTCTGCATCGACGCCGACGGCAACGAGCGCTTCGAAGGCGCAAAGAATCTCCACAACGACTTCACAAAGCTTATGAACGGCTGTGTGGTATATGCTGCAAACACCGACAAGATTTGGAATTCGATTTCGCTGCAGCACCACAGCGGCATGTCGACATATCTGCTCAAACGCGAGGCCGACATTTTCAAATATAATTACAATACACTCTCCTGGTACTTCGACGTAGCCTCGAAACTTTCTCTTAACTAACCGACATGAACCTGCTCCAGATTCCCGGGTTGACAACAACTGTCACCGATTCTATTCCTACAATCAAAGAAGAAACGGCTATGCTCAAGTCGTTGCCTTTCGACGAGCTTGTCGACAAACTCGTGAACACCATGGTGACTTTTGCCATTAATCTGGCAATAGCCATCGTAGTTTTCTATATAGGCCGACTGATAATAAACAAGCTCTACAACTTCGTCAGCTCGATTTTTGAGCGCCGCAAGCTCGACCGCTCTCTCGCCACCTTCATACTGAGCATGGTGCGCATTGTGCTGTATTTCATCGTGATAGTGATAGTAATAGGCATCCTCGGCATCAATACATCGTCATTCATTGCGATTTTCGCCTCTGCCGGCGTCGCCATAGGCATGGCTCTGAGCGGCACTCTGCAGAACTTTGCCGGCGGCGTGCTCATACTGCTTCTCAAGCCGTATAAAATCGGCGATTTCATCGAGGCCCAGGGCTATTCGGGCACCGTTCACGAAATCCAGATATTCCACACCATTATCACCACAGGCGACAACAAGGCCATTATCATCCCCAACGGCGGCCTCTCCACCGGCTCTATCAACAATTACTCGCGCGAAGAATACCGGCGCGTCGACTGGACAATTGGTATTAGCTACGGCAACAGCGTCGAAAATGCCCGCAACTGCATTCTCGGCATACTCCGCTCCGACAACAGAGTGGTTGAAAAATATATCGATGTCGACCGCGAAAAACGTGCCGAAGAACTAAAACATACAATGGGCTCCGACGCACAGTCTACAACCACAACCGATAACACAGAAAAGAATACTTCGTTCCTGCGCCGATTGTTCTCGGGCAAGAAAAAAATCATCCAAAACACCGCATCGCCGGCCGACCACAAGCCTCATCCTTTTGTTGCCGTGCCGCTCGACTGCTCCCCTACGGTGAACGTATCGAATCTCGGCGAAAGCAGCGTCGACCTCACTGTGCGCGCATGGACCCGAACCTCTGATTTCTGGGGCGTATATTTTGCCATGAACGAACGTTTCTACAACGAACTGCCAAAAGCCGGCATTTCATTCCCCTTCCCACAACTCGATGTCCACACTTATGCTCAGAAATAATAAAATCAACAATAATATGCGTTTCATTCCTTTTGTTGCAATGGCTTTGCTATTAGGTTCTTGCTCGGGACATCAGGCAAAAATCGCCTATCCCGAAGCCCCCTCCGACTCCACAACTTACGAAGTTTTCGGCAACGTAGTCGCCGACCCATACCGTCCGCTTGAAAACGACACAGCGGCCGCCACTCTGGCCTGGGTAGAGGCAGAGAACGAAATTACTCAGAATTATCTGTCGCAGATTCCTTTCCGCAGCAAAATTCATGACCGACTCGACGCCCTCAACCGCTTTGCCCGCCGCGGTGCGCCATGGAAAGGCGAAGACGGAAAATACTATTGGTCGGCAAACGACGGAAGCCACAATCAGGCAATAATTTATCGTGCCGACGCGCCCGATGCCGAAGGCGAGATTTTTCTCGACCCCAACGCCCTAAGCGACGACGGAACAGTAGCCCTCACCGGCATTTTCATGAGCAAGGACGGAAAGTATACGGCATACACCATTTCGCGCTCAGGCTCCGACTGGACCGAAATTTACGTTATGGACACCGCTACTAAAGAGCTCCTGCCCGACCATATAGAGTGGGCCAAGTTCACCGACGCGGCATGGAAAGACAACGGTTTTTACTACAGCGCATACGCCCGGCCCGAAGCCGGAAAAGAATTCAGTAACGCAAACGAATATCACAAAGTATATTACCACAAAATCGGCACGCCTCAGAGCGAAGATATCGTTGCCTACGAAGACAATAGCCAGCCACTCTTCTTCCACCATGCCACTGTAGGCGACAAAGGTCGCATGCTCGCTGTAAGCGCCAGCGGACAGGGGCTCGGCAACTCGCTCAAAGTGCGCAACGGCAACTCGCCGTGGGTCGATATTGAAACTTCGCAGGACTTCTCCAACGAAATTATCGGCATGGTCGACGGCAAGATTTATCTCTTCACATCGGCCGGAGCTCCCCGCAACCGCTTCGTGCTTGTCGACCCTGCAAAACCGGCTCGCAAAGACTGGATTGAAATCATTCCCGAAGATCCCGAAGGCGGTGTGCTCACCTCAGTGCAGTTCGCCGGCAAAGACCATTTCATTGCCGTGTATGACCGCGACGCTTCGAACCACGCATACCTCTACGACCTCAAGGGCAACGAACTCAAAGAAATAAAGCTGCCCACATACGGCACCGTGGGCTTCTCGAGCTCGCGCGACAACGACGACGTATACTACACTTTCTCGTCATTCGTCTATCCGGCAGCCGTATACAACTATGACCTCGCCACAAGCGAAAGCGTGCCTTTCTACCAGACAGAGATAAACGGCCTCAACTCCGACGACTACATCACCGAGCAGGTGTTCTATTCTTCGGCCGACGGAACCCGAGTGCCTATGTTCATCACTTACAAAAAAGGCCTTGAGCGCAACGGCAAGAACCCCGTATATCTCTACGGCTACGGCGGCTTCAATGTGACTCTCAACCCCTCGTTCAACGCAAACCGTCTGCTCTGGCTCGAAAACGGCGGTATTTATGCACAGGCCAATCTCCGCGGGGGCGCCGAATACGGCGAAGCATGGCATGTGGCAGGCACAAAGCAGCAGAAAATGAATGTGTTCAACGACTTCATCGCCGCTGCCGAATATATGATTGACCAGAACTGGACAACACCCGAGCTCCTCACCATCGAGGGCGGCAGCAACGGCGGCCTACTCGTTGGTGCGACCGTCAATCTGCGGCCCGACCTGTTCAAAGTCGCCATTCCGCGTGTCGGCGTAATGGACATGATGCGCTACCACCTCTTCACAATCGGCTGGAACTGGGCGCCCGACTACGGCACCGCCGACGACAGCAAGGAAATGGCCGAATACCTGCTCAGCTATTCGCCCGTGCACAACATCAGCAACGACGGAACTCCATATCCGGCTATTCTGGTCACGACCGCCGACCATGACGACCGAGTAGTGCCGGCTCACTCCTTCAAATACGCCGCAGCCCTTCAGGCTGCCGACACCGGCAATGCGCCCAAGCTTATACGCATCGACAGCAAAGCCGGACACGGCGCTGGCAAGCCCGTGGCAAAAGTAGTCGACGAATACACCGACCTCTACTCTTTCATCTATCACAACCTCGGCATAACGCCCGACACCGCCAAATGAGACTGTCTCGCGCCCTGCTTATCTTCATCCTGCCGGCTCTCGCTCTGGGAGCCGGGGGATGCTTCACGGGCGTCGAGAGCACTCCTCGCATCCGACAGGCCGACGTTCAGCGCCAGCAGGCCGCCGAAGTGACCTCCGAGCAGCTTTTTCTGTCCGACATCAAGCCCGTGGCTCCCTCGCAATGGCAGCCGGGCCGCAAATGGCTTGTTGCCAACAACCGCATTGCGCTTATCTTCACTCCTGCCTCTGAAAACACCGACAAGCTTAAAGGACATCAAATTTTCTTTGAGAGTGTGAAAGGTGCCACAAGCCTCACAGGAGACGACGCCGGCGAAATCACATTCCGCACCGACGACGGCCGCCGCCTCTATTATCGCGTTCCGGGTCTCACTCAGGAGCGCATCGACACTCTCGAGACTCTCGACATTCCATTTGCAGTCGACCTCGACATGGTCTGCCGCATCAACGATGCCATGACCGGAAAACGGCTCTACGTGCGCACGCCCTCATGGTACGACCCGGCTTCGCGCTCTGCCGTCAACGGACTGAGGCACATAGAAGTGCGCGTAGACAGCGTTGTGCCGGGCGACGAGAATTTTCTTGCCGCCGTATGCTTCTCAGTGGTCGACAGCAAACTCGCCGCAGCGGCAGGCATGGCCGGCAAAGAATTTATGCTGTATATGGGCCGCAACGGCTCTCGTGCCTTCGACAACCTCTTCGCCTTCGACAATCCACGCAAACGTCATCCCGAAATTCAGGACGATGTATGGGAGTACATCATTCGCTCGCGCATTAAGAAAAACATGACGAGAGTGGAGTGCCGTCTCGCGCTGGGCTCCCCGCCGTCGGTGGAACGTGTTCCCACTCACGGCGGCATGGTAGAGCGCTGGAGCTACACCGACGGCGTATATCTCATTTTTGAAGACGGCTACCTTACACGGTTCAGACAATGATACTTACCTTTCTCGGCACAGGAACATCGACCGGCGTACCGCAATTGCGATGCAAGTGCAAAGTGTGTACCTCGGCCGACCCTCGCGACAACAGGCTCCGCTGCTCGGCCATGCTGCAGAGCGATGAGCAGGCTCCGGCTGTTCTGCTCGACTGTGGCCCAGACTTCAGAGAACAGATGCTCCGCGAAGGCTCTCCCGACCTCGCGGCCGTATTGCTCACTCACAGCCACTACGACCACGTTGGCGGCATCGACGATCTGCGCCCGTATACACACACTTTTCCCGGCCGGCACTTTCCGGTGTATTGCCGGGCCGATGTAGCGCAGGATTTACGCGACCGCGTGCCATATTGTTTTCGCGAAAATCCATATCCGGGCGTGCCGCAGTTCGACCTGCGGATAATCAAGCCTGGTGATGAATTCGTTCTCGAAACGGGCGCCGGCAACACACAGCTGCATGTCGAGGCGCTCGAAATAATTCACGGCCGACTTCCGATACTCGGCTACCGCATAGGCCCGGTGGCTTATATCACCGACGCATCGCAGATACCCGACGACACCCTGCAGCGGCTCAAGGGTATCGACACTCTTGTTATAAACGCCCTCCGTCACGAAGAGCACCCCTCTCATCAGAACTTAAGCCACGCCCTCGGCGTTATTAATTTGACAAAGCCTCGTAAGGCATACCTAATCCACATGAGCCACGAGATAGGGCTCCACGAAGTAACAGTCATTCAACTTCCGAAAAATGTGACACTTGCCTACGATGGTCTGAAAGTCAGAATTAATAACTACGACTGATATGGCAACTAAAATCACTCACCTGGGCAACTCGGGTTTCATGGTAGAAACTCCTGATGTTTTTCTTATTTTCGACTATTATATCGACCCGGCTCACAGCGTAAAGAAAGCTCTTGAGCATCATCCCGACAAACCGGTCGTTTTCTTCGTTTCACATATTCACGAAGACCATTACAATAAAGATATCTTCAATCTCGCACAATCGCACAAACGTCTCTATGTACTCCCCGATGAACTCCCGGGCCGCGACGTGCGCGACGATATTCCTGCCGACTGGATGCGTCCGGGCGATGATATTTCTGTAGGCAGCATCAACGTAAGGGCTTTCGACTCCACCGACAGAGGTGTCAGCTATCTCGTAACAATGCCCGACGGATACAGAATTTTCCATGCCGGCGACCTCAACAACTGGCACTGGAAAGAAGAAAGCACCGACAGCGAAGTGCACAAAGCAGCAGAGGCATTCACCGTAATCGTGAACAATATTGCCGAAGTGGCACCTAAAATCGATGTGGTTTTCTTCCCCGTCGACGTAAGACTCGGCTCGTGCTGCGCCGAGGGAGCCGAACAATTCCTCAAGGCTATCAACGTGGGCAATTTCTTCCCCATGCACTTCAACGGCGATTACGACATGGCTTGCGACTTCGAGGATTACAAAATTCCTGAAGATATACGCAAGCGAACTGTGATGTACTGTCTGCACAAGCCCGGTCAGACCGCAGAAATCAACTGACATACTCCTTAAGATTAGGAACCAAGACAACAGCCAATAATATGGCTGCCGTCTTCGTTGTTATATACTTTCCCCTGCCACATTCCTCAACTGCTGCTTATTTATGAGAACTTTTTCAAACAACTATATACCGCGGAGCGAAGTAATCACCCTGCCGGGCGAACTCCACTTCGAACCCGTCGCCCTCTCCGACGCACCGGCGCTGACCAGGATACTTAACAACACATGCTCGCGTTCGTGCGACTATACCGCCGGAGGCATACTTCTATGGGTGCAATACTTTGGCTATGAACAGTGTATTGTCGACGACACCCTCTTCATCAAAGGCCTGAGCGAGGACATCTCGCGCCGACCGTCGTTTGCAATGCCCACGGGCAACATTCCGCTCGCAGAGAGCGTAGACATGATAAAGCACTACTGCTACATGCATCGCCTCGACCCGCTTTTCACCGCCGTGCCCGAAGACAGGCTCGACGAACTCCTCGCGCTCGGACCCGCCGAGACAACGGAGCTCACCGACTGGGCCGACTACATTTATCTTGCATCAGACCTCGCCGGGCTCTGCGGCAAGAAGTATAGCAAAAAACGCAACCATGTGCACCGCTTCGAAGCCGACAACCCCGGATGCAGGCTCGTGCCGCTCGACAGCGAATCACTGCCCGAAACAATCGAGTTCTTCGAAAATCTCGGCATAGAAAGCGATAAAGCCGACCCGGTAATGGCCGAATTCGAACGCGAACAAGTGCTCGATGTGCTACGTAACTTCGACGACTACCCCTTTGAAGGCGCCGCCCTTCGCGACGGCCAGAACCGCATTGTGGCGTTCACTGCCGGAGAAGTCTGTGGCGACACCCTTGTGCTTCATATCGAAAAAATGAAGCACAGCGTTTCGGGCGCGGGTGAAACTATAAACAACTATTTCGCACGGTATATGCTCTCACGCCACCCCGGCATAACATATATCAACCGTGAGGACGACTCCGGCGACCCGGGCCTGCGCTTTGCAAAGCAGTCGTATCACCCGGCCATGATGCTGCGCAAATACAATGTGCTCCTTAAAGAAAATCGCCGCTCCTGACAGAAGCGACGATTTTCGGCAATATTTATATCTTAATAATTTTTACGGTAAAACCTCTGATGAGGCTTATTTCTTTTCGCCCTGTACACGGCTGTTGAGAATAGCGATAATCTCACCGGTGACATCAAGAGCAGGATTGAAATATACACCGGCTTCGCGGAGCAGAATTGCATCATAGCCGCGAGTGGCGTTGTAGGCGCGCACGGCGCTTGTGATAGAGTCGGAAAGACGTGCGCGAATCTGAAGCTCGCTGTTTGTCAGACGCTGCTGCTGCGTGTTGAGGTAACGGTCGGCTTCCTCGCCCTTTTTCTGGAAATTCTGCACATCGGCTTCCATAGAGGCCTGCGAGAGATATACGTTGTTCTGCTGTTTCTGGCTGATAGAGTTGGCCAGCGACTGGAGCTCGCGCTGCTTCGATTCGTGCCACTGCTGCACTTTGTTCACTTCGCGCTGCTGCTCGGCAAAGAGCTGTTGAGCGAGAGTGTAGGCGCTGATTACAGAATCGGCATCAATGTAGCGGATATTCGATTTAGGTGCAGCTTCCCCGGCGTTGCCCGCTTCGGAAGTTTCAACCGCAGCCGGAGTGGTTGTCTCGGCTGCCTTTTCAGAGCAGGAAGATGCCGACAGAACCAGTGCTGCGGCAATGAGAGTTTTTACTGTTAATGACAGTCTTTTCATTATCGAGTTATATAAAAATTATAGCATCAATGGTCGCCGACAGCCTTGTCGTGAAGCCCCGTGGCACATCCTATGCCCTTTCTGCGGAGCGACGCGGTGTGACCGCTCGGAAAACGCGCTCCTTTGACGAAGAGCACTTTAATGCCAAGAAGCACAACGCAGATGAGAAGCAGAATCATTGTCAGAACTACTGTTTTCATTGCTGTTTTTGTCAACGACGTTGCAAATATAAGCAAAATAATCCCTCATTTTTTGACGTACCGATTTTATTTCGTAATTTAGAGGGCCAAAAGATTGTTTTTTAACATTCTTTTTAACGGCTAAAACTTTATTAGACTTTAAGACATTCTTTTTTCACATACACGACAATGACCATAAAAGACCTGAAACCGGCTTTGGTTTTTTCTATCTTCGACGAAATAAACCAAGTGCCCCGCCCCTCCAAAAAAGAGGAAAAAATACGCAAATACCTTCTCGATTTCGCCGCTAAAAACGGTATTGAAGTAAAAACCGACGCTATCGGCAATGTGGCTATGTTCAAGCCAGCCACTCCCGGCAAAGAGAACGCTCCCACAGTTGTGCTCCAGTCGCACATGGACATGGTTTGCGAAAGCAACGACAAAAACTTTGACTTCGAAAACAACCCCATCCGCACTATCGTAGAAGGCGAATGGCTTCGCGCCGACGGCACCACACTCGGTGCCGACAACGGTATCGGCATGGCTGCTTCGCTCGCCGTAATGGTCGATAAAGACCTCGTTCACGGACCCGTGGAAGCTCTCTTCACCGTCGACGAAGAAACAGGCCTCACCGGCGCCAACAACCTCGGCGACGGCATGATTGCCGGCAACATTCTGCTCAACCTCGACTCGGAAGACGACGCTGAGATATTCGTAGGCTGCGCAGGTGGTGTCGACACAACCTGCACATTCACATACAAGCGCTCATTCGCGCCCACCGACTTCCATTACTTCAAATTCGACGTTTCCGGCGGCCTCGGCGGACACTCTGGCGGCGATATTCACCTCGGCCGTGCAAACGCCAACAAACTCGTCGTTCGCTTCCTCTACGCTCTCAGCCAGAATCACGAAGTATCGCTCTGCGAAATCGACGGCGGCAACCTACGCAACGCCATTCCCCGTGCGGCTCATGCAGTATTCGGCGTAGACGTAAAGAACAAAGAGCAGGTAGTGACTGAGTTCAACAAATATGTAGCTGAAATCGAAAACGAATACGCCGGACTCGAGACAACTCTCAAACTCGACCTACAGACCACCGAGCGTCCCGAATACGCTGTCGACTCCGACACCACCACTCGCCTCATCGAATCGCTCTACTGCGCCCCTCACGGAGTTATATCTATGAGCCGCGACATCGAAGGGCTCGTAGAAACTTCGACCAACCTCGCATCGGTGAAAATGAAAGGAGAGAACCAGATTCTCGTCACCACATCGCAGCGCTCGTCGGTAGAGTCGCGCAAATGGGACATCGCACATCAGGTCGAAGCCCTCTTTAAACTCGCCGGCGCCGAAGTAACACACGGCGACGGATATCCCGGCTGGGCACCCAACATGAACTCTACTATCATGCACATCGCAAGCGACGCTTATGAGGAACTCTACGGCATCAAGCCTGCCGTTATGGCCATTCACGCCGGCCTCGAGTGCGGTCTCTTCCTGCAGAAATATCCTCACCTCGACATGGTATCGTTCGGCCCGACACTCAAAGATGTGCACTCGCCCAGCGAACGCATGCACATTCCTGCAGTAGAGCGCTTCTGGGGTCAGCTTACCCGCATCCTTGAGAAAGTAGCCGACCTGAAAAACTAAAACGCCCCCTTGTGAGACGTCTGCCGATATATATACTCGCTTCTACCGTTTTTTTTACGGCAGCGTGCGCAGTACACACCTCGAAGAAGCACAAAATATCGGCTATTGACGGCGACACAATATTCATATTCGAACGTACGCCGGGAGGAAAAGATTCTCTCGGACGTACGTTCATTATCATTGAGAACGACACCCTCCACACTTCTTTCATTCCCGACCCCTTCGCGCACTCGGGTCCTCTACGCGAGGAAGATTTCGAGGAAATAGCACGCGAAATTGACGTTGAGACAGCAGCTATCAAGGCTATTGTCGAAATAGAGACCGGCAAAACACACCGCGGCTTCCATACCGACGGCAAACCCATTATCAACTTCGACCTCACGCTCTTTCGCCGCGCAGCCGCTCGACGCGGCATCAATCTCAGCAAATACAAAGACAGCCCGGCATTCAAGCCTGTCGACATTCGCAAATACGGCAGCCAGCAGGCAGCTCAGCATGCGCGACTCGATGCCGCAATGGCAATCGATAGTATCGCTGCCATAGAGAGCACATTCTGGGGCTTGTTTCAGATCGGAGGCTTCAACTGGAAACTCGCCGGCGCTCCAAACCGCGAGGCATTTGTCGAAAAAATGTCGAAGTCGGAGTACGAGCAACTCCGCATGTTTGCCGATTTTATGAACAATACAGGCCTGCTCAAGCACCTCCGCTCAAAAAACTGGGCTGCATTCGCCCGACTGTACAACGGACCGGCATACGCATCCCGTGGCTATCACACTCGCATGGCCACAGCCTACAAAAAATACAAAAAGCAGCAGACAGCACAGCAGCAGAAGTAAGACAGTGCCAAGCACAGGCACCTCAGCACCTGTGTAAAAGCGGATAGAAATCGGCATTGAAAAATCGAAAATTATTTCAAGATTTTGTGAGCGCAAGAATCGTCTCAAAATAAATGGTTCGCGCCAGACCGATATTTGAAAAATAATGCGTAACTTTGTGATTGCTAATTACGCACAAAAACAAGCTACGCAAAATCAATATGAAAATCAGTTTAGTTTCAGCAGCAGGTGCGGCTCTCGCAGGAGCCGTATGTCTGGCAAGCTGCGCCGAAAAGCATCAGAACCCGTTTCTGAGCAAGTACGACACGCCCTATGAGATTCCGCCCTTCGAGCAGATTCAGTACAGCGACTATCTGCCCGCACTCGAAGCGGGAATCGAGCAGAAAAAGGCTCAGATTCAGGAGATTGTAAACAATCCCGACGAAGCGACGTTCGACAACACAATCATGCCGCTGGAGTTCTCGGGCGACATTCTCGACAAGGTTGCGACAGTTTATTTCGCCCTAAGCGAATCGTGTTCGTCCGACGAAATGTCGAAAATCGGCGATGAATTCGAGCCCCGTTATTCTTCGTTTATCGACGAGATGACTATGGACGACGCTCTCTTCCAGCGCATCAAACACATCTACGAAAACCGCGAAAGCCTCCCCACCGACCGTCGCCGCGCAGTGGAGGACTACTATAAATCTTTCGCGCGCAACGGCGCTCTGCTCGAACCGGCACAGAAAGAAGAGCTGAAGGCTCTCAACAGCGAGCTCACCGGTCTTTACATAAAATTCAACCGCAATCTGCTCAATGCCACCAACGCATTTGAAATCGTGGTTGACAACGCCGACGAACTCGCCGGCCTGCCTCAGTCGAGCATCGACCAGGCTGCCGACGAAGCCAAAGCCCGCAACCTCGGCGAAGGCAAATGGGTGTTCACACTCCACGCGCCCAGCCGTCTGCCCCTGCTCCAGTTTGCCGACAACCGCGACCTGCGCGAAAAGATGTACAAGGGTTACACCAACCTCGCATCTTATGGCGAATACAACAACCTCCCCATTATCAACGACATTCTCAAAGTTCGCGCCAAGAAAGCCCAACTCCTCGGCTTCAAGGATTACGGTTCGTACATGACCGACAACGTAATGGCTAAGACAACAGAAAACGCCGAAAACCTGCTCATGCAGATATGGCGTCCGGCCGTGAAGCGCGTTCATGAAGAAGTGGCCGAAATGCAGGCCGTAGCCGATGCCGAAGGCGCCGGCATCAAAATCGAGCCCTGGGACTATTATTACTACGCCGAGAAAGTGCGCAAACAGAAATATGACCTCGACGAAAACGACGTGCGCCAGTATTTTGCTCTCGACTCGGTTCGCAACGGCATTTTCAATATGGCCGAACGCCTCTACGGTGTGAAATTCACCGAAATACCCGACGCTCCCAAGTACTACCCCGAAGTTACCGTTTACAACGTAACAGATGCAAACAACGACGAGCACGTCGCCGTTTTCATGACCGACTACTTCCCCCGCGCATCAAAACGTCAGGGCGCATGGATGGACCAGTTCAAAGGCTCGTGGCGTCAGCCCGACGGCTCTTCGTCGCGTCCGGTTATATATAATGTAGGAAACTTCTCGCGTCCGGGTGCCGACACCCCGGCACTGCTCACTATCGACGAGGTAGAGACCATGTTCCACGAATTCGGCCACGGCCTCCACGGCATGCTCTCGCGCGCTCCCCTCAAAAGCCAGGCCGGCACAAATGTCGACCGCGACTTCGTTGAGCTCCCCTCGCAGATTCACGAGCACTGGGCATTCGAACCCGAAATGCTCCGCACATACGCTCACCACTGGAAGACCGGCGAAGTGATTCCCGACGAACTCATCGCCAAGCTTCAGGCTGCCGCCACACACAATCAGGGCTTCACTACCGCCGAGCTCGTAGGTGCAGCACTGCTCGACCTCCAGTATGGCAAGCTCAATCCCGAAGGCGACACCGATGTGGCTGCTTTTGAAAAACAAGTAGCCGAAGAGCTCGGCATGCCGGCCGAACTCACCTTCCGCTACCGTTCGCCCTACTTTAAGCATATATTCGGCAGCGACGGTTACGCTTCGGGCTACTACACATATCTGTGGGCTGAAGTGCTCGACAGCGACGGCTTCGAACTCTTCAAGGAAAAAGGCATCTTCGACCCCGAAACAGCACGCAAATTCAAAGAAAATGTGCTCGAAAAAGGCGGCAGCGAAGACCCCATGCAGCTCTACATAAACTTCCGCGGCAAAGAACCTTCGGTCGACGCCCTCCTGCGCAACCGCGGCCTTGCGCCAGAGCCCGCAATGGACATGTCGCCCAAAACAGGCAAATAAACCGACTTACTTAAGTATAACTAGTTTAAGTACACACATAAAATGTTCAGGACCAATACCTGCGGCGAGCTACGCCTCGCCGACGCCGGCCGCGAAGTGACTCTCGCCGGCTGGGTACAGCGCGTACGCAAAATGGGCGGCATGACATTTGTCGACCTCCGCGACCGCTACGGCATCACTCAGGTGGTGTTCAACACCGAGCACGACAGCGCTCTCAACGACGCCGCCAACCACCTCGGCCGTGAATTTGTGATACAAATCCGTGGCAAAGTGGCTGAGCGCACTTCCAAGAACTCGCAGCTCCCTACCGGCGACATCGAAATCATCGCCGACGAGCTCAACATACTCAATACCAGCGAAGTTCCGCCCTTCACAATTGAAGACGAAAGCGACGGCGGCGACGACATCCGCATGCGTTACCGCTACCTCGACATCCGTCGCAATCCCGTGCGCCGCAACCTCGAGCTGCGCCACCGCATGACCATGGAAGTGCGTCGCTACCTCGACGGCAAAGGCTTCCTCGAAATCGAAACCCCTATGCTCATCGGCTCCACTCCCGAAGGCGCCCGCGACTTCGTGGTGCCCTCGCGTATGAATCCGGGACAGTTCTACGCACTGCCGCAGTCGCCCCAGACTCTCAAGCAGCTGCTCATGGTATCGGGCATGGACCGCTACTTCCAGATAGTGAAGTGCTTCCGCGACGAAGACCTCCGCGCCGACCGTCAGCCCGAATTCACACAGATTGACTGCGAAATGAGCTTTGTGGAGCAGAACGATATCATCGAGCTCTTCGAAGGCATGGCCAAACATCTGTTCAAGCAGATGCTCGGCATTGAATTCAACGAGCCCTGGCAACGCATGACATGGGCCAACGCAATGAAATACTACGGCAGCGACAAGCCCGACCTGCGCTTCGACATGAAATTTGTCGAACTCATGGACGTGCTCAAAGGCAAAGGCTTCAGTGTTTTCGACAATGCGGCTTATATCGGCGGCATCAATGCCAAAGGCGCTGCCCACTACACCCGCAAGCAGCTCGACGCGCTCACCGAATTTGTCAAGAAACCGCAGATTGGCGCCAAGGGCATGGTTTACGCGCGTGTCGAAGAAAACGGCAATGTAAAATCGAGTGTCGATAAATTCTACACCCAGGAGCAGCTGCAGGAACTCCGCACAGCAATGAACGCCGAACCGGGCGACCTCATTCTCATTCTCAGCGGCGACGATGCCATGCGCACCCGCAAGCAGCTGTGCGAGCTTCGTCTCGAAGTTGGCCGCCAGCTCGGCCTTCGCGATAAAGACAAATTCGCCTGCCTGTGGATTGTTGACTTCCCCATGTTTGAGTGGAGCGACGAAGAGCAGCGCCTCATGGCCATGCACCACCCTTTCACACATCCCAAGGACGAAGACATTCCTCTGCTGGACACCAAGCCCGAAGACGTTCGCGCCGATGCTTACGACATGGTTATCAACGGTGTCGAAGTTGGCGGCGGTTCAATCCGTATCCACGACAGCAAGCTACAGGCAAAAATGTTCGAGATTCTCGGCTTCACACCCGAGAAAGCCCAGGCTCAGTTCGGCTTCCTTATGAACGCCTTCAAATACGGCGCTCCCCCTCACGGCGGCCTCGCCTATGGACTCGACCGTTGGGTGAGCCTCTTCGCCGGTCTCGACAGCATCCGCGACTGCATCGCATTCCCCAAGAACAACAGCGGCCGCGATGTGATGCTCGACGCACCCGCACCCATCGACCAGAAACAACTCGACGAACTTAACCTCGAAGTAGTTCTTAGCGAAACTAAATGAAACTAAGCTACATAACAGCAGCGCTTGAGGAGTATGCCCCACTTTCACTACAGGAGAGCTGGGACAACTCCGGGCTGCAGGTAGGCCTTCCGGCCGAGGCCGGCGGCGAAGTCACCGGGGCACTTCTTTGCGTGGATGTGACCGAAGACATCATAGCCGAAGCAGTAAGACGCGGCCGCAATCTGGTGCTCTCGCATCACCCCCTCATTTTCAAGGGAATAAAGCGTTTCACCGGACGCACAGTCGCCGAACGCGCCGTGGCAGCCGCCATTCGCGAGGGCATCGCGGTCTACTCAAGCCACACCGCCCTCGACAGCACGCGCGGAGGCATTTCATACGAAATGGCCCGGATGCTCGGCGCACGCGTTATAAGAGCACTTGCACCGGCCCCGACCGAGTTGCTGAAGCTATCGGTAATCTGCTCCCCGCAGGCTGTCGACGACGTGCAGCTCGTAATGCTCGACAACGGAGCTTCGACGTGCTGCATAGCGTCAATCAGATCATCGTCAATCAGCAACGACAACGACGGCATAAGCATAGACCTCGACAGCACCCCGGCCTGCAGGATTTCGGCGACGCTCAGCACAAACGCATGCCGCAAAGTGAAAGAGGCTCTCGCCTCTACTCCCGGCTCGGCGGCCTACATTTTCGAGACATCGGTGCTTCGCAGCGATGATACCTCGACCGGCCTCGGCGTTGTAGCCGAGCTTGAGTCGCCCCTCAAGGGAGACGAAATACTTGCGCTTGTCAAAGAGCACTTCGGCGTGCCATGCGTTAAAGCCGGCGGAAACTTCAGCCCCGACATGCGCATACGTCGCATAGCTCTTTGCGGAGGCTCGGGTGGCGAATTCATACCGGCCGCCGCCGCTTCGGGTGCACAGCTCTACATTACAGCCGATATCCGCTACCACGACTTCGCAGAGTGTGCATCTTCGCCAATGGCAATATTCGACATAGGCCATTTTGAGAGCGAATCGTGCGCAAAACAAATCTTTTATAAGGTTATTAAAAATAAATTTGCTAATTTTGCAGTCGATTACTCGGATATTGAACAAAATCCGGTAAAATACCTGTAACACAGATATGGCAACAGAACACAAAAACGAAAATCTCTCCGTAGAAGAGCGTCTTAAAACACTCTACAAGCTTCAGCTCATCCACTCCGACATTCGTCGTATCCGCGCTATCCGCGGCGAGCTCCCCCAGGAAGTGAAGGACCTCTCCGACACCATCAAAGGCCTCGTTTCTCGCATTGAGCGTTTCCAGGGCGAAATCGACAACTGCCAGGCCCGCCGCCTTGATGAAATCAACAAAATCGAAAACAAAAAGCTCCTTATCGACCGCTACAAACAGCAGCTCGACAATGTGCGCAACAATCACGAATTCGATAATCTCACCAAGGAAATAGAATACGAAACGCTCGAAATTCAGCTCAGCGAAAAAAATATCGGAGACTACGAGCGCCAGATTGACAATCTCAACGCCGAAATCGAATCTATCAAATCTTCGATTGACGACCAGACCCAGCTCCTTGAAGAAAAGAAAGCTACTCTCGACAACCTCGTAAGCGAGACACGTACCGAAGAAGAAAACCTTCTCGGCCGAGCCAAAGCCCTCGAGCCCGCTATCGACGAGCGTACACTCACCGCTTTCAAGCGCATCCGCGACAAAGTGCACAACGGCCTCGGCATTGTGATTGTCGACCGCAACGCCTGTGGAGGCTGCTTCAACCGTATACCACCGCAAAAGCAAATCGAAATCAAGAGCCACAAGAAACTCATCGTTTGCGAATACTGCGGCCGTATTATGATTGACCCCGACCTCGCCGCTCAGGTGCAGGAACAAATGGACTCAGAAATATTATAATAATTTAATATTAAAATTCTGTGATAATTAACAAAACATGAATTTGGGTAAGTGCGCGACTGTGAAGCCGCGCACTTATTTTTTATCGGTCCGTCACGGGAAGCTAATCGAGCATAAGCGACATATAGGGCCGCCTTGCCGGAATATTGAAAATCTCACCCATTTCGTGGCTGCCGAAGATTATTCCGGCAAGAGTGTCGACAGAAATGTCGAGGTCGACCTTATAATCAGAAACCGCAGCACAATCTTTCACACACACGCCCTCGGCAAGTTCATATACACCGCTGTTGTCGGAGAGTAACGAATCAGAGAGCTTTATCTTCATACTCAGCTGCGGATGCCGGGCAGCGAGCGCACCGAGCAGTAACTCGGGGTTCAGAATGCGCATCATGCCATAGGGTTGCATCAGCGCCTTATCGCCCGACACCGGCGGACGCAGCACCGTTATGTCGCGAGAGCCAACACGACGCCGCAACTCGCAAAGCAAGGTACGACGCGCATATTTCGAATGCCCTATAAGACACTTCACAAGCGCACCGCCGTCGGGTGCATCGACTGCGAAAAGCATAGCGCTGTGGCCGTCGTCGTCGGTAGCGGCGAGCACAACCGAGCCGCCGTCAACGCTCATGTCTTCGAGCACGCGCCTATAGTCGGCCTCTGTGTGCAGAATACCGCAGCCGGCTTCCACTTCAAGGTCATGAAACAGCGTATAACCGGGCTCAACAAGAGCACCGCGCCCCTCCGGAAAGCTGTGGAGCGAGGTATATCGCTCGCGGTCGACATAGAAGACTGTCGCAAAGCCCTCGCGCGAGTAGAAATAATAAAGGCTGTCGGCGGCAGGCACAAGTTCGGCCATTGCATAACCTATTGCGCGCGCGTCGTTCAGAGCCTTGCGCAGATTATCTCGCGAAAGCCCCTTGGCGCGACTCTCGGGTCGTGTGGCCACACAACTAATATAACCACTGTCGAATACGGTGCCTTCGTACAAAAACGGATACGGTTGCATAAGCAGGGCCGATGCAGCCTTTGTGCCGTCGTAGCTCAGATATATATTTTCATCTTTTACGGGCTCTGTAGCAAAGAACCAGTTGCACCACGCTTCCCCATCGGGAAACGACGACTTGAAAACAGCTATGAAATCTTCTTTTTTCATTCGCTCCAGTATTTACGTTCGGGATAACGGCCCGGTCGGAAAAGCAAGCGTAAGCCTGCCGAATAATTGAAATAGCTCCACATCCAGTTGATGAACACTATCGTACGGTTGCGGAAGCCGAGCAGGCTTATAAGATGCACCACAAGCCACGCAAACCATGCCACAGTGCCGTTTAAATGAAGTTTGTCCATATCTACCACAGCACGGTTTCGACCGATTGTAGCCATGCTGCCTTTGTCGCGGTACTCAAAAGGCCGCCGGTTCTCGGGCCGGCTCAGATTGTGGGCCAGATTGCGACCCATCTGTATTGCCACTTGTGCCACCTGCGGATGTCCACGCGGATAGCGCTCCGATGTCATCAGCGCTATATCGCCGAGGGCGTAGACATCGACCAGACCCTCAATGCGGTTATACTCATCGACTACGAAGCGGCCTCCTGGCCCCGGCTTTACATCCGAACCTTCAATAACAATTGGCTCACCAACGACACCTGCAGTCCATATCACCGACGATGTCTCAAGCGACGAACCGTCGGAGAAGCTAATCACGTGGCCGTCGAATATTTCTTTTCCTTTCCGTCGCGAGATGCTGTCGCGCAAGTGTCGT
>RYWL01000019.1 GCA_003979155.1 Muribaculaceae bacterium
GCTTTGTGCGGGCCTGCTGCTCGCTGAGTGCCTGTTTAAGCTGATTTCCCTGCTTGCGCAGCTTGCTCACGAGCGCGTCCGACTGGGTGCGGGTCTTCACGAGTTTAGCCTTCTGCGATTTGAGCTCGGCAAGCGATGCTGAAAGAGTGCGACGCATAGAGTCGAGTTCGGTCTGACGCTCTTCAAGCAATTTCACTTCTTTGTGCAAATCTGAGGCTTTTTCGGTCTGCCAGTTGCCGAGCTCGCGCAGATATCGCATGCGTTTGCGTGCCTCTGTGAACGAGCGTGACGAAAAAATGAATGTAGTGGCCGATGACAGCTGTCTCTGCCGGCGAATGCTGCGGAGCGACTCGGCATATGATGCCTTGAGCGCTTCAACGCGCTTGCGCGATGTCTCTACGGTATCGGCAAGGGCTTTTTCGCGGACTGTTACCGAATCAACTTTTTGCGAGAGCAATTTTATGTTTTTGTCGGTTATGGCTATTTCAGCCCCGAGAGATTCGTACTGAGCCAGCTGTCTGCGAGTTTCTTCGAGGTTCGTTTTGATTTTTCCGCGGGTCTGCTCTATGCGGCGTGCGACCTCCCGTTTTTCTTTTTTTACCGTATTGGCCGAGCGTTTCTTCGCTTCTGCAGGCAAAGAGGGCAGAAGTGCGACAATGAGCAGTATGAGGAAGTTGCGGAACATCAGAGGCTTTGCATAAGCTTATATATCTGTGCGAAGGTGAGTCGGCGAGCCGAATGGGGAATCGCCGGCTTCTCAATCTTGCTGCCGCGACCCCATGTGGCGCGACCGTAGTTGAGCGTAACGCCTGCTTTGAACTTACGTTCTTTAAGGCCGGCGTTTATTTCGAGCTCCGACGCGGCCGGGCCGACTGGAGTGGATTCGGTGTCGTGGAAACCGAATTTTAAGTTGCTTGTGTTTGCATTGAGATCAAGCGAGCGCAATAGTGCCGGTTCCTGCACGGCCGGAGCCTGTATGGCCGTGAAATAGGCGTTTACTCCGGCCGGAAGATTGCGCGGCACAAGCTTTATTGCAATCTCCTGCGAATTGTTGTCGCCTGCCGTGAGTGCTGTCAGGTCGAATTTCTTACGTTCGTGCGATGTGGCGCGCGCGCCTCCTGGCACAAATAGCTGTCCGAGCAGCAACGACTGCATGTCGCGCAAATCGAGACCGCTGTAGCGACGAAGACTCTCGAGCGACTCGCTGAAGTAGGCATCAGCCATTTTCGACACTATTACGAGCGAGTCATTGTCGGCATATATTGTCGCGATTTCGAAAAACAGTGCCTTGAGAGAGATTGACATGGCTTTGCCGTACTGCATGTTGAGTGTTCCCGACACAGAGATGCGCCGAGGCTCGGTGAGACTCATCTTTACGGGCATCTGTACGTCGCTCCACGGCTGATAAGCTCCGGTGAGCGAGGTGTAGACGCTCTCCACACTGCGCTCGTCTGAAGTCACATTCTCGTAGCCGGTAGTTCCGGGCTGTTTGTTGGAGTGGCAGGCGCTCATGGCGAGCATTAGGGCCACAGCCGTTATCAGGGTTGTATAAGTACTCCTTAATTTCATTCTGTAACGATGCGTTTTGTGCTGATTTTTTTCTTTATCAGTTTGTTGTCGGGCTCAATGGCAAGGGCTCTGCGCCAGTACTCAATGGCACGGTCGACATCTCCACAACGGAAGTATATGTCGCCGGCGTGGTCGTATATTTCTGCCGACGGGCCTTCTTCACTTTCGAGAGGGTTGTCGATTTCTTCATCTGACTCTGAGTCTTCGTCGCTGCTTACGACGCCTGACGACTCCGACAACTCAATGGCACGGTCGATGAGCGCGCGCGCTTTTTCGAAGTCACCTTTGCGGTAGGCCACCCAGGCATAAGTATCGATGAATGTGGTGCTTGTCGAGTCGGATTCGGTTGCCATGCGTGCATAGAGCTCCGCACGGTCGAGGTTGATGCTGTCGAGAGCCATGAAATAGGCGCAGTTGTTCATGGCCATGAAGTTGTTGCCGTCGAGCCCGATTGATAATTCGTATTCGGTCATCGAGCTGTCGCGCATTCCCAGTTTTTCGAGATAATCGCCACGGACTCGGTGCACTTCGGCTGCCACTGCCGGCGATACGCGCTGTAGCGATATGTCGGCGCTGTCGAGAAGCAGCAATGCCTGCGGATATTGTTCGCGGCGTGCAAGTACAAACGAGCCCATGAGGGAGAAGTAGGCGTTGCCCGGAAATAACTCGAGGGCGTGCCGGCTGTCGCGCAGCAGGGCATCTTCGTCGGGGATGCGGCCGAGTGCCGACACACGCGCCGCCCAAACGGTGCTGTCGTTAGGGTCGAGATCGAGACTGTAGGAATATTGCTCGGCGGCTCCTGCGATATCGCCCTGCACGTCTTTGAACTCAGCATAGAGCTGATGAAGCTTTGCTTCGCCGGGATTGATTTCTTCCAGGGTGTTGAACATGTCGTCGATTTGCGCCCATTTGGTAGTGTCATTGTATTGCTTAGAGAGAACATTCAGCATGAGCTGGAATTTCTGAGGAAATTCAAGATTCTGCGACCTCAGCGCGTTATACACCTCGTTGCGGTAGGCGGCGGAGTCGCCCCTCGACTGGAAAAAGTCGGCGCGTGCCAGATACACAGTGCCGTCGGTAGTGTCGGCCGCTTCGGCGCGGTTGTAGTAGAACAGTGCTGAGTCGGGCTTCTCAATCATTTCGAAGACACGTCCTATGAAGAGGTTGGTGCGCGAATCGCCCGGTGCGGCGTCGGCCAGTGTGCCCAGCGAACGCATAACGCTGGTGGTGTCGTTGCGCTGCATCAATGCATTGATTTTGCGCGCGGTAAGCTCGGGAGTCGGGCCGGTAGCGGCTTCAATCCGGTCGTAAATGCGCATTGCGCGGTTGAAGTCGGCCGTGTCGACAGTCACGGCGTAGCGTGCAGTCATTGCTTCGGCAAGCTGCATTGCCGGGTCAGTACGGTCGGGCAGGAGTCGGTCGAGAGTTTCCCATATGTGTATCCGGTCGTCGTTTCGGCCAAGATATTCTGCGGCCTGAGCATACGGTATGTAATAGGCTCGTTCGGAGGGCTCTGCCTCGAATCTCCGGGCAAGGGCGCGGTAGGCTTTTTCGATGACGGCTGAGTCGCGGCTCAGCTGAATTGTGACCTCGCCGAGCGCACCTGCAATGAAGGGGTCGTAGGGGTTGAGTGCCGCTGCATGGCGCAGAAGCATGATGTAGTCGTCGGCTCGTCCCTGTGTATATGCGTTGGCGGCTTCGAGATATACGTATTCGGCTTTTTTTGCATCGGCAAGACTCACCTTCAGCGTTTTTTTACCGGCGGCAGCTGACATAAAGGCGCTTGCGCAGATGATTACTGCGACAATAAACAGCGGTAGACGTGTGAGACTTTTTTTCACTTTTAAGATGTCAATTAGGTGTTACTTCACCCCAGAGTGGCCAAATCCGCCATCGCCGCGCTCGCTTTCGTCGAGGCTGTCGGTCGCGTACCAGCATATGCGTTCATAGCGTGCGAGAACCATCTGGGCGATGCGGTCGCCGCGCTCGATGATAAATGGCTCGTCGGAGTGATTTATTATTATAACACCAATCTCACCCCTGAAGTCGGCGTCGATTGTGCCGGGAGAGTTCAAAAGTGTGACACCTCGCTTCAGGGCGAGGCCGCTGCGGGGTCTCATCTGCAGTTCGTAGCCGTCGGGGAGCTGAACCCTCAGGCCGGTGGGAATAAGTTTGCGTTCGCCCGGCATGATTGTCACAGGCATGTCGATGGCGGCGCGCACGTCCATGCCGGCTGAGTGCTCTGTCGAGTATTGGGGCAGGTCGAGCCCCGATGTGTTTACTATCTTTACTTCAGTCATATGTTCTCGCTTGTTTTTGTAGGACTATAGATTGACTCGCCGTGTGTTGCCGGCACCTTTGATTATGTAGATGCCACGGTTGTCGAGTTTCAGACGCACCACGCCCGGCTGTATTTTTCGGCTTGTGACGAGTTGTCCGAGAATTGTGAATACCTCCACTTTCATCTGCTGCGAGGCGAGCACGTATATGTAGCCGTCGCGCACCTCTATTTCGAAGGGCGGTATGTCGTCGCCCGGAGTATCTGTGTCGTCGTTGTTCACGCGCAACACTTCCCACGCTGGGGCGCTCGCGGCTGCATACAGACGGGGCGTCGCTCCCAGAAGCATGGTGGCGACAAGAAGGCCGAGCAATATGCGTAGAGGCGTGCGCATGACGATAGTTTACATTCGGCGCTGGTTGGTTATTGACATCTCGCCACAGATAGGTATGGCCAGACGGCGGCGTACCTCCCCGGTATCGAGCCCGAGCCCGAAAAGGTACATCATCTTAGTGATTGCGGCCTCGAATGTGAGGTCATAGCCCGACACAACACCGGCCGAGAGCAGATAGTCGCCGCCCATATAGCGGCTTGCATGAACACCGCCGTTGACGCACTGTGTAACGTTGAGAATCACCACGCCGCGCGCCACGGCATCGCGTATGGCATCGATGAACCAGTCTTCTGTCGGACCGTTGCCGGCGCCGAAGGTGCGGAGCACTATGCCGCGAATGCCGGGAGTGTTCAGCTGATAGCGGAGAATGGATTCGTTAAGCCCCGGAAAGAGGTCGATGCTCATCACGCGGCTGTCGAGCTCATAGTGCGGAGTGATGGGCTGTGAGTGATATGTCTTTGCGAGGGCGTCGTAATTGAAGCTTATGCCGAGGCCTATTTTGGCGAGCTCGGGGTAGTTGTTGCTCTTGAAGGCATTGAAGTTGTCGGCACTGCGTTTTGTGGAGCGGTTGCCGCGCCAGAGATAATTCTCAAACAGTATCGCCACTTCTCTCACCGTGGGAACGCCGTTGCTATCCTGGTCGGCGGCAATCTGAAGCGCGGTGATGAGATTTTCCTCACCGTCGGTGCGTACTTCGCCTATGGGCAACTGTGAGCCGGTGATGATGACCGGCTTGCTGAGGTTTCCGAGCATGAACGACAGCGCGGAAGCTGTGTACGCCATGGTGTCGGTGCCGTGGAGCACCACAAAACCGTCGTAATTCTGATAGTTGTCGGCTATGCTGCGGGCGATCAGCTGCCAGTGGGCGACATCCATGTCGGAGGAGTCAATCGGCGGGTTGAACTGTATGTTGTCGATTTCATAGTCGAGCATCTTCACTTTCGGCACGTTTTCCATAAGGTGCGTGAAGTCAAAGGGCTTAAGAGCCTTGGTCTCAGGGTCTTCTATCATGCCAATAGTGCCGCCGGTATAGACTATGAGAATGCGTGGTTTCATGTGTGTTTTTATGGTTGTGCGCTATTATCTTTTATTTGACTTGTGCCCCCGGATTACATTTGTCCGTGGGACCGGCCACAACGAGCGAGCCGTCGGCGTTGAGGGCCGACAGAATCATGCCCTGCGATTCAATGCCGCGGATTTTGGCCGGTGCGAGGTTGGCGATGAAAATCACCTGCTTGCCAACAAGCTCTTCGGGTTTATAGTGTTTTGCGATTCCCGATACAATGGTGCGGTGTGTGGGAGTGCCGTCGTCGATTGTGAAGCGGAGCAGTTTGTTGGCCTTAGGCACTGTCTGGCATTCGAGCACGGTGCCTATGCGGAGGTCGAGTTTGGCAAAGTCGTCGATGCTCACTTCCGGAAGCACTTTCTCAGGCTGGAAAGCGGCAATGGCATTGGCTTTCTTGATAGCCTCGAGGCGGTCGGTCTGCTTCTGAATGGCTTCGTCGTCGATTTTTTCGAAGAGAAGTTCGGGCTGTCCGAGCATTGTGCCGGCTTTGATTAAGTCGGCCGAGCCTATTTCGTTCCAGTTCAGCGGCAGTCCGCCGAGAATTTTCACGAGTTTTTCGCTCATGAAGGGCATGAAGGGCTCCATTGCCACAGCAATGTTGGCGCAGAGTTGTGCGCAAAGGTTCATTATGGTCTTAACTCGCTCGGGGTCGGTCTTGACGGTCTTCCATGGCTCGCAGTCCTGCAGATATTTGTTGCCTAAGCGGGCAAATCCCATGGCGTCTTTCAGAGCCTCGCGGAAGTGGAATGTCTCGATATTCTCGGTGAGCGAGGTTTTGAGGGCCTGCAATTCGTCAAGCATTTCGCGGTCGGCTGCCGTGAACTCGCCGGGAGCGGGCACAGCGCCTTCGTAGTATTTGTGTGTGAGAACAACAACACGGTTAACGAAATTGCCGAGAATTGCCACGAGCTCGTTGTTGTTGCGTGCCTGGAAGTCTTTCCAGGTGAAGTCGTTGTCTTTGGTCTCGGGAGCGTTTGCCGTAAGCACATAGCGGAGCACATCCTGCTTGCCGGGGAAGTCGGCGAGGTATTCGTGCAGCCATACGGCCCAGTTGCGCGAGGTCGATATTTTGTCGCCTTCGAGGTTGAGGAACTCGTTGGCCGGCACATTGTCGGGCAGCTGGAAGTTGTCGCCATAGGCCATGAGCATGGCCGGGAACACGATGCAGTGGAACACTATGTTGTCTTTGCCGATAAAGTTGATTACACGCGTCTCGGGGCTTTTCCACCATGTCTCCCAGCTGTCGGGCAAGAGTTCTTTGGTGTTGGAGATATAGCCGATAGGAGCGTCGAACCACACATAGAGCACTTTGCCTTCGGCGCCTTCTACAGGAACGGGCACACCCCACGAGAGGTCGCGCGACACGGCACGCGGCTGTAGACCGAGGTCGAGCCAGCTCTTGCACTGGCCGTAAACGTTCGTTTTCCACTCTTTGTGTCCTTCGAGAATCCATTCGCGCAGTTTCGGCTCCCATTTGTCGAGCGGAAGATACCAGTGTTTGGTCTGACGAAGCTCTGGAGTGGCACCGGTGATGGTCGATTTCGGATTGATGAGTTCTGTGGCGGCAAGGGTTGTGCCGCAAGCCTCGCACTGGTCGCCGTAAGCGCCCTGATTGTGGCAGTGCGGGCATTCGCCGGTCACATAACGGTCGGCCAGGAACTGACGCGCTTCGGGGTCGTAGAGCTGCTCGGTGGTTTTCTCTATGAACTCGCCTTTGTCGTAGAGGCGGCGGAAGAATTCCGATGCAGTCTCGCTATGGATTTTTGAAGTGGTGCGCGAGTATATGTCGAACGAAATGCCGAGGCCTTCGAACGATTCTTTGATGAGTTTGTGATAGCGGTCTACAATGTCCTGAGGTGTCACACCCTCTTTTCGGGCCTTGAGCGTGATGGGTACACCATGTTCGTCGCTGCCGCCGATCATGGTCACGGGGCGGCCTGCCAAACGCAGATATCGTGCATAAATATCGGCCGGAATGTATACGCCGGCGAGGTGCCCGATATGTACCGGGCCGTTGGTGTACGGCAGGGCCGTGGTGATGAGTGTGCGCTTATATTCTTTGGACATAGCTTTTACGTGTTTATTAATCTGCAAAATTAAGAATTTTTCTTGAAATACTACTATTCGTACCGAAAAAGACCTGTGAAACAAGTCACGAAAGTGTGGAGGCCGGCTGATGGGTGTGTCGTCGGCGACTCGCCATAGCGCCCGAAGGGTTGCGTGTAGGGTGCGCGATTATCGAGTCTGCGTGTCAATGTGTCGATAATCAATGTGATACTGCGGCTCCAACTCTGTTGTCTCTCCTTCGGCAGCCGCTGTATTTATGTTACTCCCCACTTTTGTTGATAATATCGAAGAAAGCGCAGTACTGTGTGTCTGTTTGTGCGGGGCCGAAGGTATCGGCGACGCGACTGTGGGCGAGCGTTCCGATGCGCATGCGTTCGTCGCGATTCTGCAGCAGGCCTACAGCAGTGCGTGCCATTGTCGGTGCGTCGGGGTCGCACACTACGAGCGCGTCGTCCAGTTGCTCCATGCCTTCAATTCCTTTGGGGGTGGTGAGCACGCAACATCTGCGTGACATGGCCTGCAGAATTTTGTTCTGTATGCCTGAGCCGGAGAGCATTGGCGCCACTACAAGGGCGCAGTCATTGTAGAATGGCGTGAGCGATTCCACGTATCCTGTAACGGCAATCCCTTCGAGGGCGGCGAGTTCTCTGACTTTTGCCGCTGGTGACTTGCCGGCGATTGTAAAGGTGGCCTGGGGTGTCGCGCGACGAATCAGTGGCATTGCCTCGAGGGCGAAGAAGCGTGCTGCTGTCACATTGGGCTCATAGTCCATTATGCCTGTGAAAAGCATGTTGTGCGCCTCGGCAGTGTGGCGGCAGCATTGCGAGTCGTCGACAGTCTGCACGCTGTTGCCGACGATGTATTTGTTTCCGCCGGCGATAAAGGCGGCGTCGGCCTCCGAGATATATGCCGTGTGGCGAAAGTAGGCGAGGGCCTCTGCCTCATAGGCGCTCAGCCGTTGCGACTCTTCTTTCAGCAGCCGTCGCCGTAGGCCGTGCTGCATTTCTGCTGCGGTTGAGCGGTTCATGGCCAGCGAGTCTGTCATGTCGAGATAAGCCCTGAGACCTTCGATGCGCATCGCATACTGAGCCATTACGGCCGATGCGCAGAAAACGAAGTCGTAGTCCCGGGCCCTGGATTCCACAAACTTGTGCAGAGCGCGGTTGTTGTAGTGGTTTACCACCGAGGGGTGGCCGTTTAGGAGCGTTCGGGCGACCTGCAGCACTCTTGTCGTCGTCGGCACATAGAAGCGGTATTCGTTGGCAATACCGGCGTTGAATGCCTTCTGACACGGCACGCCGTGCCTGTGACTTATGTATGCGATATCGACACAGAAATGCCGGGCAAGAAAGCTCACCGACTCGCAGATGCGTATATGGTCTCCGCCGACTGCCGGATACGGCGGTATGTGCGACAATATGAGTACTCGTTTCTTCATCTTTTTGCTTCGGGCTTTTGCGGCTGCGGTACAAATTTAACAAACATCGGTTGTTTGTGCAAATACAAAAAAACCGCGGCAACGAGTGCCGCGGCGAATATGACAGTTGTAAAGAGAATTTTTTTAAGCGAAACAGAGAATCAGAGCCTGGGCCGCAACCACTCGCAGGAACATTGTGAGCGGATATACTGTGGAGTATGCCACAGCCGGGGCATCGTTGCCTGTGGAGTTGTTGGCATAAGCCAGGGCAGGAGGGTCGGTACATCCGCCCGACATAAGGCCCATGATTGTGAGGAGATTGATTTTGTCGTGGCCGCGAGCGATGCATCCCACAATTATGAGAGGCACTACGGTGATTACGAAGCCCCAGATAACCCACCACATGCCTGTGGTGTTGAACACCGATGCGGCGAAGTCTTTGCCAGCGGCGATGCCTACCGATGCAAGGAAGAGGCAGATGCCGAGTTCACGGAGCAGCAGCGATGCCGATGTCGAGGTGTAGGTGACGAGTTTTGCGCGGTAGCCGAAGCGACCTAAGAGAATCGCCACTACGAGCGGACCGCCTGCAAGACCGAGTTTCATGTCGAAGCCGAGATTTATCTGGCCGAGAACGATACCCAGAATAATGCCGATAAAAATGGTGATGAGGTTGGGTTGGTTGAGACGCTTCATCGAGTTGCCGAGACGGTCGGCGAGACGGTCGATGTCTTCGAGATTGCCCACAACGGTGATGCGGTCGCCCATCTGGAGGCGGAGGTTGGGCGCAGCGAGGAGGTCTACGCCGGCACGGTTGACGCGAGTGGCGTTGAGCTTGTATCCGTTGTGGAGGCGTAGCGAACCGAGAGCGACGCCGTTGAACTCACTCTTGGTGATGAGAATGCGGCGTGAGAAGATGGGCGCGGGCACTGCTTCCCAGTCCATTTCTATCTGCGAACCAATAACGGCTTTGAATCGCTCTGCATCGTTGGCCGAGCATATGATGAGAAGAAGGTTGCCGGTGTGAATCTGGGTCGATGATTTGGGGATTGTGATTTTTCCGGACTCGTCCATGATACGCGAAACAACGAAGTTGGTGCGTACGATGTCGTGGAGCTGAAGGAGGGTCTTGCCGTCGACAAGCTGATTTTCAACTTTCACCGAAAGCATGAAGGGCTTGAGGTGCGACTCTTCCTGCTCTTTTTCGATTTTCTCAATTTCAGAAGTGGTGTTTATGCGGAACACCCACTTGATTACAAACATCGACAGAATAATGCCGATAACGCCCAATGGGTAAGCTGCCGCATATCCGCTGGCCATGATGTTTGCCTGCTCGGGCGATGAAGTGAGTGTGGTCACAGCCTGCTGTGCAGCCGCAAGGCCGGGGGTGTTGGTCACGGCACCGCTCATTACGCCCACCAGGGCCGAGATATCGTGGATGTTGCCGAAGAAGTAGATTCCCAGCACTATGGCCACGTTGAGCGAGATTCCGAGAACGGCAAGCATATTGAGCCTCATGCCGCCTTTTTTGAACGACGAGAAGAAGCCCGGACCTACCTGCAGACCTATTGAAAAAATGAAAAGGATAAGGCCGAATTCGCGTACAAACTTGAGGATATTCGAATCAACGATGTATCCGAAGTGTCCCATCAAGATGCCCACGAAAAGAACGAATGTTACGCCGAGCGATATACCGAATATCTTCACCTTGCCGATGTAGATACCCGCTGCTATGACGAAGCTGTAAAGCACAAGAGTCGAGGCTATCGACACTTCGCCCGGCATGAATAAGTTAGCAATTGCGTCCATCTATAATTTAATTAGTGATTTTCAGCACTTTGTGTGTGAACGTATAAGGTCGTCCCCAAATTTTTTGCAAAGGTAGTAATTTTATTTCACGCATGGAAATATTTTTTAACGCTTTGTGTCGGGCAAAGAAAAGAAGGCAGGCGAAGATGAAAAATTGAACAATTGTTTTATCTGCTTCGTTTTCTCTGTAACGAGGGCCGTTGTTGCCTTGATTTTATTCAATAGAGTATAGAATAAATTAATATTTTTAAGTTAAATTAAATTGGTATTCGGGATAATCTGTCTTAACTTTGCTCCCGACAATGCACTTAACGAAAAATTGTTTTTCTTATGAAGAAGATGATTCTTGCCGCATTGGCAATTGTTGTTACAGGTGCTGTTTCGGCATCAGGCCAGGCTGTAGAGCAGCCCGGATTCTTTGACAACTGGTCGCTGGGCCTCGACGGAGGTGTTACAACTCCGCTGAAAAATAATCCGTTTTTCAAGTCAATGCGAGGTGTGGCCGGCGCACATATCCAGAAACAAATCACACCGACATTTGCTGTCGGTGCCGAAGGTCTTTTCGGTGTGAATACATCGTCGTGGAAAGGCCGCACGCACAGCAGCACGGTGTTCGACAACTCTTACATCGGCCTCTATGGAGCCGTAGATCTCTTCAATCTCTTCGGGGGGTATAATTGCATTATGCGCCCGTTCAATATTGAGGCTGTGGCCGGTGCCGGCTGGGGTCACGAATATTATACGAGCAGCGATGATGCCGACCCCTGGAACTATTTCGCCACTAAGGTGGGTGTCAACTTCAACTACAATGTCGACAATGTCACATTCTCGCTGAAGCCCTCGGTGCTCTGGAATATGTCGGGCAACTTCAAGTCGAGCTCGCTGGGATATAATGTCAACAGGGCTACATTCAACTTTGTGGCATCGGTCACATACCGCCTTCCCGGAGGCTTCGAGTGTGTGCGTCCGTATGACCAGGCCGAAGTCGATGCTCTCAACGGCGAAATCAATGTGCTCCGCGACGCCCTTGCCGCTCAGACTGTGGCTACCGATGCTGCCGTGGCCGACCTCGCTGCATGCAGCGCTGCCCTCGACTCATGCATGAACCGGAAACCTGTGGTGGTGGAGAAGGTCAACAACCAGTATAACTCGGTAAGATTCGTATTCTTCCGTATCGGTTCGTCGGCAATTACCGCCGACCAGCGCCCGAATATTGAGATGATTGCCGACTATATGGCCAGCCATCCCAAGTCGAAAGTAGTTATCAAAGGCTACGCGTCGAAAGACGGCAACTACGACTTCAACATTAAGCTCGCCCAGCGTCGTGCCGAGGCAGTGAAGACCGCCTTGATGAAGAGCTACAAGATTCCTGCAAGCCGCATCGTGGCCGAAGGCGAAGGCATAGGCAGCATGTTCGAAGAGGAATCGTGGAACCGCGTGAGCATCTGTACGCTCGAAGCCGACTGACACAATGACTGAAGCATTCTTACAATTACACTAACATAAAACCATTTCCGCCGGAGAGGGGCCGTGACAGCTGTCGCGACCCCTCCGGCATCTGATAATTAAAACACTGAAATTATGAACGATATCTGGACAAATGTCTTTGGTTACAGCGCCACAATATGCATGGTGCTGGGTTATCTTCCGCAGGCTCTCGCAACCATCCGTACCCGTAACACCGACGGCATCTCGCTCACCGCATTCATCATGCTCGCTCTCGGCTCGATATTTTTTGTAGTGCAGGGCTGTATGACTGAAAACTGGCCGCTGGTAATAGCAAACGCCATAACAACGGCATGCTCGGTGATAATCTTCGTAATAAAGATGCGCAACGATTACGCCAAGAAGCGCTGAACCACTGCCGATGTGCCCGTTTTTGGACGTTTTAGTTAATTTTTGCGCAAATCTCACATTAATATAAGGAAAATGACTAATTTTGCGCCTTGTAACAGAAAGCTACCAATATGAGCACACCAAAGAATCTTGTCATCGTCGAATCTCCGGCCAAGGCCAAGACTATTGAGAAGTTTCTCGGCAGCGATTATCGCGTGATGTCGAGCTATGGTCATATACGCGACCTTAAAAAGAAAAAATTCAGCATAGATGTCGAAAACGGCTTCGCTCCCATATATGAGATTCCCGAAGATAAGACACAACTCGTGTCGGATCTGAAACGGGCAGCAGCCGGCGCACAGACCGTGTGGCTCGCATCCGATGAAGACCGCGAGGGAGAGGCCATTGCATGGCATCTGTATGAAGTGCTCGGTCTTAAACCGGAAAATACGCGCCGCATAGTCTTTCACGAAATAACGAAGAAAGCTATTCTCAACGCCATAGCCAATCCGCGCGATATCGATCTTGCACGTGTCGACGCCCAGCAGGCTCGCCGTGTGCTCGACCGCATTGTTGGTTTCGAGCTTTCGCCCGTGCTCTGGAAGCGCCTTAAGCCGGCTCTCTCGGCCGGACGAGTGCAGTCGGTGGCTGTGCGACTCATAGTGGAGCGCGAGAAAGAAATTCAGGCTTTTGTGAGCGAGCCCTACTTCAGGGTTTCGGGCCTGTTTGGAGTCAATGGCGCACAGACACCCATGCGCGCCGAACTCGGACGCCGCCTTGGAACAGCAGCCGAAGCCGAAGCGCTTCTCAAAGAGTGCGCCGGTGCGAAATTTGCTATAGGTGCAATAAGCGTGAAGCCGATTAAAAAATCGCCGGCGCCCCCTTTCACAACATCTACTCTGCAGCAGGAAGCCGCCCGTAAGCTCGGCTTCTCGGTGTCGCAGACAATGATGGTGGCTCAGCATCTTTACGAAAGCGGCCGCATAACCTATATGCGTACCGACTCGCTCAACCTGAGCGACGAGGCTGTGGCAGCAATATCATCGCAAATAGAAAGTACGCACGGGCGCGAGTATCTGCACGTGCGCAAGTACCATACAAATTCGAAGGGTGCCCAGGAAGCTCACGAGGCCATTCGCCCCACATATGTAGACGTGGCCGAGCTTGCCGATGCCACTGCTCAGGAGCAGAAACTCTATGCGCTCATTCGCCGCAGAGCAATAGCTTCGCAGATGGCCGATGCAGAAATAAAGAAAACTACCGCCGAAATTGAATCGGACTCGGTGTCGTATCCCTTTACGGCAACAGGTGAGGTTGTGGAGTTCGACGGCTTCCTCAAAGTATACGCCGAAGGCCACGACGACGATAGCCTCGAAGACGACGACTCGCCGATGCTGCCCAAGCTTTCGTCGGGCGATGTCGTTGTACTGGAGAGCGCCGAGGCCATAGAGCGCTTCACACAGCATCCTCCGCGCTACACCGAGGCCTCGCTTGTGAAGAAAATGGAAGAGCTCGGCATTGGCCGTCCGTCGACATACGCCCCGACAATATCCACTATTCAGCAGCGCGGATATGTGGAGCGCGGCGAACACGAAGGCTCGCAGCGCGACTACACCATAATCGCTCTCGGCTCCGACGGCAAAATCTCGAAGGAGACACGCAGCCAGAACTCCGGCTCCGACAAAGGCAAGCTCGTGCCTACCGACATAGGCATGATTGTAAACGATTTCCTCTCGGAGTATTTTCCGTCGATTCTCGACTATAACTTCACTGCAAATGTGGAGGAGCGCTTCGACGAGATTGCACACGGCACACTCCCCTGGACGGAGGAAATAGGCGACTTCTACAAAGATTTCCATCCTGCAATCAATCAGGCCCTCACCATTAGCCAGGGCCCGAAGTTCGGTGAGCGCATGCTGGGCAAAGACCCTGCCACCGGTGAGCCGGTGAGCGTGAAAATAGGCCGTTTCGGTCCCGTTGTGCAGATTGGCGATGCCGACGCGGAAGTCAAGCCGCGCTTCGCATCGTTGCTCAAAGACCAGTCGATGGGCACAATCACTCTCGAGGAGGCTTTGAAGCTCTTCGAATTTCCGCGTCAGTTGGGCGACTTCGAGGGCAAGGCTGTATCTGTAGGCGTGGGTCGCTTCGGCCCATATGTGCGCCACGACGGCAAATATGTGTCGATTCCCAAAGACATCCAGGCTGCCGAGGTGACTCTCGAACAGGCCGTTGAGCTTATCGAGGCAAAGCGCGTGAGCGACGCCCAGAAGACCTTGCTTGTATATGAGGAGAACCCCGACATGCAGATTCTCAATGGCCGTTTCGGCCCTTATATATCATATAACAAGAAAAATTACAAACTGCCCCGCGGACTCGAGAATCCCGCAACGCTTCCTTATGAAGAAGCTCTGAAGATTGTCGAAGCTGCCGACGCGGCTCCTGCAAAAGCCAAGCGAGGCACAGTAAAAAAGAAAAAGTAATGGCACGAAAACCGCTTGCCGCCAAACCCGGAACCCAGGCCGATGTTTTCAGGCCGGACAACATATTGTCGTTTACCGTTGCAGAATCGCCCGAGCCGGTGAAACTGCTTGATTTTCTGTTGAGTATATTTCCGCAGGCCAAACGCACCACAGTAAAAGACTATCTTAAGCATCACCAGGTGATGGTGGGCGAAAATGTGGTCACGCAGTTCGACACACCGCTCTCGGCCGGCGAAGAAGTGAAAATCAACACCACGCGCGAATTTCAGGTATTTTCGCATCCGCGTATGCGTCTTGTCTATGAGGATGATGATATCATCGTTGTCGACAAAGGCTACGGCCTGCTGTCGATGGGCACTGATAAAATCAAAGAAGGCACGGCATATTCGATTCTCCGCGAGTATATAAAGCGCAAGGACCCACGCAACAAGCTCTTCATTATCCATCGTCTCGATCGCGACACCTCGGGTCTGATGATGTTTGCAAAAAGCGTGCAGGCCAAGGAGAATATGCAACACAACTGGAACAATATGGTGCTCGAGCGCAAATATGTGGCCGTAATCGAGGGCGCTCCCGAGCCTCCCGAAGGTGAAATACGCAGCTATCTTGCCGAGAACGAGGCCCACGAGGTATACTCAACCAAAGACCCATCGCAGGGCAAGCTCGCCGTGACTTACTACACCACACAGCGTGTCCGCAAGCCTTATGCACTGGTGGAGCTTAGCCTCGCCACAGGACGTAAGAACCAGATTCGCGTGCATATGAAAGACTCCGGACACCCGATTGCCGGCGATCGCCGCTATGGCTCCACTTCTTCGCCGCTGCACCGTCTGTGCCTACATGCGCGCACACTGCGGTTTATTCATCCCATCACACGCCGCGACATGTATTTCACGTCGCCCGTCCCTGCCGGATTTCTCAAGCTTACAGGCAAATAAAGTCTTGTAAATCTATATTGCACGGAAAAATGGTAATAATAAAGCGTCTGCACTCCTACATGCTCCAGCGGTTTTTGCCACTGCTGGCGATGACGTTTTTTATCTGCCTTTTCATAGTGCTGATGCAATTTCTGTGGAAGTCAATCGACGACCTCGTAGGCAAGGGACTTGAAGTATCGGTCATCGGCGAGCTCTTTTTCTACGCCGCCCTCACAATGGTGCCGATGGCACTGCCGCTTGCCGTGTTGCTTGCGTCGCTGATGGTTTTCGGCAATCTGGGTGAGAATTTCGAGCTTACGGCCATGAAAGCCTCCGGAATATCGCTCTTCCGCATTATGAAGCCTCTGACTATTGTGATGATACTAATTGCAATAGGCGCTTTTTTCTTTCAGAACAATGTGTTGCCGGTAGCTCAGACAAAAATGTGGACGCTCCTTTTCTCGGTGAGACAGAAGACGCCCGAAGTCGAAATTCCGCAGCGCTCGTTCTACGACCAGATTCCGAATATGAATCTATATGTAGAGCGTAAAAATGCCGAGACAGGCATGCTCTACGATATGATAATCTACGACATCTCGCGAGGACTCGACAACACTCGCGTGATACTTGCCGACTCGGGGCGCTTCAACTTCACCGAAGACAAGACACGCCTCTATCTTCATCTTTTTAACGGCGAGATGTTTGAGAACATGCGCGACAACTCTATGGGACTGTCGTCGGCATCGTCGAACAGTTTTCTCCCTTTCCGTCGCGAAAGCTTCAATGAGAAGGAAGTCTATTTTCCTTTCGACGCCAACTTCAACCGCATCGACGAAGGGGGCATAAGGAGCCAGTATGTCGGGCAGAACATCGCCGAGCTGAAGCAGTCGATTGATTCAATCGGACATCAGGTAGACTCGATAGGAAACATCTATGCGCGAGACCTTCTTATGACATCGTATTTCGGCCTGAAGGCGCGGTCATATAATCGCGAGACCGGGCGCGTCGAAGAACAGGAAGTGCCGCTCAGCGGTGAGTATAAGCTCTTAAATATCGATTCGCTCTTTGAGGCTCCCGACCCTGGCTATGCAAAGAGCTATGTGTCGCAGGCGCTTTCTAAAGCAAAGCGTCAGCAGCAGGACTATCAGTACCGTAGCCTCGTACTTGCCGAGCAGGCCAAACTTATGCGTCGGCACGACATTGAGCTCGAGCGAAAGTTCACGCTGTCGTTTGCCTGTATAATATTCTTCTTTATCGGCGCTCCGTTGGGAGCAATCATCAAGAAGGGCGGTCTGGGCACTCCGCTGGTCATTTCGGTGCTCTTGTTCATCGTTTATTATATAATAGACAATGCAGGCTACAAAATGGCCCGCGACGGCAAAGTGCCCGTGTGGGAAGGCATCTGGCTCAGTTCGGCCGTGCTTTTGCCTTTGGGCGTGTTCCTCACCTATAAAGCTGCCGGCGACTCTGCAGAATTCAAAATTGACGGAATCTCAAAACTCTTCCGTCGCCTCTTCGGCCGCGAAATGCCACGTGCGTTGGTGCTAAAAGAGGTGCACATGACCGACGTGAACCCTGCCGAGGCCATTGCCATGGCGCAGGCTTTCCTCGCTCAGGAGCTCGAAGAGCAGCGTAGGGTAAGCCGCCTGGGCAAGCTGTCGGTTTTCGCCCGAAGCCCGGCCGCGGCGCTTCAACAACCACTGAATCAGCTCGTCGATTATCTCTCCAATACCGACGACAACCATATAATAGCCTTATTGAACGAATATCCTTTTACCCCTACCAACCGGCGTCTGGCCGGCATGATTGGCACAACCCACAGGCTCCTCGACCGCCTCGGTGCCAAATCGGATGCCGCCGATGCACATAACACACCCGATAATGAATCAGAACATACGACTTGACAGTATCGAAGACGCAATCGAAGATTTTCGCAACGGAAAAATGGTGATTGTGGTCGATGACGAAGACCGTGAGAACGAAGGCGACATTATTGTCGCCGCTGAGAAAATTACGCCCGAGCAGGTCAATTTCATGCTCAAGAACGCGCGTGGTGTGCTCTGCGCGCCGCTTACCGTGTCGCGTTGCCGTGAGCTCGGCCTCGACCGTCAGGTAGACCACAATACATCGATGCTCGGCACACCGTTTACCATAACTGTCGACAAGCTCGAAGGATGTAGCACCGGCGTGAGCGCCGAAGACCGTTGCGCCACTATCCGAGCCCTCGCCGACCCTACATCGGTGCCCGAGACATTCGGCCGTCCAGGCCATATCAATCCGCTCTACGCCCAGGAGCAGGGAGTGCTGCGCCGCAGCGGTCACACCGAGGCTGCTGTCGACCTGGCACGTCTCGCCGGTCTGCAGCCGGCAGCCGCCCTCATGGAAATAATGAGCGACGACGGCACCATGGCCCGTCTGCCCGAACTTCGCCGCCTTGCCGACGAGTGGGGCATGCGTCTGGTGTCGATTCGCGACCTCATTGCCTATCGCCTTTCCACCGAGCAGCTTGTAGAGCAGGGCGTGGAAGTAGACATGCCCACGGCTTACGGACATTTTCGCCTCATTCCTTTCCGTCAGAAAAACAACGGTCTTGAACACATAGCAATCATCAAGGGCGATATAGCCGACGGCAAGCCGGTGCTTGTGCGTGTACATTCGTCGTGCGCTACGGGCGATATTTTCGCTTCGCTCAGATGCGACTGTGGCGAACAGCTCCACAAAGCCATGCAGATGATTGAGAAAGAAGGCCGTGGCGCTGTGGTTTATCTCAGCCAGGAGGGTCGCGGCATTGGTCTTATGGATAAAATACGCGCATATAAGCTTCAGGAAGAAGGCCTCGACACAGTCGAAGCCAACATTCATCTGGGGCACAATGCCGATGAGCGCGACTATGGTGTAGGCGCACAAATTCTCAATATGCTCGGCATACAGAAGATGCGTCTTATGACAAACAATCCCGTGAAGCGTGTCGGCCTTGAGGGCTACGGCCTTGAAGTGGTGGAGAATGTCTCTATCGAAGTAGCTCCCAATGCCTACAACAAGCGCTATATGCACACAAAAAAAGAACGGATGGGTCACAATCTGCACAAAGTTGACTGACCTGTCGGCTCACATCTGATTTCCGATTATGCCCAATGTCTCAGAGCGCGGCAATATAATGCCGGCAAGCCCAATACGCCGTCTGGTGCCTCTGGCAAACAATGCTGTTGCCAGGGGCGTAAAGGTATATCGTCTGAACATCGGCCAGCCCGATGTGCCGACTCCCCCAGCCGGACTTGAAGCACTCAGGAACATCGACCGCAAAGTGCTCGAATACAGCCCCTCCGAGGGCATGCTCTCGCTTCGCAAGAAGCTGCAGCAGTATTACAAAAGATTCAACATCGATGTTGATGTCGACGATATTATCATCACCACCGGCGGCTCAGAAGCTGTGCTCTTCGCCTTTATGGCATGCCTTGACCCCGGCGATGAAATCATTGTTCCCGAGCCGGCCTATGCCAACTATATGGCCTTTGCCATTTCGGCCGGCGCGAAAATCGTTACCGTTCCCTCGACAATCGACGACGGCTTCGAACTGCCGCCTGTGGAAAAGTTCGAGGCCTTGATAACACCACGTACGAAGGGCATACTTATCTGCAACCCCAACAACCCCACGGGCTATCTCTACACGATGAAAGAGATGCTGCAGATTCGCGACCTCGTGCTGAAGCACGACCTCTTTCTCTTTTCCGACGAGGTTTACCGTGAGTTCTGCTATACGGGAGCGCCATACATATCGGCTTTTCATCTGCCCGGTATCGAAGACAAAGTGGTGCTTATCGACTCGGTGTCGAAGCGCTATAACGAGTGCGGAATCCGCATAGGCGCTTTGATTACCAAGCATAAGGAGTTGAAACAGAATGTGATGAAATTCTGTCAGGCCCGTCTGAGCCCTCCTCTCATCGGCCAGATTGTGGCCGAAGCATCGATTGACACGCCGGCCGAATACATGCTCGCCACATATAACGAGTATGTGGAGCGCCGTAAATTTCTCATTGACCAAATCAATCAGATTCCCGGCTGCTATACGCCGATTCCCATGGGTGCTTTCTATACCGTGGTGAAATTGCCCGTAGATGATGCCGATGAATTCTGCCGCTGGTGCCTTGAAAAGTTTGATTACGAGGGCGAAACGGTGTTTATGGCTCCGGCTTCGGGTTTCTACACTACGCCCGGCATGGGCAAAGACCAGGTGCGTATGGCATATGTATTGAAAAAAGACGACCTTGCTCGCGCGATGCTTGTGCTCCGCAAGGCTCTCGAGGCCTATCCGGGACGTACAATCTGAACACATCAAGGCTGAGCAACAATGGAAAAGAAAACTATACGCGATATGGGCCGCGATACCATAGAGCAGTTCAAGGCCCGCAAGAAAATTCCGGTTACAGTAGTGCTCGACAATGTGCGCTCGCTCAATAATATAGGCGCTATTTTCCGTACCTGCGACGCTTTCGCCACTGAGGGCGTGGCTCTCTGTGGAGTTTCGGGCACTCCCCCCTCGTCCGAAATACACAAAACGGCGCTCGGAGCCGAAGACTCGGTCGACTGGCGATACTTCGCCACTACAGCCGAGGCTATAGCCGTCTTGCGTAGCGAAGGGCATGTAATAGTGTGCCTCGAGCAGGTGAAAGGCAGCATCGCCCTCAATGATTTCAAAGCTGAGCCCGGCCTAAGATATGCGCTTGTCGCCGGCAACGAAGTCGATGGGGTAGGGCAGGAAATAGTCGATGCAGCCGATTCGTGTATTGAAATACCCCAAAGCGGCACAAAGCACTCACTCAACGTTTCGGTGTCGACCGCCGTGGCTCTGTGGGAATTCTATAAACAACTCTCTGATATATGAATAACGAACAAATACGTTTTCCCGCGCCTTTGAAGAAAGGCGACAAAATAGCCGTATGCTCGCCGGCCGGCAAAATCAAGTCCAATATTGTCTACGATGCAGTGGAAGTGCTTCGCAATCAAGGCTGGGTAGTGGAGATAATGCCGCATGCTCTTGGCGAAAACGGCAATTTCAGCGGCACCGCCGACGAGCGCTATGCCGACCTCAAGGCCGCTTTTTCCGACCCTGAAGTGCGTGCGATTTTATGTTCGCGCGGTGGATACGGTGTTGTTCATATCTTGGATAGGCTCAACAAACTTCCGTTGGAAGACGACCCTAAATGGGTAATCGGCTTCTCCGACATCTCTGCCCTGCACGCCCTTATGTCGCGCAAAAACATAGCGAGCATCCACTCATCAATGGCTGCGCATATCAAGGAGGGGGCCGGCGACCCCGACAACCGCGACCTTTTTGCAATTCTCCGTGGCGAACGCCCCGTGCACATTTTTGACGCGCACGACTACGACCGTCAGGGTATTGTCTCCGGCACTCTGCGCGGCGGTAACCTGGCAGTGCTTGCCGAACTTATAGGAACACCCTACGACCTCTTGCGCCCCGATTCGATTCTTTTTATCGAAGATGTGTCAGAGCCCATTTACAAAATAGAGCGTATACTCTATCAGATGCGTCTGAGCGGCCTGTTCGACAATATCCGCGGCCTCATCGTCGGGCAGTTCACCGATTACAAGCCCGATGCCAACCACGATGATATGGAGTCAATGTTCCGTGATGCCATTGCCGGATATTCATTCCCTGTCGCGTTCAATGTGCCAGTGGGCCATGTCGACCACAATATTCCTCTGATTGAGGGTGCTCCAGTCACACTCAAGGTGAGCCCTTCGGGCCGCAACAGCATTATTTTTCATAAATAAGACACGGAGAGCTCTCAAAGTTTGTTAATTCTCCGGTGTTTTTTGAGAGAGAATGGCTATATTTGCAATCAGATGAGTACACAGCAACATATACTTTGGGCCGACGACGAAATAGACCTGCTTAAGCCGCATCTGTTGTTTCTCAGAGGCAAGGGCTACGATGTAGTCACGGCCAACAACGGCCGCGATGCACTCGACATGGCAATGTCGACTCCGTTCGACCTTATAATCCTCGATGAAAATATGCCGGGCCTTACAGGCCTCGAGACGCTTGCGCTCATAAAGCAACAGCAGCCGCAGACCCCCGTGATAATGATTACCAAGAGCGAGGAAGAGAATATCATGGACCAGGCTGTGGGAAGCAAGATAGCCGATTACCTTATCAAACCGGTCAATCCTAATCAGATTCTCATTGCTATCAAAAAGCAGCTGCACTCCGAGCGACTTGTGTCGGAGAAAGTGTCGGGCGACTATCGTCAGGAATTCGGACAGCTCGGCTCGCTTATTAACACGGCCTCTACTATGGCCGACTGGTACGACCTATATGGCCGTCTGGTCTTTCATGAAATGGAACTTGCCCAGGCCGATACAAATATGGGCGAACTGCTCGAAAATCAGAAAAAAGAGGCAAACTCGGAGTTTTACAAGTGGCTTCGCACGCGCTACGAGCGGTGGGTTTCGGACCCCGACTGCCCCGACAAGCCTCTTATGAGCACTCGTATTTTCCCTGAGAAGGTGTTTCCGCTGCTCGATGCCGGTGAAAAGGTGTTTTTCATTCTCATCGATAACTTCCGTCTCGACCAGTGGCGCTCTATCAAGCCGTTGCTTGCCGATACATTCAATTTCGAGGAGGGGCTCTATACCTCCATTCTGCCCACGGCTACGCAGTATGCGCGCAATGCCATTTTCTCTGGCCTCATGCCTGCTCAGATAGAGAAAATGTTTCCCGACCTGTGGGTCGACGAGGAATCGGAAGAAGGAAAGAATATCAACGAGTCGCCGCTGATTGCAACACAGTTCGAGCGACATCGCCGCAAGATTAAATTCTCGTATCATAAAGTGAACGACACGGCCGGGGGCGAGAAAGTGCTCAGGGAGTTTGCTCAATTGGAGCAGAACGACCTCAACGTGATTATCTTTAACTTCATCGACATGCTTTCGCACGCGCGTACAGAGTCGAAGATGATTCGCGAGCTTGCATCTACCAACGCCGCCTACCGCTCGCTCACCGAGTCGTGGTTCCGTCATTCGTCGGCTATCGAAATATTTCGTCGCATAGCGGCAAAAGGCTACAAGATAGTGCTCACCACCGACCACGGCACAATCCGTGTGGAAAACCCCGTAAAGGTGGTTGGCGACAAAAACACCAACACCAACCTCCGCTATAAGCTGGGAAAGAATCTGGCCTATAACGCCAAGCGTGTTTTCGAAGTGAAGACTCCGCAGCGTTTCGGACTGCCTTCTCCCAATGTGTCGACGACATATATCTTTGCATCGCGCGAAGATTTCTTCGCTTACCCAAACAATTATAATTACTACGTTCAATACTATACCGGCACTTTCCAGCATGGCGGCATATCGCTCGAAGAAATGCTGGTGCCTATAATCACCCTGACACCGAAATGAAAACTATAAACGTTCCAAATCTTGAGGCGCTTCCGGCTGCCGCAAAAGAATTTGTTGGCCTTATGGGCGACAATACCGTATTTGCCTTCTATGGCGATATGGGCGCCGGAAAAACCACATTCATAAACGAGCTTTGCCGTGCGCTCGGCGTTGACGGCGACGACACTGCTTCGCCTACCTTCGCTCTGATTAACGAATACCGCTCCGAAACCACTGCCGAGCTGATTTACCACTTCGATTTTTATCGTATCGAAGACCTCGACGAAGCTCTTGAGATTGGTGTAGAGGATTACTTCGACAGCGGCGCCCTGTGCTTCATAGAGTGGCCCGAACGTGTGACTCCGGTTCTGCCCTCCGATACCGTAAGTGTGCGCATACGCGTCAACGATGACGATTCGCGCACTATCGAAGTGTCGGAATGATTCGTTTTCTCGACAGCTGTGCCTCCACAAGCAGCGAGCTCGCCCTCTGCGACGACGCGCCACACGGTTTTGTTGTAGCTGCCCGCAGTCAGACCGCCGGGCGCGGCCAGCGTGGAAATTCATGGGAAGCGGAGCCTGGCAAAAACCTGACGTTCTCTATACTTTTGCGCCCGCGCAGTTTGCATCCTGCACGCCAGTTCGAACTGTCGATGGTAGTGTCGCTCGCCATAGCCGATGCTATCGACAAGCTTCTGCCTGCCGGTTTGCGCACTATTGTGAAGTGGCCCAATGATATATATGTCGGGCTCGAGAAAATATGCGGCATTCTCATAGAAAACAAACTTTCGCCGGCTCCCGGAGGAACCGGCGGCATGGTCATAGAGCGCTCAATTGCCGGTATAGGTATAAATGTGAATCAGAAAGTATTTCTTTCCGACGCGCCCAATCCTACATCTGTGATTCTGCATAACGGCGGTGCCGAAACATCACTCGAGCCTTTTCTTGCCGATGTCTGCCGGAATATTCTCGAATACTGGTCGGCGTATGAGGCCGCTCCGGACGCCGAGGTCTTGCGACAGCACTATTTTTCGCGCCTGTTGTGGACATCGGGCGAGCATCGCTTTGCCGATAAGGACGGACGCTTCACGGCTCATATAGTGTCGGTTGCATCCGATGGCATGCTCACTCTAAGCAACGGTCGCACCTATGCTTTCAAGGAAGTGTCGTTCTTAGTATCCGACTGAGCTCCGGCCGCAGGCGCAGAGTTGCCGGTTTGTGTCGGGTTGTTGTTTCCTTCGGTCACTGTAAGAGTTGAACTCGAATAGATGCCAAGGCCGAAATCGGCGCAGACGGTCGACACATGTTCGAGAATCGAACTCTGGATGCCTTCATATTTATTCCAGTCGGTTGTGGCGGTGAAGCAATATATTTCGAGCGGAAGTCCGTAGCTTGTGGCATCCATGAGCCGCACGAGTATCTGCTGCACGTTGTTGATAAACGGATTGTTGTAGATATACAGGCAGCAGTATGCGCGGAAAAGGCCGAGATTTGTCTCTATTGTTCCGTTTATAGGCGTGAGGCCGCCGTTGTTCTGCTCCATGCTGCCACTTTTGCGCAGATTATCGACAAAATCTTTGAGTAGCGGATATCGCGCCGCGATTGCATCGGCTTCTGCTGCAGTTATGCTGTGCACAGTAGTGATGTCGATGGTGAGTGTCTTCACTATGCGGCGGCATCCGCTTTCCGACATGCCTCGCCAGTTCTGGAACGACGACTGAACCAGCGAATATGGCGGCAGTGTGATGATTGTATTGTCCCAGTTCTGCACTTTTACAGTGGTGAGAGTCATGTCGAGCACGACGCCGTTGGCCGGAGTGTTCGGCACTACAATCCAGTCGCCCACATGAATCATATCGTTTTCCGACAGCTGTATGCCTGCTACAAATCCGAGTATACTGTCTTTGAACACAAGCATCAGGGCTGCGGCAAAGGCACCGAGGCCGGTGAGGAGCAGGCCTGGAGATTTGTCGAGTGCTACCGATACTGCCAGAATTGTGATTATTATCCACACAATGCCGATTGCGACATTCGCGAGTCCCTTCAGCGGCAGCCTGCGCTTGTTCACATGTACGTTGTAGTAGTTGAATATGAATGAGAACACCGCTCCGAGCCCAATGGCAAGGGCAAAGAGAGCGTAGATGCCTGCAATACGGGTCACAATAGTATATGTGCGGTGGCTCTCTTCAAGAGCGAATGGTGCCATGGCAAGCACAACCAAGGGAGGTATTATGTAGCAGCAGCGGGTCAGGGTCTTGCCCTGCAGCAATTCCTGTAGAGCCGGTTTGGGTCTGAGGCGCTCGGCTCTGTGCAGCAGAAAGTAAATTGTTTTCTGCAGCAGCCAGCCGATGAAGAATGCCGCGAACACTATTATAACAAGGCATATGGCCTCTTCGGTTTTCTCATGAGCCTCCAGTCCGATTAGGTTGAAAAGTTTGTCGATGGTCGAAAGAAGCCATTCGGCCACGGTGTGTGCGGCAGGTGCTGCCGGGGTTACTATAGGGTCGTTCATAGAATTAGTCTTTTTTATAAATTATAACACTGGTCGTGCAGCAATGGATGTGTTTCGCCCTCTTTTTTAATAGACCTCACGCGATTTTAACGTGATTTAACCTTGCTTTCATTTGACATTTCGTAGTGAAGTATTAATTTTGCAATTGAAAAAACGAGACCGGAGCAAGGTGTAACAGTGACGTTCAGGTCACAAGTTCGACCGTCCGAAACTTCAGTCGTCAGCGCAGACACTACGTGTCAATGTTGATTTTTTTTCACATGAGAAATGACATCATGGACATTAAATAGTTGTTTTATAGATAATTGTGTATTAGAAGCGGGGCGTCGTGATGACAGCTCCGTTTTCATTTTATATAATACGTAAAAATATAAGTTCACATGGCGCATAGTAATAAACCTGTGTTTAGATATAACTTCTTACCTTTGCAAAAAAGA
>RYWL01000113.1:0-848 GCA_003979155.1 Muribaculaceae bacterium
GTACCATTGATGAGGGTGGCCGCTTGACTTTGTTGCTGGGGCTGCGGATTGGCAGTCTATCTCGAGCCCACAACCGAAACACTCAATCAGCTGGTTGTTGTAGGTTATGGTACTCAGAAAAAAGCAAACCTCACCGGTGCTGTGTCGACCGTCGACGTGGCCCGCACCATGGACAGCCGTCCTGTTCAGGACGTGGCCCGTGCCCTCCAGGGCGCTGTGCCCGGCCTTACAATCACCACTTCCAGCGGTGATATCTCCGACAATCCCACTATCAACATCCGTGGTGTCGGAACCCTCTCCAACAGCCACTCCTCCAACCCCCTCATCGTGGTCGATGGTGTGCCCGTTGAAGACATGAGCTTCCTCAATCCCGAAGACATTCAGGATATCAGCGTCCTCAAAGACGCGGCTTCTTCGTCTATCTACGGTACTCGCGCTGCCTTCGGTGTGATTCTCATCACAACCAAGACCGCAAACAGCAAAGACCGCGTTTCCATCAACTACAACAACAACTTCTCATGGAGCCAGCCGACAGTTCTTCCAGACAAGAACACCACTGTCGACGACCTCATCATGGATATCGCCAACACCAACCCCGGTGCCGAAAAAGGCGGCTTCGGTATGATTCCCACCGATATGCTTCCCTTCGCAAAGGCATGGGCTGAGCAGCACGGTGGCAAGAAGTACACCGACATGGTGGAACTCAAGCCTTATGTTGACAAAAACAACGTCGGCGACCTCTTCTTCTTCAACACCGGCGACCTCAACCCCTTCACAGGCGAAGTGCTTCAGTCGACAAAAGCTTTCTGCTACGCCGACTGGGATGTACGCAAGACTCTATACCAGTG
>RYWL01000113.1:858-2689 GCA_003979155.1 Muribaculaceae bacterium
TACGACAGCCGCGAAGGCCTCAACAAATACAACCCCGACAAGATGGCCCGCTACATGGCAAACGCAAGCATCGATACTCAGGTGTTCAAATTCCTCAAGGCTGGTGCTCGTTTCAGCTTCTCCCGCAAGGAATACACCTCGCCCAGCGATGCCCGCAACTAGTACACCTATATGTGGCGTTTCCCGTCGTGGTTTGAAATGTATGGCTACATGTACAACGACGAAGGTCAGAAAACACTCTTCAACAACGATATCGCCCAGCGCGTTTACAGCTACAACGACAAAACTACCACCGACCAGACTCGTATGCAGGCATGGATGCAGGCTAATATCACCAAAGACATCCTTCTCCAGGCCGACTTCACATACGACAATCGCCAGCAGGACAGCGGCGCTACCGGTGTGAACTTCAACCGATTCAACCAGTGGAGCGCCGGAACAAACTCTTATCCCTACGCCGGCATCTACTCGCAGGGCAGCACATACGCAGCTCAGAGCCACTACTTCGACAACACATGGACCGCAAACGTATTTGCTACTTATTCGCACACATGGGCCAACGACTACAACTTCAAGGCTATGGCCGGCTGGACTGCCGAACGCGAAGAGTATAAATACTTCTATGCAAAACGCAACGGTCTTGTTGACGAAAACCTCCCCAACATCAACCTTACCAACAGCAACACTTACTCTACAAGCGGCAAACACACACTACGTGCCACAACAGGCTTCTTCGGCCGCCTGAACTTCGACTACAAGGGCATCTACCTTCTCGAGCTCAACGGACGCTATGACGGTTCGAGCCGCTTCCCGGCAAACGACCAGTGGGCATTCTTCCCCTCGGGTTCTGCAGGCTACCGCTTCTCTGAAGAAAGCTACTTCGAGCCCCTCAAGAACTGGTGGAGCAACGGTAAAATCCGCGCTTCATACGGTACTATCGGCAACGAGGCCGTAGGCGACAACATGTTCCTCTCCACATCGACGCAGCTGGGCGCCGATAAAGTTTTCTGGCTGGCAAACGCCTCCAACAAGCTCTCTATGTACGGCATGCCTACACTCGTGTCGAGCACCCTCTCGTGGGAACGCATCGAGACTATTGACGCAGGCTTCGACTTCGGCTTCCTCGACAACAGCCTCAACCTTTCATTCGACTGGTACTCGCGTGCAACCAAAGACATGCTCGGCCCGGGCGTCATTCTGCCCTCTGTTCTCGGCACAACTGCTCCTTACGGAAACTATGGCGAGCTCCGCACAAACGGCTGGGAAATCTCTATTAACTGGAACCACAGCTTCGGCGACGCCGACGTTTACGCTACATTCAACATTGGTGACGCCCGCACTAAAATCACCAAATGGAACGACTCTTCCAACACCATGTACTCGTTCCTACCCTCGAACGGCACCTATACCGAAGGAATGTACTTCGGCGACATCCTCGGCTTCGAGACTGCTGGTTACTACACAAAAGACGACATGACCTGGAACGGCACACGCTACGTGCCCAACAAGGGTGTAGTCGACCAGACTGCTCTTGAAAACGGCCAGTTCACATACGGCCCCGGCGACGTTAAGTTCGTCGACCAGAACGGTGACGGCGTTATCAACTGGGGTAAAGGCACCAAAGACGACCACGGCGACCTCAAGGTTATCGGCAACGCAATGCCTCGCTACGAATACTCCTTCCGCATCGGCGGCGCATGGAAAGGCTTTGACATCGACCTCTTCTTCCAGGGCGTGGGCAAGCGCAATATGTGGGGCACCGGCTCTACAATTATTCCGCAGGCTCAGTCGGGTTGGGGTACATTCACCAACATGCCCGGCAACTACAACG
>RYWL01000114.1:0-1792 GCA_003979155.1 Muribaculaceae bacterium
AATGGGGCGTAGGCCTCGGCCTTGACCTCAAAGGCGGTATGAACGTGATTCTTCAGGTGGACATGCCCGATATGCTCCGCTCGATGAAAGCCGGACAGACCGACTCTGTGTTTGAAGCAGCCCTCGCCGGTGCCGAAAAAATGGTGTCAACACACCAGAGCGACGACTTCGTAAGCTCGTTCATTGAACTGTACCGCGAATCAAAGCCGCAGGCCGACTTCTCTGTCGTATTCCAGGATGTCGTTACTCCCGGTTCGTCGGACGATGCCGTGCGCACTACTCTTAAAAGCCAGGTTAAAGACCGTGTCGACAACTCTGCTACAAACGTGCTTCGCAACCGTATCGACCAGTTCGGTGTAGTTTCGCCCAACATTCAGGTGCTTCAGGGCAAAGACGGCCAGATTCTGCTCGAGCTCCCCGGTGTTAAAGACCACGAACGTGTGCGCGACCTCCTTCAGCGCTCTGCAAATCTCGAATTCTATGAGACTTACCGTGCCGAAGAGCTTGCAAACTCGTTCAACACTCTTGTAAACAGCCTCCTTGCCGATACCACAGTAAATGCAGCTCCCTTGGCAGCAATGCTCGGTCAGGGTGCAGCTTACGGTGCCACAGTTGGCTATGCAGCCGATGCAAAGGCCCAGGAAGCCATTGACGCTGTGCTCGCAACTCCCCAGGCCAAAAACCTCCTTCCCTCCGACCTCCGTCTCCGCTGGGCTGTGAAACCCACTGTCCGCACCGACAACAACGGCAAGGAATACAACTACGGCTATGCACTCTACGCTCTCCGTGCCAACGGCGGCAAGGCAGCTCTCGACGGAAAGGCCGTGAGCGACGCCTCGTCGAACTACGACCCCCTGCGCGGCAACGAAGTGTCGATGCGTATGAACGCTGAAGGCGCTCGCAGCTGGGCCCGCATCACCGATCAGAACGTAGGCAAGCAGGTAGCCATTGTCCTCGACGACAAAGTGTACTCCGCACCCAACGTAAGCGATAAAATCGAAGGCGGACAGTCGTCAATCACTGGCGACTTCACTATCGAAGAAGCCCGAGACCTCGCCAACGTGCTCAAATCGGGTAAGATGGATGCCAAAGTGCACATCATCTCCGATATGGTTGTCGGTCCCTCCCTCGGTAAGCAGGCTATCGAAGCCGGTTTCATTTCGTTCGTAGTGGCACTTGTGCTCCTCATGATTTTCATGATTGCCTTCTACGGCTTCGTTCCCGGCATTATAGCCAACATCTGCCTTATCTGCAACCTCTTCTTCACCATTGGTATTCTCTCGTCGTTCCAGGCCGTGCTCACCATGAGTGGTATCGCAGGTATTGTGCTCTCGCTCGGTATGGCAGTCGATGCCAATGTGCTTATCTTCGAGCGTACCAAAGAAGAGCTCCGCGCCGGCAAGAATGTCCGCAACGCGCTCGCCGACGGTTACAGCAATGCTTTCTCGGCAATCTTTGACTCCAACCTCACATCTATCATAACAGGTGTAATCCTTCTCCTCTTCGGCACCGGTCCTATCAAGGGCTTCGCCACAACACTTATCATCGGTCTTATTTGCTCGTTCTTCACAGCAGTGTTCCTGAGTCGCCTCTTCTTCCTCTGGTTCTCCAAGAGCAAGGCTTTTGGCAATCTCACATTCTCCACATCGCTGTCGCGCAAAATGTTTATCAACGCCAACATCGACTTTCTCTCGCAGCGCAAGACCAGCTTCACCGTTGTCGGCATCATCGTTGCCGCTGTGGTTGTCTCGCTCTTCGTCCGTGGTCTCAACCAGGGTATCGACTTCTCGGG
>RYWL01000114.1:1802-2533 GCA_003979155.1 Muribaculaceae bacterium
TCCAGAAGGTTGTTGCCGCCGAATTCCCCGGCGCATCTACTTCGGTAATCACCATCGAAAGCTCCAACCAGGTGCGTGTGTCGACCAACTACAAGATTGACGACGAAAACGCCGACACCGAGCGTGAAATCACCGATAAGCTCTTCAATGTTCTCAAGCCCTATCTCCGCGACGGCATCTCGGCAGCCGAATTCTCGACCACAGACGCATCGCAGGGTATAATCAGCTCGCAGAAAGTAGGTCCTTCTGTTGCCGACGATATGCGCACCGACGCTTACATAGCTGTGGTTATCGCCCTCATCGCAATGTTCCTCTACATTCTGCTCCGTTTCCGCAATGTGGCATTCTCGCTCGGCGCTCTTGCTGCTGTGGCATTCACCGCATTCCTCATCATCGGTTTCTACTCCTTCTTCTATGGAGTGCTACCCTTCGCAATGGAAATCGACCAGAGCTTTATAGCGGCAATCCTCACAGTTATCGGTTATCAGATTAACGATACCGTGGTGGTATTCGACCGTGTTCGCGAAAACACTGCCCTTTATCCCAAGCACGACTTCTTCACCACAATCAACCGCTCAATCAACACAACTCTGAGCCGTACGGTGATGACTTCTGCTTCGACCCTGCTTGTGCTCCTCTGCATCTTCATCCTCGGTGGCGATGCTATCCGCAGCTTCACATTCGCAATGCTCTTCGGTGTGATTATCGGCACCTGTCTCTTATACACATCT
>RYWL01000115.1 GCA_003979155.1 Muribaculaceae bacterium
TCGCTATAGTGAGACCGGGAGAATTTTCACAGGCAACGATATAATGCACGAGCTCTCCCATATTGCCTGTCGACGACAGGTGGTCGGGCCGTGTCTTTGTCGGTCAGCGGCGGCGGTTGTAGATTTTTCGGTCGAAGCGGTAAAAGCGTGCTGCGCGGTGAGCAACTCCTTGCTCGTATTCGTCAAGGGCTACAATATAGGGTGTGGTGGAGGCCTTTTTGTGGAAATTGCGCACGTCGTAGGCACGACCGTAAACGACTTCGAACACCGTTCTGAGTTGCGCCATAGTAAATTTCCGCGGAAGCAGGTCGTAGAGCAGCGCCTGATTTGCCGTGAGCATCGACTGCATCTGCAGCAGGGAGTCGCGCAATATGATGTTATGGTAGAAAGCGAGGGTGCCCACTTCGTCTATCCGCACCCATTTGGCGTTGTGTCCGTCGAGACATGCCGTGGTCGCCGGCCCTATTTTTACAAAGGCAATGTAGGCGATTGTGACAATGCGTTCGACGCGTATGCGTTGCGCGCGCTCAAGCCATATTACGTCTCGCGGGTCGCGTGTGCGGTCTTTTGAACCGTAGGCTTTGAATTGCGTGAGGCTGGTGTTTTTCAAGCCCGTAAGCTCGTAGAGGACTCTTGTTGCGGCCTGGTCGAGGTCTTCGTCCTGAAAGATGAGGTTTCCGGGCAGCTTCATGTCGTTGAATTCCTCGCCTTCGCTGTGCCGGCTCACAAGCAACACATTGAGATGTAAGCCGTCGTAGCCCAGCACTACGCAGTCTACCGAAATGTGATTGTTTGCCAGCGGTAAGTCGTGGATAGTTTGTGTTGACATGACCGGTATGATGTGATTATACAGTTTTACAAATGCAAAATTAATGCTTGTCGGCGATGCAGTCAAATTATTGGGGGTGTTATAAAACATTACTTGCGTGTGTTTTAGATATTGTATCTCATACAGTAACAATAACTCCATTAGTGTACGGCTTACAATAAGCTGAGATTCAGTGCTTGTTACAGACATGGTAATTGTATAAAATACAATAAGTCTGTTTGTTAAATAAAGTTAATCGCATTTTGACACTATCCTTGCCGTAGTTGCGATGAAATGATTTGTTTTTGATATCTTTAAGTGTTATTGATTAAGAGTGTGGTATAAATAAAGCAAATGTCTTTGTTTTGTGTGGAATAATAATATTTGCAAGCAGTTCTTTTATTCTTTGAAATTGTATTTTAGGCGCTTAATACTTAACTTTGCCGCAGAATATTACCCGAAATACATTGTATTAACACTATGAGAAGAACGATAATCTCCTTGTTGGCAATCTCACTTCTGTTTTGTGCATCGGCACAGACATATAAGAAAGCAACCGCGCCGGTCGACGCGCGAGTGGAAGACCTTCTGTCGCGCATGACACTCGAAGAGAAGGTGCAGCAGTTCACCATGCACGGCCTCGGTGCCGTTCCGCACATGAGCGAGTCATTTGGCGTATGCGACAGCCCTTTCGACGGGCTTGAACTCATTGCCACACAGTCGAAAGCAGCAAAAAAACATGCAAAGGAAAATACCCGGCTCGGCATTCCGCCAATTCAGATTGCGGAGTGTCTGCACGGCCTGCTCGCCTACGGCGCAACTATCTATCCGCAGGCAATAGCGCAAGGCAGCACATGGAATCCCGGCCTCATAGAAGAAATGGCATCGCAGATTGCACGCGAGGCTTCGTCGGTCGGTGTAGACCAGGCTCTTTCGCCTCTTTTCGACCTTATCCGCGACCCACGCTACGGCCGCAATGAGGAGTGTTACGCCGAAGACCCGCTACTTGTGGCCGAAATCGGCAAGGCTTTTGTAATCGGCATGCAGGGCGCTCCCGAGCAGACCCGCACACATATTCCCGACGGCAAACTAATGTGTACGGCCAAGCACTTTGCCGGCTACAGCGTGCCTGCCGCCGGTATAAATCTCGCTCCGGCATCGCTGGGCGAGCGCGAACTGCGCACACTGCATCTTTATCCTTTCGAAAAAGTGGTGAAAGAAGCCAATGTATACTCAATCATGCCCTCGTACAACGATACCGATGGAATTCCGGCTCATGCCAACCGTCATCTGCTCACCGACATTCTCCGCGACGAATGGGGCTTCGAAGGCTATGTTTTCTCCGACTACGGAGGTGTGTCGCATCTTACACATTTCCATAATACGGCAGTCGACAAGAAGGAGGCTGCATATCAGGCTTTCACAGCCGGTGTCGACCTCGAAGCCGCCCGTCCCGACATTTTCCCCCACATTGTAGAGCTTGTCAAAGAGGGTCGTCTTTCGGAGGCCGATGTCGACAATGCCTTGCGACGTATTCTCAAAGCGAAATTCCGCAGCGGCGTTTTCGACAAGAAATATGCCGACGCAAAAAATATTAAGAAAAACATACATATCCCCGAGCACGTAGCGCTTGCAAAGGCTATCGCCGACGAATCGATTATTCTTCTGCAAAACAACAACGGCATTCTGCCCCTCGATCCGGCTGCTATAAAGAGCATAGCCGTTGTC
>RYWL01000116.1 GCA_003979155.1 Muribaculaceae bacterium
TGCGTCATACCGCTTTATCCCAAAAAGCGATATATCGGTCGGCCACGACAGATGCTTCGTTATGGCGCGCGACAAAGCCCGGGCCGGCGGCACTCATGCGTCGGAGTTCGTCGGGATACATCACAAGCGAGCGCAGACGGCTGTAGGTGTTTTCAAGGTCGCGAGGGTCGGGATTAAAGATAGGACGCACGGCATCGCAAGGCTCGCCTATAAAACGATAAAACTCGTTTTCGCCCCCAGACAGAGGCACTGCACCCATTGCCATGGCCATGAGCGCGGTAGTGCCAGGTGTGTAGCTGTAGATCTGATCGCTCACAATATCAACCGAGGCCAACATGCGCACAAAATTGCTGAAGGGCATGTTCTCGGGGGCAATCAGTTCTGTCGTATCTGGAAACTCGGCATTGATGCGCCTCAGCATTGCAAGGAGTTCGTTTCCGCCTTTTTCAAATTCTCGGCCACGGCGACAGGTGTAGAGCATACGTAGCTTGTCTCCGGAGCATGGCCGCAGGCGCGGTGCCGGGAGCGATGATGTGTCAACGGGGATACCGGCATAAGCCAACGGCAATTCCGGATACTCGGCCTGCATTATCATGTGATATTCGTAGAGCGCCGTAAGTGCGCCGTCGATTGTATTGTAGAAAACATCGTTGTAGGCCCGCAGCTCCGGAGCCGTCCACTTGTCGTATGCGGCTTCGTCGGTGAAGCGCCACGGCTGAACCTTACCGTCAATCTGCCACTCGGAATATGCTACCGCAGGTCTTGGAGAGGCGAGATTCGATACCACAGACGTGTCATAGCCCAGAACGGTGAGATACAACGAACCATTGTCGCTGCGTAGCCGCCTCAGGAGCTTTTCGAGTCGTCCGGGCTTGAGCGAGACAAAACCGGGCGACACAAACTGCACGACATCATAGCCTTTCAGCCGCGGTGCGAGCGATGTAAGGAGACGGCCATATAGCATGGCTCCGCCGAAGCGGCCCTGCTTTCTCGACAAATCGATGTCGCAGGGAGTCTGCAACCACTTGCCGCGGTCGGAGGCAAGAGTCACGTCGTGCCCTTTGGCCTTCAGCGCCACTGCGAGAGTAGCGTGATAATTGCTTGCATCGCCCAGCAGTAGAATCTTCATAATTGATGTCGGTGTCGGACAGAATATACAAAGCCCTGCAGTAGCCACAACAAGGCTCTGAATGTGGGAGCCTGCGAACGGAATGCCTCGGCAGGATAGCGCACAATCGCCGCCGCACTGCCGCGCACAATGCGCATCACAGCACCTTTGGCTCGCAAGGCGCCCGGTTTTGCACCGCTGTGCGCCGAGGTGGTAAGGCCGCGGTGCACCGAAAGCACCGTGTCGGCAAATCGTCCTTTCATGCCGGCCTCAAGCATATGGTGCATAAACAACTCCTCTTCGCCGCAGATGAGAAAAGGAGCTCCGATGCCTGCAAGCGGCGAAAATCGTATCGCATACGTATCGAGGGCTCTGCGGCGTATCGAAATCTCAAAAGAAATTGTGTGATAACAACGGTATGGTATGGCAAGGTCGTGGCCGTCGGGTGGAAAGACACGAGGCTCGGGCATATCGGAGCGCGTGGTTATTATGTCGAGGTCTGAATCGGCATCGAAATCGGCAATGACACGTTGGAGACCTTCGCGGCAAAAACTTATATCATCATCGGCTACATGCACATACGGTGCCTCGGCTATTTCGAAGGCGTGGTTGCGGTTTACGCTCAGTCCCCGGTCGGCAAATACTTTCACCCTGATGTCGGACCGAGCCTTGAGAGCAGCCACAGCTGTCGAAATCTCGGAGTTGTCGAAATTCTGGCAGCACACAAGATACTCTACCCCGTCGACTTCGGGATATCCTGATGTGTCTATCGCGCCAATGCGCGATGCCACCGTGCAGACAAGTACTTGCAGTCGGGAATGACTCATGCTGCAAAATTAGAAAAAAAAACGCATTAACAGCTGAAAATGATGTAATCGTGCTTCACCGATTCTCTATCGGAGTTTCTCGTCGCCGTAGAGATTCAGTGTGAGGCGGAGTTGCTCCATGACCATAAGGCGCAACTCGGGCGGAGCAAGCACTTCTACCCGCGGACCGTAGCTGAGCAGCTCACTCACAAAGTCGCGGGTAAGGCGCATGTGATATCGGAACACCGAATATCTGTCGTGCACAAATTCTTCCTGCGAATGATGTAGCGGCAAAGTCCTGAAATATTTTGCCTGCACAGGTTCGACCTTTAAGTCGATTGACTTCACATCGCCCTCGTCGGCAACAATACCGAACGAATAGCTGAAATACTCCGTAGCATCGAACGACGGGTCGTCCACAAACGCCTCGGTAGTGATATTGAGGCGCGTGATGCGGTCGAGCGCATAAGTTTTGAGTCTGTTTTCCGCCACATTACGGCCGACCATATACCAGCGCTGTCTGAAGATTTTGAGCGCATAGGGCTCAAAAACTATGCCCGTAGTAGGAAGCGAGCGTGTGTACGATTTATAATCGAAATTCACGCGCGTATTGTGACGCAT
>RYWL01000020.1 GCA_003979155.1 Muribaculaceae bacterium
TCATCGGGGTATACGTTGAAAATCAATTCGTCGTGAACCTGAAGTATCATACGAGAGCGGAAGGCGTGTCGGCGCATCTCTGCGTCGATACGTACCATTGCTATTTTTATGATGTCGGCAGCCGTGCCTTGCAGTGGAGCGTTGATAGCATTGCGCTCGGCGTATGATCGGACGGTGTTGCTGCGCGAATTGATGTCGGGCAGATAGCGGCGACGGCCAAAAGCCGTGGTCACAAATCCGTCCTCACGGGCGCGTTCGACCGATTTCTTCATATATGCGTTTACGCCCGGATATGTGCGCAGGTATCCTTCAATCAGTTCTTTTGCTTCGGCGCGCGGTATGCCGAGTCGCTCCGAAAGACCGAAGGCCGAAATACCGTATATAATGCCGAAATTGGCCGTCTTTGCGTTGCGTCGCTGGTTATCGGATACATTTTCGGGCTGCTCGTGGTAAATTTTTGCGGCGGTGGCCCTGTGTATGTCTGCGCCGGAATTAAAGGCTTCTACCATGGTGGGGTCTCCGCTGAAATCTGCCATAAGGCGCAATTCGATTTGCGAGTAGTCGGCCGAGAGCAGCATGCATCCGTTGTCGGGAATGAAGGCACGTCGTATTTCGCGGCCGTCGTCGGTGCGGATAGGTATGTTCTGCAGATTGGGATTGGTCGACGACAGACGCCCTGTCGATGTTACGGTCTGGTTATAAGTAGTATGTAGCTTGCCGGTGGTCGGGTTGATAAGCTTCGGCAGCGCTTCGACATATGTTGCGAGGAGTTTTTTCAGACCTCGGATGTCGAGTATGAGTTGTACGAGAGGCACGTCTTTGGCATATTTTTCGAGCACGTCTTCGGCAGTCGACCACGAGCCGCCTTTTGTCTTACGGGCTTTAGGGTCTATCTGCATCTCGTCGAACAGTACGGCTCCGACTTGTGCCGGAGAGCTTACATTGAAGGGATGTCCGGCAATGGAATAAGCTTCCTGTTCGAGAGCATTCAGACGGCCGGAGAGCTCGCCTGCGAGGCGATGCAGTTCGGCTACGTCGATGCGGGCACCCTCCCACTCCATTGAGGCGAGCACTGCCACAAGTGGCATTTCTATGTCGGTGAGGAGGCGTGTCTGGTCGCGCCCGGCGATTTCTTTTTCGAGCATTGACTTGAGTCTGAGGCATATCACGGCACGTTCGGTCATTGCCGACATGGGGTCGAGAGGCAATGCTTTGCGCTCGGCCGGAGGCAGATTATACTCGTAGTCGGCATAGCCCAGATAAATCATGGCGAGAGTTGATGCGTCGTGCTTCTGTTCGGGCTGACACAGATAGTGAGCCACGGAAATATCGAAATACGAAGCGCCCTCGAAAGTGATGCCGAGCCGACGCAAAATTATCATGTCGCGCTTTATGTCGGCACCGGTCATCGTCACCGAAGGCTCTGCAAAAAGAGGCTCAAGCAAGGCTATGGTGTCGGAGAGGACATCTTTGCCGGCCGGAAAAGGAATGTAGGCAGTTTCGTATGCGCCCTTGTCGTTGGCGAAAGCTATGGCCATGCCGTAGGCACGGGCCGTCATAGCCTCCGCCCCTTCGGAGTTGAGGGCAAAGCCTATCTCGGGGGCTTTGAGTGCTCGGCTAACAAAATTGGCAATGTCGGTTTTGTCGGAGAGTTCTGTTGCCGTCCAGTCATTTTCTTTCAATACGGCCGGAGCCGACGGTTCAGAATTGCTGTCCGCCGGCTCGTCGAAATCGAAAAGCGAGAGTTGGCTCGTTTTTTCGACTTTCGGGGCAGGTGCGGCTTCGCTTTTGGCCGGCGAGCCGCCGTATTTGACGATGAACGACTTGAACTCGAGCTCGCGGAAAACTTCCATGAGAGCTTCGGTGTCAGGCTCATGCCTGCGGAGCTCTTCGGGGTCGAAAATCACCGGCGCATCGGTAACGATAGTCACCAGATACTTCGACATGCGTATCTGTTCGGCGTTCTGGCAGATTTTGGTGTGGAGTGCGCCTTTGATGCAATCGGTGTTGTCGAGCATATTTTCAACCGAGCCAAATTCTGCAATGAGTTTGACGGCGGTTTTCTCTCCCACTCCTGGACATCCGGGCACGTTGTCCGACGCATCGCCTTCGAGAGCGAGCAGGTCGATAACCTGCTTGGGTGAGGAAATGCCGTAACGCTCGCAGATTTGCCGGGGCCCGCGTATTTCAAAGCCTTGACCTTTGAGAGCCGGACGATACATGAAAACATTGTCGGAAACGAGTTGTCCGTAGTCTTTGTCGGGTGTCATCATATATGTGGTGAAACCCTGCTTTGAAGCCTTCGTGGCAAGCGTGCCGATTATGTCGTCGGCCTCGAAGCCCTTGACTTCGATAACCGGAATGCGGAAAGCCTTGAGAATACGTTTTATATATGGAATAGCCACTGTTATGTCCTCGGGCTGTTTGTCGCGGCCGGCCTTGTATTCGGGGTATTCGTCGTGACGGAAAGTGTGTCCGTGTTCGGGGTCGAAGCATACGGCGATGTATCCCGGGTTCTCTTTGCGGAGCACGTCTTCGAGCGCGAGGCAGAATCCGAACACCGCCGAGGTGTTGATGCCCGACGAAGTTACGCGGGGATTGCGCATAAGAGCGTAGTAAGCTCTGTAGATGAGTGCGTATGCGTCGAGTAGAAACAGTTTTTTTTCTTCCATATTTGATTTTATATTCTTAGCGCATGAATACAAAGTATACAGCGGCTATGAGACAGAGGAATGCGGCGAAGTGATTCCAGTGGAGTGATTCGCCTTTGAAAAACACCACTGTGAAAATAGTGAAAATCACCAGAGTGATACACTCCTGGAGCACTTTGAGCTGCATGAGGGAGAACGGGCCCCCGTTGCCGGCAAATCCGATGCGGTTGGCCGGTACCTGACATGAATATTCGGCCAGGGCTATGCCCCACGAGAGGAGAATGACGAAAAATAGCGGAGTGTTGCTCGTTATCAGTTTCATGTCCTGCAGTTTGAGGTGTCCATACCATGCAAAGGTCATGAAGATATTTGAGATGACGAGTAGAATAACGGTAAAAATCGCGTTTTTCATTCTTTTAATAGAAAAGCACGGGCACTCCGTAAAATACGGGGGTGCCCGTGCGTATTGTTCAATGGGATTTTCTTATTCGAAAGAGCCCATTTTGAGGTAGTTCACTTCTTCTTGCGTGAGATAGCGCCAACGGCCGCGCGGCAGATTCTTCTTGGTGAGTCCGGCGAAGTATACACGGTCGAGTTTTGTGACGTGATATCCCAGCGACTCGAAGATGCGGCGCACGATGCGGTTTCGGCCTGAGTGAATTTCGATGCCGGCCTGGTTGCGGTCGGTTTCGGTTGCGTAGCTGATAGCGTCGGCGTGGATGGGACCGTCTTCAAGTTCGATGCCGTCGGCGATACGCTGCATATCTTCTTCGGCGATGTCGCGGTCGCACCACACGTGATAGATTTTCTTCTTCACGTATTTGGGGTGAGTGAGCTTCGAGGCGAGGTCGCCGTCGTTTGTGAGCAGGAGCACGCCGGTGGTGTTGCGGTCGAGACGTCCGACGGGATATATGCGTTCGTTGCAAGCGCCTTTGACAAGGTCCATCACGGTGAGACGTCCGTTGGGGTCGTCGCTTGTTGTTACGCAGTCTTTGGGTTTGTTGAGCAGAATGTAGCATTTGCTTTCGAGGGCAACAATCTTGCCATCGTACTCAACTACATCGCTGTGGGTTATTTTCGAACCGAGTTCGGTAACGACCTGGCCGTTTACTTTCACAAGACCCTGCTGGATGAATTCGTCGGCTTCGCGGCGCGAGCAGATGCCGGCGTTGCTCATATATTTGTTGAGACGAATCTGTTCGTTGGGGTCTACAACGGGCATCTCGTATTCGATGCGTTTTGGGCGCGGAGTAAAACTTTTGCCGCGTCCGGGGAAGCCGTTGTTGTTCTCGTTCTGGCGGTGGTTGTTATATCTGTTGTTGTTGAAACCTCCCTGGCGGTTGTTGTTGCGGTTGTTGTATCCGCCCTGACGGTTGTTGTTGTATCCACCCTGGCGATTGTTGTTGTATCCGCCCTGGCGGTTGTTGTATCCGCCATCCTGCTGCTGACGGTTGTTGTTATATCCGCCCTGGTGATTGTTGTTGTATCCGCCTTGACGGTTATTGTTGTATCCGCTCTGACGGTTGTATCCGTTCTGACCGTTGTAGGGACGTGTCTGGCGGTTGAAGCCGTTATGGTTGTTGTTGTAGGGTCTTTGCTGACGCGGCTGATAGGGGCGCTGGTACTGCTGTGTACCTTCGCTCTGCTGAGTGCCTTCGGCAGAAGTGTGCGACTCTGCAGTGCCTTCGGCAGAAGAGCTGAAGTCGGTGTTCTGCGAACGGTGATTATAGTTTCGGTTGTAACCGCTGTTGTAATTGTTGTAGGGCCTTTGCTGGCGATTGTTGTACGCTCCCTGGTTGTTGTACGCTCCCTGACCGTTGTATGGTCTGGGCTGATAAGGGCGTCTGTTGTGGAAGCCGTTGTCGTCGGTTGATGCTCCGTCGGTGGGTGTATCGCTGCCTGAATTGAAACGCGGACGTGCCTCAGTACCCTCGTCGGGCGTGCGGAACGGTTGCCCGATGCGCGGGCGCTTAGGTTTCTTCTCGTTAGAATTGGAATCCATATTATGCGGGTTTTGTAAGTTTCTCGGTGTTTGTTAACTGTAAATTTTCAGGGGCCTCTCGCCTCTTGATTGTATGTTAAATCTTATAGCAGATTAATTTGCAATGTTTTGAGTAACCGTTTTTCTAGACTATGATTATTGACTGCAAAATTAGGAAAATATTAGCGTAAAATATTGTTAAAAAGATATAATTTTAGCGCAATTATCTTATAAATCAGTCTTCGAGGTAATATGTGATATACGTGACCACTCTCACTGTTTTGATATTGGGGGTATATTGGTCGCGGTCTTCGATAGAGAATTGACCTTGCGACGCTGTCTGTATTTTGCCGAGTTTGCTGTGGCTGTCGGCGGCGAAACGGTCGGCTGCCTCTCGTGCGTTTGCTGTTGCCTGGGCAATCATTTCGGGCTTGATGTCATTCAGGCCGGTGAATTCGTATTTTGTCTGATAGTTCCAGTCACCTGCCACAACGGCGATGTTCTGTCGCAACAGTTCGGTCTGCTTGCTTATGAGTTTCCGCACCTGTTCGATTTTGTCGGAGGTTACAACTACGACGTTTGTCACCTGATAGCGGTACTGTATGCCGTTTGTATTGTAAGCGTCTGCCATTTTGTCGGTCACGGCCGGCGGATTTACAGATATTTCAGAGTCTTCGATGCCGTTGCTTTTGAGGAACGACAATATAGTCTGGTTGTTAGCCTGAATTTTGTTGTATATGGCCGAGAGGTCGTTGCCCATCTCTTTTGTCACAATAGGCCAGGTCACTTTGTTTGCGTTTACTTCTTTTTCACAGAGGCCGCGGACTGTGACTACACGGTCTTTGTCGGCGAAGCGGTCGATGCCGCCTTTGAGAGCGAAGCCTAAAATTACTATGCCAATGGCGATAATGGCAGAAGATACAATAAGTTTCATATATTGTTTGTAGTTGGTTTTTGTAGTTCTAACTCGAAAAATGACTTTAAGGTTCGGCAAATATAGGCATTATTTCGCAGTTTGGCTAATAAATGCGATACAAATATAGGCATGGGCATAATTTTGCGGAAACTCAACAAATAATTGAAAAAATGCGAAGAAATCATGAAAAGACCCTCTCGACGGGGGCCTCGCCCGTTGCACGCTCGGCCGAACATATATATCAGGCCGTAAGAACCGTAGAAATGCTCAATTTGCGTCCGTCGGACGATTGCAGCCTGCGTCCGGCAGGGGCGCCGAAATGCTATGGTCTGCTAAAAGATACCGTGCCGCTCGGTATGGTAGATGCCTGTGTCTTCGCTGCCGACGGCAAGAAGATAGTGACTCTGCCTGTAGACGATAGCAGCGCTACGGCTCCGGTGGTGTCGGGCAGTCTTCCTTCGCTGCCGTTGTGTTCGCTTGGCAGAGACGGGGGTATGACAGTGATGACCGCCGAAGGGGCGGCAAGCATAGACGTGGATGGCAGCCGCATGGAAGTGAAGCCTTTGGGCTCCGATTTTCCGCCGCTAACGCTTATCCCCTCGATATGGGGTAAGACGAGTGCCACGATAGCCTCGCGTACGCTCAGTCGTGTCTACAACACAGCCACGCCGCTCACCGGAAGCGATGCCGCAGCTGTGACCGGCGACCTTGCGAGCGCTTATCTGCGCATGTGTGCCGATGCGGCCGCAGTAGGGGGAATGCTCCAGCCTGTGGTGGCCCGGTATAAGTTGCGCGATAGTCGCGGCAATCTGTTGTTTACCTCGGCTCCGGTGCTTCTCGGTCATCCCAACGGAGCGCAGCTCGCCGATTATGTCGGAATCAAATCAGACGACCGCATGACGCTGAAAGCTTACAGCCTCGAAGCCGACCTGTGGTCGCTCTCGGTGAAAGTGCACTCTTCGGCAGGCTATGCCCGATTCGGAAGTGTTGCGCAGGCCGAGGTGTGGATGACGCCCATGTTTCATCCCTATCATCCCGATATGCAGGGCGCGGCTCTGCTTGCCAGAGGAAGTTCGGTTACAGAAGATTTTCTGCGTGTGACGTTGCCGGGTGTGGGCTGCGGCCTTGGTTCCGGACGTCTCGGCAATGTTGAACGCTTGCTGATAAAGGCGCTCGCACATATCGACGAAATAGAAGAGTGTGTGGCTGTGATTCCATCGCCGTTCGACTATGGAGCGCGCACAGTGGCTGTGTCGCTCAGTGCCGACCCCGATGCCGCTTCGGTAAGCCGTCGGCTGAGCAAGGCGCTGTCTAAAAGTGTTGTGTCGGTCTCTCCGCTCAATGTGCTTTTGAGCGCGCCCCACGGCTTTTCGGCACGGTGTTGTGCCACAGATGCTTCGGTTACGGCATGGGGCAATCTCACTGTGCGCCGCTATGCCGGGTATCCTTTACAGTCGCTTGCCGTGAAACTTGCCGACGAAGCATGGAGTGCCGTTGCAGTGGTGCGCTTTGCCGACGGAAGCGGCGTGTCGCGTACCGAAAGCGGAAGCACCGGTGCGCCAATGGCGTTCAGCCCTTTGCTGTGCTATCCGTCGGCCGACGCTGTGGAGCTCAAAATCGTGGTGACTTCGGGTGGCACTGTCCGCACCCATACCCTGCAGCTGCGCCCCGACGCCTCTTGCCGGGTGTCGGCCTTTGCCGGTTGCGGTGCCACACCTTTGTCGCTCGTCGAGAGCGCGGGAGTGACGCTGCCGGCCCTTACGGCTCCGCACGACAGGTTCGCCGGGGCGATAGCCTTTGCACCGGCCGATAATCCGCTTGCCGTCGATGCTGTTGCCGAAGTCGAGGGTGCGGTCAATGCACTTGCCGCACGTTGCGCCAACGACCAGTCGTGGGAATTCGGCCGCGGCCGTTTTCTTGCAGGCAGCGACAGCGGAGTATATTCTGTGGCGGTTGCTGCAGGGCGTAAGTCGCTGTCGGTGCGGCGTATTGCTGAAGGACGTGTGCGCAGACGCGACGCTATGGCCACAGCCGCGGCCGGCGATGTGTTTGTGCTCTGCGGCTCCGATGCCGGCAGTGGTCCGGCCTTGCTGAGAATACTTCCGTCGGGTCGCCATGAGCTTTTTGAAGTGCCTCGCGACTACCGCAGTCTTGCATGGAACGGCATCGCCGGCGAGCTTTGGGCCTGTCGTGCCGACGGCAGTGCCGATGTGTTCTGTGTGGCTCACGGCTGGCGGCGGTACTCGCGCAGCGATGTCGATGTCGTCGAGTTCTACAATCTTGGCGGCGAAGCTTATGCTGTCGGCGGAAAGGGCCTGTTGCGCCTGGCTGCCGAGGAGCCGTTGCCATTGCAACACATAAAACTCTCCTTTCTTGTCAACCCCGACAAGCTTAATGCCGTGCGTCCCGGCCGCCTCCATGCCATGCTTTGCTGCTCGTCGCTCTTCGGGGAACTCAGGCTCGACGGCCGCAATCTTGCCGGCACCTCGCCGTGGCCACTGTTGACGGTGGCATTCGACGGCTCCTGTCTGAGCCCTTTGTCGTTGCTCCCGGTAGGACGGCCTTCGAGGCGGCTCGGCCTGGAACTTGAGGCCAACGTGGCGTCAGATTTTGTATTTGATTCATTCAGAATATCTTATTATGAATGAGGACTGGCGTCTGCTGCTCGACCGCCTGCGGTGTTTTTTCGACAAAGTCAATGCCGACCCACTTAGCGGCGAAGGCTGTGTCGGCCGGCGAGTATGTGTCGCCACTCCGCTCGAAGAGTTGCCCCGGGCTTATGTGCCGCTGACTATGCCCGCGGCGCCCGAATATGCTGCCGCGCAGGGCGATGCCGTGCTCTGGAAGCGCCTGCGGTGTCGTCACGACTTTGAATATTGGGCCGTGACATGCGCCGTAATCAAGGACAAGAGCGGGGGTTGCGATATTCCGTTCGTTCTCAATCCGCCACAGCGGCGTGTGCTTGCTTTGCTCGAGGCCGACCGTCTGGCCGGGCTTCCGCTGCGCCTTATTCTGCTCAAAGCTCGGCAGTGGGGCGGCTCAACGCTCATTCAGATGTATATGGCATGGATTCAGACCTGCTTGCGCACCAACTGGAATTCGGCTATTGTGGCGCATGTCAAAGACACGTCGGCCACAATTCGCGGCATGTACACCAAACTGCTCAGCCACTATCCGCCTGAGCTGTGGGAGGGTAGTGCGGAAGCTAAATTCGTTCCCTTTGAGGGAAGCGCGAACATCCGCACTCTCAACGGCCGTGATTGCAATGTGGGAATCGGAACGGCCGAGAAACCCGACAGCCTGCGCGGAGGCGACCTCGCCATGGTTCATCTGAGCGAGACTGCTTTTTGGCCCCGTACGCCCGGAAATTCGCCCCTGCAGGTTGTGCAGGCAGTGTGCGGAGGTGTGTCGCGCAAACCATATACACTCGTGGCCATAGAGTCGACGGCACGTGGCGTCGGCGACTATTTTCATAAGGAGTGGCTACGCAACAAGGCAGGCTGTGGTGACAAGCATGCCGTGTTTGTGCCGTGGTTCGAAATATCGCTCTACACCGAGCCCTGTGTCGATGCTGCGGCGCTCTTCGACACTCTTTCGCCATATGAGATGCGGCTTGTGGAGCGTGGAGCGACATCGGAGAATCTATGCTGGTACCGAAACAAAGTGCGGGAGGTGGAGCAGCGCGAAGATTTGGCCTCGGAGTATCCGAGCGACGATGTCGAGGCCTTCTGCTCGTCGCGCACCTCTGTCTTTCCGTCGGCGGCGGTGGAAAAACTGCGTGCTGCATGCACGGCTCCGCTCGCCACAGGCGATGTCAGCGCCGACGGACACGCATTCCATGCCGATGCGCGCGGTCTCATGAGGCTCTGGAGCAAGCCGGTGTCTGAGTGCCGCTATGTGGTTGCAGTCGATGTGGGCGGGCGCAGTTCGAAGTCCGACTGGTCGGTGGTGGCAGTTCTCTCGGTGCCCGAGAGGGCCGCGGAGCTGCCTCGTGTCGTGGCTCAGTGGCGCGGACACATCGACCATGACTTGTTAGCGGCCAAAAGTGTGGCTGTTGCCCGATACTACAACAATGCTTTCCTCGTAATCGAGAGCAATACCTACGAAACATCCGATTTCGGCAGCTCGAGCGACTCCAATATATTTATTCTCAACCGCCTCGCCGAGACCTACTCCAACGTTTACCGGCGAGAGTCTTTCGACACGTTAAAGAAGGCGGCATCGTGGCGCATTGGTTTCCATACAAATGTGAGTACGAAAAAACTGCTTATCAACAATCTGATTGAGGTGGTGCGCGAGGGCCTTTATGTGGAGCGCGATGCCGGTGCCTGCAACGAACTCCTTACCTACGAGCAGCTCGAATCGGGGGCTTTTACCGCCCGTGAAGGCTGTCACGACGATATGCTTATGACCAGAGCCATAGCTCTTTATGTGATAAGTTCGCGCCAGGTTCCGGCGCGACTGCCGTCGACTTTCGAGCAGCATCAGCGCTGGTGATAATTGTGAAAGGCTGTAAATGTTTATTAAATGTTGTAAACAATGATTGCGGGGAATTTCAAAATGAATTACCTTTGCAACGCAAACATAGGAAGATTTTAATTAACTTAGTTCACTAAAGGTTAGAAGCAAGACAATCAAACAAATAAGTGAATCATAGGTTAAGAGTGCAACCGCCTGCGACAGGTAGTTGCATTTTTTCTTTTTTTTGTGTAAGTTTGCACCTCGAAAGCCGGAATCGCTTACAAATATACAGATGAGTATACCCGGCCGAGTAACACGACATGTTCCCCATGAATTCAATCTACTTCTCGTCGATAATGACATTGCCGGCCACGTGCATGCTTGTGGCATGTTTTCTGTGCATACTGCTTCTGGCATCGATATACTTTTTCAGAATCCGCACTGTGGTGAGATATCGCGACAAAGCCGATTCGGAGCGTCGCGACATTGCCGACTCCGACTATCTGCCGGCATCCGTCGTGGTGTATTCGCAGGGCAACGCCGACATGCTCGGTGAACTTCTGAAAACCCTCCTTGACCAGAACTATCCGGCTGCATATGAAGTGATTGTGGTGAACGACGGCGAGTCGGCCGATGTTCGCGACACCGTGTCGATGCTCCGTGCCACGCATTCCAATCTCTATCTCACTTTCACTCCCGAGGGCGTGGTGAATCTCAGCCGCAAGAAGTTGGCTCTGACGCTTGGCGTAAAGGCAGCGCGCTACGATGTGGCCGTGCTCACCACACCGGCCGCCGAAATACGCTCTGAACACTGGCTACGCCGCATAATGGGTAATTTCGACAAAGAAGGCAAAACGGAAGTTGTGCTCGGATTTGCATATATCGACCCCGACGAAGACGAGGCTTTCGGCAAGCGCCGACGCGCTTTCGACTATGTAGTGGAGAGCTGCCGCTGGCTCGGTGTGGCTATTGCCGGCAAGCCCTTCCGCGGCACCGAATACAACATTGCCTACCGCAAAGCCGCATTTATGCGAAATAAAGGCTTCGCGCAGACTCTCAATCTCCACAGCGGCGACGACGATATTTTCATAAGCGAGATAGCGCGCCGCAACAACACCGCAGTAGAGCTTTCGGAGGAGTCGATAGTGCGTCTGCGTCACGGCAATTATCCACGTTTCTTCATGGAGCGAGTTTTGCGGCGCTTCTTCACTGAGCGTTTCATACGCCGCCGTCCGCGGCTGCTGATTGTGCTCACCGGCCTGCTCCAGCTTGCGGCCATTGCCACAAGTGTGGCTGCCGGAGTGCTCTCGGCCCCGAATATGCAGCCTGCCGTCATTGCTGCGGTGCTCGTGCTGTTCATGTTTGCGCTCGACATATATGTGTGGCGCAGTGCCGCACGTGCTCTGAAGTCGCGTATGCTCTTTCTCACCATTCCCTGGCTGTCGGTCACATACCCCTTCCGCCACACCTTGCGCCGCATCCGTTCGCGGTTTGGCCGTCTGAAAAAATATACCTGGGATTGAGCGCCTGAATATCTGAGCCGGACCGGGTGGAGGTTCGAAGATTCCTGTGAAATAATCGCATTATCATCAATATACTTCATAAATCTTTACGAATGTCTCGCGCATTTTGCGGGCGCAGATAGTGACGAAGTATACTCTTTCTCCGTATACATGCCGTGTCGCTCACAGTCTGTGTCGGTCAGTCATATTACATTCCTCACAATCCACCAGCAGACCACAATTAAAAGAATCCCCCACAGCGCCCACGGAGACGTCGCACGCCGGTGAAGCTCCGGCCAGTGTCGGCACCCGCTTTCCACGACGATATAAAATAGAGCGGCCGGAACAGCGAAAAACACAAACGGATTATAGCCCCACGCTTCCGCCACACGTCCGTGCAGCAGCGCATGCAGAGCTCGCTGAAAGCCGCAGCCCGGACAGTCGTAGCCCGTGAGGAGTCTGAAGCTGCATTGCGGCATCAGACCCGACTCGGGGCTTACATTATAATAAAAAATAACTACAATAAAAAGGGCGGCAACGACAGCGATAGCTGTCATTGTCGCCTTTAAAAGTGGTTTCCCGGCTTTCACTACATTATAAGCGACTGCCAGAGCATGCCCGGCAGAAATCCGAGAGCGATAGATATCATTATAAGCCATGCTGCCCAGTCGGATGCACGGCGCGCTTTGTCGTACTCGCCTTTGTTGTAGAACGACGACACGCAGATTGCGGCCACAAGAGCACCGATGCTGAATGGTGAGCAGCAACAGATGAGCAGGAAAATTGACCATCCGATATATGTGGGCGGACATTCGGGAGCCTTTGCGCTGATTTCCGCGGCAGAGTTCTGAGTCGGATTCTGCTGCGATGCAGGTTTAAAGTCGTCTGCGACACTTTGCTGCACCGCTTCGGCAGTCTGTTCTAAGTCGCTTTCGTGTGTGCTTTCGTCCTGCTGGCGCAGCTCCGGCTCATCCTGCTCTTCAGTGACGGCGTTTTCGGAGTTACTTTCAGCCGCTACTTTGGCTGCCAGTGAGCCGTCGAAAAGCGGACGCAGTTCGTCGAGGTATCCGGCCGGATACCACTTGGGCAGACCCTCGTACCACACCTTGGTCTCGGGAGTCACCGGTTTGTTGAGCAGCTGTTCGAGCTCGTAGGGGCCTTCCTGGCGGCCGTCCACATAAATCCAGATTTTCATCGGTCGGTTTAGAAATGTTTTACTTCGTGTCCTGCAATATCGGAGAGGATGGAGTTGGCGAGGCTCGAAGCACCGAGACGGAAGTATTCGTTGTTAAGCCACTCTTCGCCCAGCACTTCCTTCACAACGGTGTAGTATTTCACGGCGTCTTCGGTGGTGCGGATACCGCCGGCAGCCTTGAAGCCTACCTTTGTGCCGGTCTTCTCGTAGTACTCCTTGATGCACTGCGCCATGATGTATGTAGCTTCGAGACTTGCACCGGGATATTCTTTGCCGGTCGAAGTCTTGAGGAAGTCGGCGCCGGAGTAGAGCGAGAGAATCGATGCAGCCTTGATGTTGCGGGCGGTGCGGAGGGCGCCGGTCTCGAGAATCACCTTGAGTTCGCCGTCGCGGCAGGCCTCTTTCTGCTCGTTTATTTCGTCGGTCACAGCCTCATAGTCGTGGTCGAAGAAATTGCCGAGGTTGAACACGATGTCGATTTCGTCGGCGCCGTTTGCAATGGCGAGCGAAGTTTCGGCGATTTTTATCTCCTCGAACGACTGGCACGAGGGGAATGCGCCCGACACGCAGGCGATTTTTACGCCCGACACCTCGAGCACGGTGCGTACTACCGGAGCGAAATTGGGATAAACGCAGATAGCGGCCACATTGGGCAGCGAGGGGTAGAGCTCTTCGAAGCTGTTCACCGCTTCGGTGAATTTGGCCACCGAAGCCGGAGAGTCGGTGCTCTTGAGGGTTGTGAGGTCGATGCAGTTGAACAGCGTGCGGTATACTTCCTGAGTGTTGTTCTCGGCAAAGTGTTCGTCGAGTATTTTCTTTACGGCTTCTGCCACTACGGCATCGTCGTCGGTGACAGTGCTCTGGGCAATAGCCTGTTCGTATTTGTTAATGTATGTATCTGCCATAGTTAATAAGGTTGATAGATTATAAAGTTACTGATGAAGCTTGATGTTGTCGGAGTGTCTTGTGCGGTCGCGTATGGTTTTCTTTTCGATATTCCTTCCGAAGGCCTCCGTGAGGTCTACACCGGTCTGGTTTGCGATAGCCGCCACCACCCACAGCACATCGGCGAGCTCGTCGGCGAGGTCTAGTTTTTCGCCCTCTTTGGCCGACTGGTCGCCATATTTACGTGCCATTATACGTGCCACTTCGCCCACTTCCTCGGTAAGCACGGCCATGTTGGTCAGCGGCGAGAAGTAGCGTACGCCTATGGTGCGTATCCACTCGTCGACCGAGCCCTGCAGAGCCCGAAGTGTTATGTCGGCACTTTGATTCATACTTTTGCAAAGTTAATCAAATTTTTATAATAAAGTTGTCTGTCGCTTCGGAAAAAGCGTTATTTAATAATGTGTGCCGTCTTATTTGCGATATCGGTAGTCGATGCCGAAAACAGCGCCGGCAAAGGTGAGCATCTCGCCGCAAGCCACAAGCACCGAGGGGTGGATTTCGCCGGCGGGGTCTATGCAGAGCCCGGCCACGAGCAGTGCGGCTCCGGTGAATACCATCGACACTGCACACATCAGTTGGGTTTTCTTGTTTTCCATGAACTTTTCTATCTTTTTGCAGAAAGATAGCATCGTGGAATGTCGCCTATGGAATAAACACCTGAAAACAGAAAAATGTGCATGCTTTGCCGCAAAAAAGTATCATCGTGTCAGCATAAAAAGAGGCTTGAGGCACAAATATGTTAAATAGCATATTTTTTGTTGTCGAAATGTTTAAAATTTCAAAAAAAAAGATTAACTTTGCCCCCAATCATGTATTTCATTCGCATGCTGCAGTGTCTATTTAGCGTTGCTGAATCTTTTTGCTAAATCTATTATGTCTAATTAATACTAAATCTATTATGTCTAATTAATAAAGGTATGAAAAAGCTGTTTTTATTACTTTTGGCAGTTACCATAGGCCTTTGTGCGTCGGCCCAGATGCGCACGGTTCATGGAACTGTTGTAGATGCCAACACTCAGGAAGAGTTGATTGGTGTCTCGGTCAAGGCAGGGCCCAATTATGGCGTTGCCACCGATGCCAGCGGTGAATTCTCTCTCCGCATTCCGGAATCGGTCAAGACCCTTACAGTATCCTATGTAGGATACCAGACCGTCGACGTTCCCGTAGAAGACGGAAACATGCGCATCAACCTCGTGCCCGACAATGCGCTGCTCGACCCCGTGATTGTCGTTGCATACGGTGAGCAGAAGCGCTCTTCGTTTACCGGCTCAGCCGCTACAGTGGGCGCCGCCACAATCGAGAAGACTCAGGTGACTAATGCTCTCGACGCTCTCTCGGGTAAAGTGGCCGGTCTTCAACTTTCTAACGCATCGGGTGCTCCCGGCGCTTCATCGCCTACAATCCGTATTCGTGGTTTTTCCTCGATTCTCGCCGGTAACGCACCTCTCGTAATTGTCGACGGTGCTCCCTTCTCGGGCGATATCAACACTATAAACACCAACGATATCGAGTCGATGTCGGTGCTCAAAGACGCTGCTTCGAACGCCCTCTACGGTGCTCGTGGCGCAAACGGTGTGATTCTTATCACCACCAAGCGAGCCAAGCTCGGAGAGGCTGTGGTTTCGGTTGATGCAAAGTGGGGTGCCAACTCCAAAGGCAGCCAGAACTACGACTATATCACCGACCCCGCACAGTACTACGAAACATACTACTCGGCTCTCTACAACTATGCGCACGCCCCGATGACCGATGCTTTCGGCGGCCAGGGCATGAGCTCTTACGACGCATGGAAGTGGGCCAACTCACAGCTCGCTCAAGGCAGCAACCCCGGTCTCGGATATATCTCTTACACTGTTCCCGAAGGTCAGTCTCTTATCGGCCAGAACGGTCGTCTCAATCCCAGCGCTACCCCCGGCCGCATGATTAACTATCGTGGACAGGACTACTGGATTCAGCCCGACAACTGGAACGACTACGCATACAAGACTTCGCTCCGCCAGGAATATAACGTAAACATCAGCCAGGGTACTGAACGCAGCAACATCATGGCTTCGGTAAACTACCTCAGCAACGACGGTATTCTTATCGCCAAATCGAACTTCCAGCGCTTCACCGGCCGTCTGGCAGCCGATTTCCAGGCCAAGTCATGGCTCAAAGTCGGCGGTAACTTCAACTACTCGCACGGCACCACCAATCAGATGTCGAGCGAAGGCTCAAGTACTTCGACTCTCAGTATCTTCGCCTTCACAAACGGCGTGGCTCCGATTTATCCTATCTACCTCCGCGACGGCAACAAGCAGCCCATGTACGACAACAACGGCCTGCTTATGTATGACTACGGTAACGGCATGAACGCCGGTCTCCAGCGTCCGTACTTCGCCGACTCGAATGCTATTTCGGCTGCGACTCTCAACACCAATAAAGCTTCGTACAACTCTCTGTATGCAAGCGGCTTTGCCGAAATCCGTTTCCTCAAGGACTTCAAATTTACAAGCAATAACACTGTAAACCTCCTCGAAACACGCAGCACAAGCATACAGAACCCCTTCTACGGCCAGGCCCAGCCCGACGGCGGTAATATCTACAAAGCTCATGCCCGCACAACGAGCTACACATACAATCAGCTCCTCAACTGGAACCGCATGTTCAACCAGCACAACGTTCAGATTCTTCTCGGTCATGAATGGTACAAGGAAGTAACCGAAGGTCTCGAAGGCCAGCGCAAAAACCTCTTCCTTCCCTCTAACGAAGAACTCGCCGGTGCCATTCTCAAAGACGACACTTTTTCGTCGAGCTCCACTTACAACAACGAAGGCTGGTTCGGCCGCGCTCAGTACGACTTCGCCTCGAAGTACTTCGGTTCGGTTTCGTTCCGTCGCGACGCTTCGAGCCGTTTTCACCCCAAACATCGCTGGGGCTCCTTCTGGAGTATCGGCGGCGCATGGATTCTGTCTAAAGAAGAATTCTTCAATGTAGACTGGGTCGACCTCCTCAAAGTGAAAGTTTCTTACGGTGAGCAGGGCAACGACAACATCGGTAACTTCCGTTACACCGACACATACAACCTCATCAACTCGGCAGGTATGCCCGGTGCAACTGCCGCTACCAAAGGCAACGAGACCATCACCTGGGAAAAAGGCGGCAACTTCAATGCCGGTGTGGAATTCGAGCTCTTCAACGCCCGCCTCAACGGTAGCGTGGAAGCTTTCTACCGCAAGACGTCCGACATGCTCATGCAGTTCCCCCTTCCCGCTTCTTCGGGCTTTATGGGCTACTACGACAACGTGGGCGACATGACTAACACCGGTGTCGAAATCGAACTCAACGGTACTATTATCCGTACACGCGATTTCTCATGGACTATGGACCTCAACTTCACATGGTATAAAAACCGTATCTCCATGCTCTCCGCTGAGTGTAAGGGTCAGGAACTCGAAGGCCACTATGGTTTCTCGAGCGGCAGCACTTTCTACGGCGAAGGCCTCCCCATGTTCACATACCGTATGAAGTCGTTTGCAGGCGTCGATGAGACAACCGGTCGCTCGCTCTACTGGAAAAACGATTATGACAAAGAAACCGGCGAGCTTATCGGACGCTCTACAACAACCAGCTTCAAGCAGGCCGACTACTACAACTGCGGCACTGCACTCGCTCCCGTTTACGGCGGTTTCACCACTTCGTTCGAGTACAAAGGCTTCGACCTCTCGGCCAACTTCAACTATCAGATCGGAGGCCAGGTTTACGACAGCGGCTACCAGAATCTCATGTCTTCGCCTGTGAGCGGTGGCGGCTCCAACTTCCACGCCGACGTGCTCAACGCATGGTCGCCCGAGAATACAGGCTCAAACATACCCCGTTTCCAGTTCGGCGACCAGGACCAGGCTCAGACCCAGGACCGCTACCTTACCGATGCAAGCTATCTCTCGCTGCAGAACATCAACTTCGGCTACACTCTTCCCACAAACATTGTCCGCAAGATGTATCTCAGCAAGCTCCGCGTTTACTTCGCAGCTGAGAATGTATGGGTTTGGTCAAAGCGTCAGGGCCTCGACCCTCGCCAGTCGATCACCGGCGGCACAAACAACTACAACTACTCTCCAATCCGCACTCTTTCGGGCGGCTTTACTGTAACATTCTAATTGAAAGTGCGTAAAATGAAAACCATATACAAATCACTGCTGGCCATGATGGCCGCAGCGCCGCTCCTCACCGGCTGTATCGAAGAGGTGGTTCCTACATCGGGTATCATCCAGGAGCAGCTCGAAGGAAGCTCAAAGGCTACCGAAGCTCTTGTATGGGCTATACCCGGCCATCAGAATCAGGTGGGTACCATAAGCGACGAGCACTGGGACTGGGGTCTGCCCGCGCTCATGCACATCCGCGACCTTCTCACCGCCGATATGGTGTGCTCCAATACCAACTACCGTCACTTCTGGTACTGGACCGATATTTCTATCGGCCTCGGACCCGACTTCCTCTACCCAATGTTCCCCTGGAACTGGTACTACGAGCAGGTGCTTGCCTGCAACAAAGTGATAGCAGCTGTCGACTCCGAGACTACCGATCCCGACCTTCGCTTCTATCTCGGCACAGGCTATGCAAGCCGTGCCATCACATACCTCGACTTTGTGGGCATGTACGAGACATGGCCATGCCCCGAATACACCGACGGCCGTTATAACACCGACGGCAACGATGTCGTAGGTCTTACTGTGCCTATCATAGACGAGAACACAACCGAGGAGCAGATGCGAAACAATCCTCGTGTCGACCACGAGACAATGTTTAATTTCATCTACGGCGACCTCGACAAGGCTATTGAGATGATGAGCTCCAACGCTTCGGCTCGTCCGAACAAGGCTCTCCCCGACCTCACAGTGGCTTATGGCGCTTATGCACGTGCTTGTCTCTGGGACGCTTCGTTCCAGGCCGAAGTAAACAATGACGCAGCAGAAGCTACACGTCTCTACAACGAGGCTTCGCGCTACGCAAATCTCGCCATGGCCGGTTACTCCGTAACAACTCAGGACGAGTGGCTCAGCAAGACCTCGGGCTTCAACGACTCTTCGGTTGGCTCGTGGATGCTCGCCGGTATATACACCTCGGAAGACGACTCCGCTCTATATCCCATGGTGGGCTGGACAGGCTGGGTTGGCTCCGAGCACACTTTCGGATATTCTTCGTATAGACTGAAAACCTACTCCAACATCGCTCCCGCTCTCTACAACCGTCTGAGCAACAGCGACTTCCGTAAGCTTTCTTTCGTTGCTCCCGAAGGCAGCCCCCTCAAAGGCCGTGAGCCATTCATCTCGCCCGATGATGCAGCGGAAAACTTCCCCCAACCCTACGCCAACATCAAATTCCGTCCCGGCAGCGGTAATGAGACCAATGCTTCTATCGGCGGTGTGGTCGACTATCCTCTCATGCGCGTCGAAGAGATGTACTTTATCGACGCCGAGGCTACCGCTCATGTAAATCCCACCGCCGGACGTCAGAAACTCGTCGATTTCATTCGCGCTAACCGTAACCCTATCTACACCTGCAACCTCACCGATGCCGATGAAATTGTAGAGGAGATTGTGTTCCAGAAGCGTATCGAGCTCTGGGGCGAAGGCCGCGCTTACTACGACATCAAGCGTCTCAATTACCCCATTATACGAGTTTACGAAGGCTCTACTTTCGTTGGCGACGCACGTATCAACACCAAGGCTCGTGCCGCTTGGCTCAATATGTGTATCACTAACCAGGAGGTCGACAACAACCCCGCTCTCGACGGTTACAACGTACCCTCACCTTCCGACCTCTATCAGCGTATAAAGTAATTTTTATCACCTCAAAAGAAGCTAAATTATGAACTTCAACAATATATTAAAGCCGCTTGCCGCCGGTGCTCTCTTGCTCGTTGGCTGGGCTTGTACCGATGAGGTGAAATACACTCCGGCGACTATTCCCGCGGGCGACCAGGTGTATTTCAGCAATGATATTACGTCGGTGCAGATTCCCGAAAATGCAACATCGCTTCCTGTCGAATTAGAGCGTGTTGTGTCTGAAGGCACTGTTTCGGTTTCTGTGACCGGAAGCGTTGTCGACGCAGAAGGCAATGCCGTTGTCGACATTTTCACCTTCCCCGAAGAAGTCACCTTCGCCGACGGTGAAACAACAGCCACATACAACGTAGGTGTCGACTACTCGAAAGTCGTTGCCGAAACCGACTACTTCATTTCTTTGTCAATCACCGGAGAGGATGCATCGCCCTACGGTTTGACTGAGCTCTCGTTCGTAGCAAGCCACTCGCCCTGGACCGACTGGAAACCCTACTCCGAGTCAGACCCCTACTTCGAGACTGTTCTCACCTGCTATCCCTTCGAGGCAAAGGAAGTTGTCGACACCGTCTTTGTATCGAAGTCGCTCACAAACCCCAATTTGGAGAAGTATCGTTTCCCTGCAGACCTCTACCCTAACTTCTATCTCGATTTCGATATCACAGTCGACAAGTCGAGCGTTTATACAATTGATGGCAAAAAGGTTTATCAGGCAATTCTGCCAGAGACCAACACCCATTTTGAGACAAAGAGCGGTATACTCGCTTATCTCGACCTGTACAATTACTATCTTGGCCTGGGAGCTACACCCGCACAGGCTCAGCAGAAAGTAGTTTCGGATGGTACGCCGAGTTATTTCGACGAGGAAAAAGGCGCCTTCTTTATCGCTCTATGCGCTATCGACATGGGTTACTACGAACGTGGCACATGGGGCGCCCCGGCATATATCATGTTCCAGCTCCCCGGCTTCGCCAGCTACAGCTTCGTATACAACGTGCTCGGCAACTACGTTGATTCTACAGGCTCGGAGAACGCTATCGTGCAGATTGTTCGCTCGGAAGACATCAACTCCTATGCATATGAAGTTGAAAAGGGCACTCTTACCGCCGCTCAGATTGCTGAACTACAGGATGCCCTTGCAGTAAATCCCGCCGATGCCGAGCTCATCTACGATGTTACCTACAATGCTGTGGTGCCATTCTCCGAAGACGGCAACTACACCATCATTACAGTGGCATTTGATGCCGACGGCAACCGTGTTTACGCCGACTCATTCACTTTCGAAGCCACTTCGGTCAAGAAAGAATCCGACTGGGTTAAGAAAGGCATATGCGAGTATACCGACGGTTTCATGGGTCTGTATAGCTTCGATGATGGCAGTGACAAACCCGTCGACCTCAGTGGTCTTACATGGGATGCCGAATATGAAGAAAATAAGGAAATCCCCGGATACTACCGCGTGGTTAACCCCTATAGAACATGGGCCCAAATGGTCAATGGCACAAAGTGGCTCGACAATGGCAACTATTACGTCTATGTAAACTGCGCCGACCCCGACCGCTGCTACGTTGAGTACAGTCCCCTCGGTATTACCATAAACCCGCAACACGGTATGATGTTCGGCATGTCGTTCGCCTATAATGAACTCGCGGGTGGCGCAACAATGCAAGAAGTTGCTGATCTCGGCTACTTCGGAACTCTCGATAGTGGCAAACTCCTCTTCGGCTCAATCGAGGAGGACGGCCAGGAATGGCCTACTATCTGTGTGGGTGTAGAGAACAACAACAATCTCTACTCACCCCCGAGCTGCTATAACTTCATGATTTACTTCCCCGAGCTCGATAAAGCTCCGGCCCACCGTGTTTCCAATAAGAAAGCCGCTTCGGCATTCCGTCCCGGATTCAGCGTGTCGGCTGCAGCAATGGCAACAGCTCCCTCTTCGATTGAAAACAAATTCAAAGTCGAAAAGAGCATCAGCAACGCCAAGGCTAATCGCCTCTTCAGGTCAGCCAAAAAAACTGTGAAACCCTGATTGAACCACAAATCTCAATAATCTCCAAGAGGCAGTGCTCCGGCACTGCCTCTTGCATTACATAAGGCGCGCGGTCCAGTCTCCTATTCTCTGCCGGTTTGTAACCCGACGCAACATCCGCGCAACTTTAACTTTTTTTTGGCATGTAAGTTGCCCATACTCTCGGCAAAATGATTAGATTTGCAACTACAATTCTTCAAGCGAAAATTCATCAGTCTACATGAAAAGAAATATAAACACAGTACTCTCTCTTCTGCTTGCCTCGACAGCGGCATTCGCACAGGCGAATCTCGACAGTCGCGCCGCTATCCTCGTCGAGTCGACAATAGCACAGAACAGCCTCGCAGCACGCTCGGGCCAGGTGCGCTCACTGCCTGCCGAATTCAAGGCCGACGAGCCTGTGACAGTGCTTGTCACCCTCGCCGATGGTTACGACCAAAGCGTGCTCACATCGCGAGGTCTTAACCCCGGCCCCGTGCGCGACGGCCGCACACTTGTGGCACTCACACCCATGCAGCTTGTCGACCTTGTCGACGAGCCCGGCATCGCCGCCATAGACCTCGGCACCACGAGCCGTCCGCTCCTTGTCAACGCCCGAGCCATTACCGGTGTCGACGACATCCACTCCGGCACCGGACTTGACCGTGCCTATACCGGCGAAGGTGTGATCTGCGGCATGATGGATGTGGGCCTCGACCCCAACCATCATAACTTCCTCGACGCCGACGGCAACCAGCGCATCAAGCGTATGTGGGTGCTCACCGGAAGCAACGGCTCCGTGCAGACTTTAACCGGAGCCAATATCACATCATACACCACCGACAACTCCTCGGGCTCACACGGCACACACGTGCTCGGTATTATGGCCGGCGGCTACCGCGACCGTCTTGAGCAAGCCTTCTTCAATGCCAACGGCAGAAAACAGGTGAGCACAACCCGCAAAAACTACTACTACGGTGTAGCTCCCGACGCCATTCTCGCCCCCTGCTGCGGCACCCTCGATGGCAGTAATATTCTCCTCGCCGCAGAGAATCTTCTCAATTTTGCCAAGCAAGAAGGCAAGCCCGCTGTGATGAACCTCTCGCTCGGACACAACACCGGCCCACACGACGGAACGACCAATGCCGACCGCTACCTCGCATCGATAGGCAAGGAAATGCTCGTTGTCGTTGCTGCAGGCAACGAAGCCACCGACCCCCTGTCAATCCGCAAGACTTTCACAGCAACCGACAACTCAGTGAAAACCTTCGTCGGAGAGCGCGACGCAGTGACAGAAGTAGTCGATATATGGAGCTTCGACGACCGTGTTGCCACTGTCACCATATCAGGCTACGACAAAGCAACAAATCAGGTTGTATTCAACTACGACATCAACGGCCCCATATCGGGCACACTCTATCTCACCGGCACATACTACACAAACCAGGCATACGTTCATCCCGATAACTTCGACGAATGCTTCGGCTCCAACGGCGCAATCATCGTCACCGCCGGCGTAAACGAGAACAACAACCGCTACACATGCACTCTGGCATTCAACACCCGTTCGGGCTCACTCGGCACCGTTGTGCCATTTGTGACAGTGAAAGGCGCCGAAGGCCAGACTGTAGACATCTACTGCACAGGTGACGCAGGACTCCTCTCCAACGGCATCGAAGGATTCACCCCGGGCGATGGTACCAACTCAATCAACGACATGGCCTGCGGCGACAACATAATCTCCGTGGGTGCGTTCACCACCGCAACCGTATGGCCCACCCTCAACGACCAAATCAGATACCCCAACAGCGTTCTGAACGATATCTCATCATTCTCGTCCTACGGCATCACCCCCGACGGCCGTCAGCTCCCCTTCATAGCAGCTCCAGGTTCGGCCATAGTATCCTCAATCAACACCTACAACTACAACACAGCTCCCGACTCGCACGTCCAGGATCTCGTGGCAAAGAAAGAAGATAAATCGCGTACGAGCTACTGGGAAGAAATGTCGGGCACCTCAATGGCTGCGCCATTCCTCGGCGGAGTACTCGCCCTTTGGCTACAGGCCGACCCCACACTCACTATCGACGATGTAAAAGAAATACTCAAAGAGACTGCACTCAACGACGAATTCACACAGGCAAGCCCGCACCGCTTCGGTTGCGGTAAAGTCGACGCACTGGCCGGCATCAAAAAAGTGCTCGGCATCGGTGCCGGCGTCAACGACGTAATAGCCGAATCTGAAATACTTGTCAGCGAGACGGGCACCAACCAATTCAATATATTTGTCCCCTCGGCACAAGCCATCTCAGCGCGCCTATACAGCATGAGCGGCGCACAGGTCGCTGCAATCGACGCACAAGCCAACGACGCCACCCTCGACGCATCGGCACTCCCTGCCGGAGTATACCTGCTGAGCGTCAAAGCCGGCTCAGCCTCGCGCACCCTCAAAATAGCCATCCGCTAAGCCATAACAACGGCGGCTCCATGGATAGGGCCGCCGTTGTTTTCTTTGCAAAGCGAGAGGCAAATTAAAAATTCATTGAAAGAGCAGAAAAAATTGCACAAATCAAAATAAATATCTAACTTTGCACTCGCAAAGCCAATAACGCAAGCCCAGGTGGCGGAATGGTAGACGCGCTCGTTTCAGGTGCGAGTGTTGAGAGACGTGCAGGTTCGAGTCCTGTTCTGGGCACTGTAGATAGCTGTTAATCGTTTGATTTTCAGCTATTTTTGTTTTCTCAATAAGCACCAATAAGCAACTTTCCAAAATAAGTTTAAATCACTTCTCCTTTTGTTATATGAGATTCATTTTATTTTTTTGCTCTATTGTATTCTGTTTGAACTGCAATGCACAAGCAGACTTTTATTCGTTACAGTCATTGGGAGATTGATATATTTATAATTCCGAATACTTTGACGAACCACGTGAAATTCAGGTGTATCGAAGTGGAGTAGATGCTGCTTTGGCAAGTGATTCCTTGTTGACGATTTATGTGTTTGATGCTCAATATCCACCTGCGTTCAATCTGTTTTGTTCCACTTTCGAAATGATATATCCCGATGTGCCTTGTGTCATAGTGGGTGTTTCCAACCCTAATAGACAAAGTGAATTAACACCTCCTTATACCGACTTTGATTCAGTGAGCAAATATGATAACCCCGGGAGGGCAGATTCTTTGTTGTTGTCACTGAAAAACGAATTAATTCCTTTCATAAGAAGCAAATACGAGACTTCTTCACGAATACTTTTAGCAGGTCACTCTTTGGGAGGAACCTTCGTAACGTATGCTATGCTTACTGTCCCTGATTTGTTTCAATGTATTCTGGCTGTTTCTCCCAACTATGTGTATAGTCAGCGAATGATGATTAATCGAATCACCAGCTTTGTAGATGAATACGGCAAGAATCGTCCGCTGTACATTTATCTGGCAAATGGGAATAAGGACAGCATAGAAGAATCATTTAAACCCGAAATAATAAAAGCTGCCAATATATTTTCAAATTGTTCGGGCATAGTTTTGGCTTATGATTCTTTGAAAATAGAAAAGCATAGCCATACTATTTTTGAAGGGTATTACAGAGGTTTGCTGAAATTGGGCCGTTTTATAAGGCAAGCTAATTAGTATTAAATCATATGTTAGAGGGCATGTATCTTGAGTTTTGGGTGCGGTAGATACTTGTCAGGAAATTATCTTTCACCGCTAAAAACAAGCTCTTGAACGCTCGGAGAAGCAAATGAGGCACAAAATGGAAAAAAAGAGCTTATAAACGCTGATTTTGTCTGTCAGCGAGAAGAATTTTACAGGATTTTACTACCTTTGTAATTGTATTGAGGTAACTTTATCCAAGACATATGAAATAAAAAGAAGCGTTATGCTTATTTTGTAAGTGAAAAGTAGGAAATTTTCTATAGGGCGAGGATAGTATAGCAGTTGTCACGCATACAGCCTGGTCTACTATTGTTAAATCTGCTCAAATGGTTTCTTGAAGAGCAAGCGCTTCTCGATGACCTGCGACCTTCACTTAAGACGTGGCATAGTTGGCTCACGTTTCTGCATTATAAATTAGAGCTTGTTTAAAAACAAATGTGAATAATAAATTAAGCATCAGTCAATATTT
>RYWL01000117.1 GCA_003979155.1 Muribaculaceae bacterium
GTTAAACCCGGCGAAATTCTCTTTGTGGTCGATGCAATGACAGGCCAGGATGCCGTAAACACCGCAAAAGCCTTCAACGACCGTCTCGACTTCGGCGGCGTTGTGCTCACCAAACTCGACGGCGACACACGCGGCGGTGCGGCTATTTCAATCCGCAGTGTTGTCGACAAGCCTATAAAATTTGTCGGCACCGGTGAAACCCTCGACGGCATCGACATATTCCACCCCACCCGTATGGCCGACCGTATACTCGGCATGGGCGACATCGTTTCGCTCGTTGAGAAGGCGCAACAGCAATACGACGAAAAAGAGGCTGAGGACCTCGCTAAGAAACTGCGTAAAAACCAGTTTACCTTCGACGACTTCCTCAAGCAGATTAATCAAATCAAGAAGATGGGTAACATCAAAGACCTCGCTTCGATGATACCCGGTGTCGGCAAGGCCATTCGCGATATAGACATCGACAACGACGCATTCAAAGGCATTGAGGCAATAATCATGTCGATGACTCCATACGAACGTGCCAATCCTGCCGAAATACGCGGCACACGTGTGCAGCGTATCGCCAAGGGCTCTGGCACAAAGATTCAGGATGTGAACCGTCTGCTCAAGCAGTTCGACCAGATTCGCAAAATGATGCATCAGGTAAGCAACATGGGCACGAATCCCGCTGCCATGATGCGCCAGATGAAACAGGCGCGTCGCCGACGCTAAAAATATATCAATAGAACCTCAGACAACTTACAGTGATGCCCACTATTATCGACGGAAAAAGCACCGCGGCCGCTATCAAGGCCGAAATCGCAGAGAAAGTAGCCGCCCGCGTAGCTCAGGGAAAACGGGCTCCGCATCTGGCCGCCATTCTGGTCGGACACGACGGCGGAAGCGAAACATATGTAGCCTCTAAAATCAAGGCATGCGCCGAGTGCGGATTCGGTTCCACACTCATTCGACTTGAGAGCACTCCCGAAGAGCCCCTCAAGCCCGAAGTGCTCATGGAGGAGATTGAAAAACTCAACGCCAATCCCGAAATCGACGGCTTCATAGTGCAGCTGCCACTGCCCAGGCACATCGACGAGCAGGCCGTGATTGAAGCAATCGACCCGGCAAAGGATGTCGACGGCTTCCACCCTGTCAATGTAGGACGTCAGTCGGTAGGTCTGCCCTGCTTCCACTCGGCCACCCCGGCAGGCATCGTGGAGCTTCTTCACCGCCACGGCATTTCCACCTCCGGCAAGCGTGTGGCAATCATAGGCCGCAGCAATATCGTTGGCAAACCTCTGGCTGCCATGCTCATGCAGAAAGGCAACAAGGCCGATGCCACAGTCACAGTCTGCCACAGCCACACTCCCAACCTTGCCGAAATTACGCGCTCGGCCGACATTGTTGTCGCTGCCATAGGCCGTCCGGGCTTTGTGACCGCCGATATGATATCTGACGGTGCCGTAGTGGTCGACGTAGGCACCACACGCGTTCCCGATGCGAGCCGCAAATCGGGTTTCCGTCTACGCGGAGATGTCGACTACGACGCCGTGGCTCCCTAATGCTCAGCTATCACACCCGTACCTGGCGGCGTTGGTCCTATGACTATCGTATCGCTGATGCTAAACACATTGCAAGCAGCCGAAAACCGCGACTGACATGTCGGCGGCATGGCTCATTCCCCTTTTCACATCGCTAGCCTCGCTTGTTTTCGGAAACAGCGAGGCCGACCTTGTTTTTGTAGGTGATGCAATGCAGCACCAGGCACAACTCGACGCAGCACGCAAGGGCAAAGACTACGACTATACAGGCTACTTCGACGACATCAAGCCTTTTGTATCCGTTGCCGACTATGCTGTCGTCAATCTCGAAACTCCCGTGAGCACGCCACCGTACAGCGGATACCCCTGCTTCAACGCACCGCCGGCTTTTCTGGACGCATTGGCCGATGCCGGATTCGACCTCTTTCTCACGGCCAACAACCACACCCTCGACCGTGGTGCCCGAGGGCTGCGCAAAACCATAGAGGAACTTGATGTCCGACGGCTCGCACACACCGGCACTTTTGCAAACGACTCGGCACGCGCAGAGTCTGTGCCGATGATAGTGAACGTAAACGACTTCAAAATCGGCTTTCTCAACTACACCTACGGCACTAATGGCATATCGCCTCGCGACGGCGTTGTCGTAGACTACATCGACCGACCGGCCATACGCCGCGACGTGGAGAACTCACGCAAGGCCGGTGCCGAACTCATATGCGTATGCGTGCACTGGGGCGACGAATACAAACTCCTGCCAAATGCCTCACAGCGCTATCTTGCCGACTTTCTTGAAGCCATAGGAGTCGACATGATTATCGGCGGTCATCCGCACGTGATTCAGCCCATGGAACTGCGCCCCAACAAATATTATCCCGATAAAAACATACTTCTGGTATACTCGCTCGGCAACTTCGTGTCG
>RYWL01000021.1 GCA_003979155.1 Muribaculaceae bacterium
AAGAGAAGCCATTACGAATCAATTCAAAAGGAGTTGTGTTGGCTCAAAGTATAGCTGCAACCCGGCGTTTGTCGGAGGAATCTGCAATGGTTTTTGAAGGACTCTTTGAAGATGACTAAATTCGTTTAATCTCAGCTGAATGATGAATATAAAATCGCAACTGCAACAACTTGTGGTGATACAGAATTTCTGCGGCTTAATGATGTAAATATTGAGCCGGAAAAGGTACGGGCTATCATGATAAACGAAGTTGTCACGGTTGATTCCGACGATGACTTCTATGGAAAGCCGGATTCCGCATACATGTCAACGACAATCCCTCTGTTCCGAAAAGCGGGAATAAAGGTAAGTGGTGTTCAGGATATTTTGAATCTCGGCATCTACATTACCAATGCCGTCAAAATGCCTAAATCGGAATATGCTGTTTCAAAGGAATGCATTGAAGAAAGTCTGCCGTATCTTGAAAAGTAACTTGAGATGTTTCCCAATCTTCAGGTAGTCACGTTGATGGGTGTTGTGGCGAAAAAAGTCTTTAATATGATAAGTAAAAAGGCAACAAGGAAAAATGCCGTTCCCAATATATCTACCTAAGCCAACAAAGATTCATAATTTTTTTGAGGACTTTCTTCGTACTATAATCGCTTGCTATATAGAAAAAATCTATTTTTGGGATGATTACGGGTATATTGATATGGACTTTGATGAAGAACAACTCATCGGCCAAAAGTATAATCCCGATATTGACTACTGGTTTGAAGATTAAATAAAAGTATGAGGAATTGTCAAGGAACTTTCAACCGACATCGGGTGAATTCTGATAAAAGATATCATGAAAACCAACGGCTATATCTGTATATCAGAATCAATTGCCGAAGTATAGAAGCATCCGCGACTGATATACCGAAGCCAAAACTAAGTTTGTTGAAAAGATAGTCGGACTGACTAAAAACAACTTATGAAAATCTATCAACCGACAGAGGAACTGCGCCCTTATGTGCGCTATTTCTGGGTGCTGGAAAGCGATAAGCCTTTCAGTGTCCTGACCTTTCCTATCGGTTGTCCAATGATTATTTTTCACAAGAAGACTCCGCTTTATATTCCGGAACTTGATAAGAGTCAGTCGCAATTTACGATTAGCGGTCAGGTTAATTTTCCCGCGCATATTCAATCAGACGGAAGACTGGAAATGATAGTGGCGGTTTTCTACCCACATACCATCGGGATGTTTATCGACACTCCACCGTCGGCATTTTACAATCTTGAAATTTCCGGTTATGATATTGAGAATCGGCAAGTGAATGAAATTGCTCAGAGGATTTTCGACTGTAAGATTGCCAAAGAATGTATTGATAAACTGGAGGATTTTCTGACATCGAAGATTCGACCGGTATTGAATATCAGTCGTGTGGGTTTGACAATCGACACCTTGCTTCGTGCTCCTTTTACATCTGTCAGTGCTCTTGCTGACAGTGCTTGTCTATGTAAGCGGCAATATGAAAGAGTGTTTCGCGAAACTGTCGGCATGAATCCGAAAGAATATGCCCGGATTGTGAGTTTTCAGAAAGCGCTGTGTCTGATGCAACGAGGAGAAAGCAGCTATGCCGGAATTGCTGCCGAATGCGGTTACTCCGACCAGTCTCACTTTATAAGGAGCTTCAAGCAACTAAGTGGATATACTCCTGAGGCTCTTATCAAACAATGCACTCCATATTCCGACTTGTTCACCAATCCGGCATAATGTCGCTTTTGTTCTATCCGGAGTGCCTTTGTCGTGGTAACTTTGCATCAAAAAACTATGATGCAAGAAGTAAATCCGAAAGATACTACACGGGCATACGCCTTTGAAATGTGGATGAAGTCACCGATGCCAATGGTGACGTTAATCAAGACTCTCGATGTAACCCGCTTACGGCATATCAGTCGTGAGCGAGGTCTGAAGTTCAATATGCTGATGTGTTGGTGCATCGGTCAAGCAGCCTCGCAGATAAAAGAGTTCTATATGCTGCCGGTCGGCGGCAGGCTAATCAAGTATGACGCAATTGCAGTCAACACAATTGTTGCCAACTCGCAAGGCGAAGTAAGCTCGTGTGATATACCTTTCTGTCAAGACCTCTCGCGCTTCAATGAAGACTATCTTCGCCTGACACGCAAAGTTACCGATACCTGCGAGAATCACGACATTACCGACAGCATGGTAATTGGAACATCCGCATTAGCTCAATACGACATTGACGGTGCTGTAGGAATGTATAGCGGTATATTCAACAATCCTTTTATGATATGGGGTGCATACCGTCGCCACTGGTTCAAGACAACCCTTACGGTATCATTCCAGTTTCATCACGCCCAAATGGATGGTGCCCATGCCGCCCGGTTTCTCGACCTGTTTCAAAAAGGAATCTCTACCTTTTAGCGATTGCATCGAAATTGTCGAGAGCCCATTCAATAAGATTGCCAAGCAACGGCATAAGGCTTTTGCCGAGATCTGTAAGTGAATACTCTACTTTAGGAGGTATCTCGGCATACAGTTTTCTTGAAATCAGACCATCGGCTTCAAGGCTTTTCAGAGTTTCTGTGAGAACTTTCGGGGATATGTCGGGAATTGCCTTCCCGATTTCATTAAAGCGGGTTGCTTCGTTCTCTGCAAGGACACAGAGAACGAGCATTGCCCATTTGCCGGAAAACCGGTTTATGACGTTTCTGACAGGACACGATGCGATGCCCGTATATTTTTTCAAATTTTCTTTCAGTGACAATGCGTTCATATTCAATAATAGTTACCTAAAAGTAAGCGTCTTACGTTGGAGTAAGGTCTTGTATGACTCTAAAACATGACTTAACTTTGCGCTATCTAAACGAAAGCGACTTACTGTCGCAAAGTTAATTATTTAATTTCAACCAAGAAATATGAGCGAAATAAAGACTCTCAATTACGGCGATAAATTCGCCCACATCTCCATCGGCTCTCTGTGTGGCTTCGAAGGAAAACAGTTTGTGAAGGAAGCGACAGGAGCCACTTCATGCGAAATCTCGTTCGGCACGCTGCCCACGGGTGCCGCTGTACCATTCTTCCACAGCCACAAGGCTAACGAGGAAAACTACATAATACTCTCTGGTGCGGGGAAATTTCAGGTTGACGACAACGTCTTTGATGTGGCTGAAGGTTCCGTAATTCGAGTGTCGACCAACTGCGGCCGCAACCTCAAATGTACATCAACAGAAGCAATGACTTATATCTGCATACAGGCAAAAGAAAACAGTCTCGGCGATTATACAATGACCGATGCTGAGATAACCGAGCGGAAAAGCATGCTCTGATAACCACCGAAATACACTACTCAACAGAATGCCTATTGATGTTTTAAAAGAGATTTTATTTTTCATTAAGATGCTTGCGTCACCATTCGGAGAGCTGATTGAGTATTGGAATAATAGTCTTTCCTAAATCCGTCAACTCATATTCTGTGCGAGGGGGGGGGGACTTCGGCATATGGAAAAAGAAATTGATACTTTAAGATTGATGCTGTGAACTGCACCCCAAAAGTTTTGTGTTCAACTTTTGGGGTCACTTCAATTACGACACAGCCTCATTTTGCCGCCGTGGTGGCCGTTATAGCCATGGCGCTTTGCTTCCGCAAAGAAATTTTGGCATAATGAGGGCGATGGAGCATTGCGCTTCACCGCCTTTATCTATGAAATGGCTTGAACATGCAGCTTGAAATGTTACAAGACTAAATTATTTTTATTACTGTGCTACTTTAAAAGAAAGTTCAACTTCCGGAAAGGCAAAAGTTGAACTTTCTTCTTATCTAACAAGCCACGGGCTATATCAAAGGAGAATTTGAAATGTGCGCACCATGCCACGCTCACTGAATGCTATTCCGAGAAGGATTTGGGGGCAAATTGCCAACCTCCGCCTAATGCTTTGTAGAGCTGGACAAGAGCGAGGTTTTCGTCACGCACGGCGTTGCTCAGCCCGATTTGGGCGTCGAAATACCGTCGCTGAGCATCGAGAACTTCGATATAGTTTATGCTGCCGCCGCGGTATTGCAGTTCGGCGAGCTCCACGTATTTACGCGCTGCATTTCGCGAGCTTGTTTTGAGGGCTGTTGTTTCGCGTACATTGCGGTATGTTGTAACTGCGTCGTCGGTTTCCTTAAAGGCTTCGAGAACTTTTTGCTCATATTTGAGTCGGCTTTCGTCATAAGCGGCCAATGATGCTTTATATCGTGCCTTTTTTCGGCCAAAAGAGAAGACGGGCGCTATAATCTGTCCGGCCAAATATGAGAACGGCGAACTGAAAAAGCCTTTAAGAGCGTCATTTTCCCAGCCGCCTTGCAGATTGAATGTGAGACGAGGGAATCTGTCGGCATAGGCTACGCCTACGTTGCTCATTGCGGCCATAAGTTGTTGCTCGGCCGCTCTGATATCGGGGCGGCGCTGCAAAAGCTGCGACGGAAGTCCTACCGGAATTGAATCTTGCGACACTGATGTGATGTCGACTTCGTTGCGTCGGATATTCTCTCCCGGATATTCTCCCATCAAGAGACAGAGAGCGTTTTCGTTGATTCTGATGCGCTTTTCGAGGTCGGGAATAAGTGCGGCGGTTGTGGCATATTCAACCTGTGCCTGCTGGTAGACGAGCTCCGACGTGAGTCCGCCTTCGAAGCGCAGTTTGGCTTTTGCCACACCTTCTTTGCGAGTCTCAAGGGTTTGGCGTACAATCGACAGTTCGTTGTCAAGCGCCACCAGGCGGAAGTATGCCGAAGCGACTTCTGCAATGAGTGTCATGCGCATGGCGCGTTCATCCTCGACAGACGCAAGCCATTCGGCTTCGCCTTTGCGTTTTGCCCATCTCAGATTGCCCCATAAATCGAGTTCCCAGCTAAGGTCTGCTTTCAAATCGAATTCGGGGTCGCGGCTTGATGCTTCGCCGTCGTAGTCGTTTGTCTCGTAGTCTGCCGCTACTTTGATATTAAGCTCGGGCAGCTGTTCGGCCTTGCGAATTTTGTACAATTCGCGCAGTTGCTCGATGTGTGCGGCTGCTGCTCTGATGTTGCGGTTGTGTTCGAGAGTCCGGTTTATGATGTCGCACAGAGCGCTGTCGCCATAGAATTTCCACCACTCGATGTCGGCCAGCGTAAGCGTGTCGGTTGCTCCGGGTTCGATAGTCTCAGGGAGATTCAGCTCCGGGAGCTTGCATTGCCGCACGGCAGAGCAGGCTCCAGCCAAAAGAACTATTGCAATCGCAACTATTATTGTCTGTATCTGTTTCATTTTTTCAGTCGTTCTTTAAGTCGGTAAATCCATACGAAGAAGAAGGGTACGAATATAATTCCCACGATAACTGCGACTAACATGCCGAAGAATACGCCGGTGCCAATGCCCTGACGGCTGGCCGAGCCCGGACCTGAGGCAAATACAAGAGGCAACAGTCCGAGGATAAACGAGAGCGATGTCATGACAATGGGGCGGAATCGCAGTTTCATTGCCGTAACTGCCGCCGATACCGCATCGCGGCCTTTGTCGACCTCCTCTTTGGCAAACTCCACAATGAGAATTGCATTTTTTGCTACGAGACCAACCAGCATCACGAGTCCGATTTGGAAGTAGATATTGTTTTCGAGCCCGCAAATCCATATGCCGAGGTATGCGCCCAGTCCTGCCACAGGCAGCGAGAGAATTACGGCTATAGGCACAGTCCAACTCTCGTAGAGCGCCGCAAGGAAAAGAAATACGAAGAGCAGGGCGAGAGCCAGCACAAATGCCGTATTGCCGCTTTCTTTTTTCTCCTGATAAGAAAGACCGCTCCACTCGAGTCCAATGTTTTCGGGCAGATGCTCGGCTGCGATTTCTTCCAGAGCGTTCATGGCCTGTCCGGAGCTGTATCCCGAGGCCGTCTCGCCGGAGATGGGAGCGGCGGAGAACATGTTGAAGCGTTTCATGTTTCCGGCTCCGGTAGTGTAGTAAGTTTTGCCGAGAGCTGTAATCGGAATCATCGCGCCGTCGGCACCCCTTACGAAGAAGAGGCGGAGATTGTCGCGGTGGGCTCTGTATGGAGCCTCTGCCTGAATGTAGACGCGGTAGATGCGGTTGAACATATTGAAGTCGTTGACATACAGAGAGCCCGTAAAAGCCTTCATGGTCGAAAAGATATCCGACATCGGCACACCTTGCAGACGGGCTTTGTCGCGGTCGACATCGTAGTATAGCTGCGGAATATTGTTCTGCATCGAAGTAGAGAGTACAGCCAGTTCGGGCCGCTCTGCGGCATAGTACATCAAAGTGTCGACAGCATTCTGCAAATCGGAGTATGTAGCGTCGCCGCGGGCCTCAAGCACCATCTCGAAGCCGCCCGACGAGCCCAGGCCGGGGATGATGGCCGGAGTCGACACATAGACCTTTGACTCGGGATAGCGCGACAGTTCACGCCGTGTGCGCTCCATTATATGGTCGATATTGTCGTCGGTGCGGTCTTCCCATGGCTTGAGAATTACGGTGAGCTGGCTGCGTGCTTGGTTTGAACCGACTCGCGGGCTCGAACCTGTTACATTGAGCACATGGTCGACTCCTGGTTCTGACATGAGATATTCCATGGCGCGTTCGGTGACGGCGCGTGTGCGCTCAATTGTGGCGCCTTCGGGCAACTCGAGTTCTACGGTGAAATAGCCCTGGTCTTCCTGCGGCATGAAGCTGTGCGGTACAATACGGTTCATAGCCCATATACCAACCAGTATGAGGGCAAAAGAAACGAACATGAAACGCGAATGACTCAGAGTCTTTCTTACTTGCCTGCAATAGAAATTGTTGCCGTTGGCCAGCCCGCGATTGATGGCTCGGAAGAGAAAGTTCTTTTCACCGTTTTTGTTTGGTTTCAGGAAAAGGGAGCACATCACGGGGCTGAGAGTCAGGGCCACTATCGTGGAGATGATAACCGAAACGGCAATGGTTATCGTAAACTGTCGGTATAGCTGTCCGGTTATGCCCGGCAGGAAGCTCACCGGCACGAAAACGGCGCAGAGAACCAGCGACATGGCGATAAGCGCTCCTGATAGATTGTTCATTGCCTTTTTTGTGGCTTCGTAGGGCGAGAGTCCCTCTTCGTTCATTATACGGTCGACGTTTTCGACCACGACTATGGCATCGTCGACCACAATGCCGATTGCTAGAATCAGGCCCAGCAGCGTAAGCATGTTGAGCGAGAAGCCAAAGGCGAGCATCACACCAAATGTGCCAATGAGCGAAATAGGTACAGCCACAATGGGAATGAGGGTAGCTCTCCAGCTCTGCAGAGACAGGAACACTACCAGCATAACAAGCAGCAGCGCTTCAAACAAAGTGCGGTATACATGATGAATCGATGCTGAGATATATGTGGTCATGTCGAAAGGAATGGCATACGATATGCCTTCGGGGAAGTTATGCCCGATTTCTTTCATTGTCTCTTTAACGCGTCCGGCGACATCCATAGCGTTGGCTCCGGGAAGCATGTTTATGTTGAGTACGGCTGCATTGCCCCCGTCGATACCGCTCTCAGTTGAGTACGATGATGCCTCGAGCGAGATTCGGGCCACATCCTTCAGTCGTATTATTGAGCCGTCGGGATTGGCACGTACGACAATCTGTTCGAATTCGTCGACCGACGACAGGCGTCCCTGCGCGGTGATTGGAATTGTGATATCGACGTCCTCGATAGGCGCCTCGCCGAGCACGCCGGCAGCCGACTCGCGGTTCTGGTCTTTAAGCACCGACTGCAAGTCTTTGACAGTGAGCCCTAAATCGGCCAGTTTGTCGGGCTGTACCCATATACGCATTGCATAGTATCGGCTTCCGACATTCGAGACGCTTCCGACTCCCGGCACGCGACGCAGCAGGTCGAGAACGTTAAGCGTAGCATAATTCGACAGGTAGATTTCGTCGAACTTAGGGTCGGAAGAGAGTAGGGCAATAGTCAGAAGTCGGCTCGCAGCCTGCTTTTCTACGGTGATGCCGTTTTGAACGACTTCGGCCGGCAATCGAGATTCGGCTTTTTTCAGACGGTTCTGAATGTCGACAGCCGCCAGGTCGGGGTCTACAGATATGTCGAATGTAACTGTAGCGGAGAAGCCGCCCGAATTCGAACTCGACGACTCCATGTAAATCATGCCCGGCGTGCCGTTCAGCTCCTGCTCGAGAGGCGTTGCAACCGCCTGTGTCACAGTCTGGGCATCAGCTCCGGGGTAGGAGGCTGCAATACGCACTACCGGTGGAACAATCTGCGGATACTGGTCGACCGGCAACAGTATCAGTCCAATCGTGCCGACAATCACAATGACTATCGAAAGTACGGTTGAAAAGACCGGGTGGTCGAGAAAAAAATTGCTTTTCATCGTTTTATTCCTCCTCTGTTGCGGTTTCTTTAGATGTAGTTGACAAGGTTTCGACTTTCATGGCGTGAGAGAGCTTGTGCAGACCTTCGACAACAATACGTTCGCCTACGGCGAGTCCGCGTTCGACTATGGTGTTGTTGCCTACTTCAGGACCGGTTTCCACAAATCTCTTTTCGACGATATCGTCTGGACGGACAACATAGAGATAAGCCCCACCGTTTTCGATAATCAGAGCTTTCGAAGGAACGACAATAGCGTTTTCGCGTACGTCCATAAGAAGCTTTACTCGAGTGAACTGTCCCGGAAGCAGAATATGGTCGGGATTGGGCATTTCGGCCCGGACAGAAAAAGTGCCGGTTTTCGAGTCAATCTGCGGGTCTGCAAAATCTACCAGGCCACGGAACGGATAGACCGAGCCGTCGGCGAGTGTTACAGTAATGTAGGGGTCCCATGTGCGAGTGGAGTCGCGTTGTCCGAGATTTATATTGCGGGCTTTTGATTGCAGATATTCGAGCGAAGTCATGCTGAAGTCGATGCGAACGGTGTCGCTCTTTACCACAGTGGCAAGCAGCGACTGGTTCCCAGGGCCCACCAGCGCGCCAATATCGGCGTTTCGCTCGGATATGTAGCCCGATGCCGGAGACTGCACCGAGGTATAACCGAGTGTGAGTTCGGCTTGTGTCAGGTCGGCCTCGCAGACAGCGACATCAGCTGTGGCGCTCTCGTAGGCTGCCACGGCATTGTCTAAGTCGAGCTGACTGGCGGCGTTTTGTTCGAAAAGCGGACGGATTCGGTTCAGGTCGCGTTCGGCCTTCAGAGCTTGGGCTTTGGCTTTGTTGAGCTGTGCTTTGGCGCGGTTGGCACGGGCCTGATAGAGTTTCGGGTCTATTATGAACAGAGTCTGACCTTTTTCGATATAAGTGCCTTCGGCGAAGAGCATCCTCTCGAGGTAGCCTTCAACGCGGGCGCGTATTTCCACGAATTGCTGAGCGCGGATACGTCCGGCATATTCGCCATAGATATTGACATCTTCGGTTTTTACCTCCTCTACCTCTACGACCGGCAGCACTTCCGGCGTCGTGCGGCGCTTGAGCAGACAGCTTACTACGATTGCGGAAACAACAGCGAGGCCCAGTATCAGGGCGGACCAGCGTTTTACTTTGGCCGGTATTTTGCGCCAACATACTTTGCTACGGCGATAAAGTTGCTGCAGGTAAGATGCGTAGGTTTGTAACAGCAGTTTTTCCGGGCGTATTTTATCGTTATCTCCTGTATTCATTTTGTCGGAATTTGTGTAATTGATGATAATAATGAAATAAGACAGTCCTACTGTCGCGTTTGTTAATCGGCCTGAACGACAAGATAATTTGTCAGACTCCAGAATTGCTCCGGATTGCTTATCTCGATTGTCTTATGTTCGTTTTCTTCGATGATTCTGTAGGAAGATGCAGGATGGTTTGTGAGGATTTTTACTTTAGAAGTGTTTAGGGGCAGTCGGTTGAGCGTTCTCTTGTCGCCGGTAACGAAGAAATCTTTGTCGAAATCGCCCCTCATCAGGCGTGTTTTGCGGAGAAAGCCCGACTCGATGATGTTGTGGTCTTTCAAATCCGATTTTTTAGCGACCACATAGTAGCAGGTGTTCAGCTCGTTTTCGAACCTCTCCGACGACATCATGGCGGTGTCGCGTTGGCCTTCGACGGTCGAGACGGTAAGGTTGAGTGAGTCGACGGCACTGTTGAGCTCGCCAATCTGTCGGTTGGCCTTTGTGAGCTGTCGTCTGAGCGATTCTATTTCGTCCATTTGAGTGTCGATTAGCGTGCGCAGCGCCCCTATGGTCTCTTTTAGTTCACGGTTGTTTATTGTAGAGTTGCTGAGTCGGGTTTCGAGTTCGGTCAACTGCTTTTTGTGTAGTTTCACATTTTCTTTCAGACAAGAAATATCGGCGAGAATCTGCTTTCGTTGTCCGGCACTTTCTTCTCCGGGCACGCCTGCCACGGTCATAACGTTTTCAAGCTGCTTGATTTGCTCAATGCCGGCCGAAATATCTTTTACGAGCGACAGAAGTTCGTCGCGCTCATTGAGCGCCGTAGCAAGCTCCTGTTTCGAGACATCTTCGATTGACTGCATCTGCCTGCGGTCGCTGTTGCCATTGCACGAGCACAGCATCGACATAATTACAATAGCTATTGGATACTTCGGTTTCATTGTTTCCTATGTTTGATTTCATGCAAAGATTATAAACATTGCCGGGTGATAAAAGCGTATGTCAATAGACAGCATAAATGTGTAAATGAATGTATTTGGACAGATTATATATAAGTATTAATTTTGTGATATGAAATCACTCGAATATAAAACCAATCTGATTTTTGATTTGTTCTTCAGCATTGTCATTATGCCGCTACTGATAGTGCTGGGGTCGGTCTATTCGTGGTGGCAGATATCTCATGTATTCACGTGTCTTACTGTCGCTTATCTTTATTCGTGCTATTTCGTTACGAAGCAGCTTAACTTCCCGCAGCTGATTCTGTCGAAGTCGTATTACCGACTGGCAGGTATCATAGCCATAATGATCGCCGCTACCTATTGCATCACATTGTATCCGCTTCCCAAAATAGATTTCGTAATACCCTCGATGAGCGAATACCAGACCCGCGTGAGAGATTATAATGTGGCGATAACCATATGGTTTATGTTCTCTGTGATAATATGCTATTCGGTTTCGGTTGCCTTCATAAAAGAATTATATCACCGCAAGCTATTGCAGGGCATTGCAGAAAACCAGAGAGACAAGGCCGAGCTGGCGCTGTTTAAGGCGCAGATAAATCCGCATTTTCTGTTCAATACGCTAAACTCACTCTATAGTCTGGTGATTGGTACTTCTCCGAAAGCCGAAGATGCCCTGATAAAATTCACGGAACTGATGCGATATACATATGTCACTGCCGAAAACGACGAAGTGAGCGTAGGCGACGAAATCGATTACATCAACAATTATATCGATTTGCAGCTGATAAGGCTCAATGGCTGCACAAATGTGGTGCGCGATTGTCGGGTAGACGATGAGACAGTCCTTATTCCGCCAATGATATTTCTCACTTTTATTGAGAATGCTTTCAAATACGGAGCATCGGCGACCAGGAAGTGTGACATCGTCATCCGATTGCATCTTGAAAATGGTGTTTTGCGCTTCGAGACCGAAAACAGAATAATGAAGCGCTCCGACGAATTCCGCAAGGATATGCCCATAGGCATAAGTAATTGTCGCAGCCGCCTCTCGGCATTGTTTCCCGACAGATATAGTTTCGAAATCATTGAGAAAGACAATGTGTTTGTAGTTCACCTTCAAATAAATCTGTTCAAAAATGAGTGACATCGTAAAGTGCGTGGCTATCGACGATGAAGCGCTGGCTCTTGATATAATAGAGAATTATTGCCGCCGCATAGGCAATGTAGAGCTCCGAAAGTATTCAGACCCCGAAGAGGGACTGGAGGCAATACGTAGAGAAATTCCCGATATCGTTTTTCTCGACATCGAAATGGAGGACTTGAACGGAATTGCAATCGCATCTCAATTGCCCGAAAACACCTGCTTTATTTTCACTACGGCATATCTCAAATATGCGCTCGACGGTTTTGACCTCGATGCAGTGGATTATCTTCACAAACCATTTACCTTCGCCCGTTTTCAGATAGCCTTCAACAAAGCCCTGCGTCGCATCGGACGTCGGCCCATTCAGACCACGTCGCAGTGTATTGTGGTAAAGCGCGATTACAACAGCGTGACAATACCGATAGACGATATTCTGTATATAGAAGCCGTGGAGGGCTACTCAAAAATTTTCCGGACATCGGGCGAGTGTGTCATGTCGAGGATACTGCTTAAAAATATACTCACAATGCTGCCTCCCGAGTCATTTGTGCGGATACACAGGTCGTATATCGTGTCAAAATCTAAAATCAAAAGTTATACCAGACAGGAAATTAGCCTGAATAATGGCACTGTGTTGCCTATAGGCCGACAATATGCTGCAGAAATAAACCTCGCCATGTCGAAATAGCAGTCACATCAGTTGCAGATACTCGCGCTGTCCGTATAAAATGCCACAAAAGAAAATGGAGCATAACTTGTTGGGTTACACTCCATTTTATTATCGTTGACTCAGTGTCTTACTTCACTTCCTCGAAGTCTACGTCGGTGACGTGGTCGTCGGGAGTTGAATTGTTGGCAGCGCCGGCCTGCTGGCCTTGGGCTCCTTGCTGAGCCTGGGCGTTGAGGATGTCTTGCTGAACAGCTCCGAAAGTGGTCTCGATTTCTTTGATAGCGGCATCGATTGCATTGATGTCTGCGTTTTTGTGGGCCTCTTTGAGGCGGCTGACAGCGGCTTCGATTGCAGAGCGCTTGTCGGCAGGAATCTTGTCGCCGAATTCGCTGAGCTGCTTTTCGGTCTGGAATACGATTGCGTCTGCCTGGTTGAGCTTGTCGGCACGTTCCTTTTCGCGTGCGTCGGCATCGGCGTTTGCTGCTGCTTCGTCTTTCATACGTTTGATTTCAGCGTCGGTGAGACCGCTCGATGCTTCGATACGGATGCTCTGTTCCTTGCCGGTGGCTTTGTCTTTTGCCGAAACATTTAGGATGCCGTTGGCATCGATTTCGAATGTCACCTCAATCTGAGGAATGCCACGGGGAGCGGGAGCGATGCCGTCGAGGTGAAATTTGCCGAGGAGTTTGTCGTCTTTGGCCATAGGACGTTCGCCCTGAAGCACGTTGATTTCAACCGAAGGCTGGTTATCGGCTGCGGTTGAGAATGTTTCGCTCTTGCGTGTAGGAATGGTTGTGTTGGCTTCGATGAGCTTGGTCATCACGCCGCCAAGGGTTTCGATACCTACCGAGAGGGGGACAACGTCGAGAAGGAGCACGTCTTTTACATCGCCCGAGAGCACGCCGCCCTGGATGGCCGCGCCAACGGCTACCACTTCGTCGGGGTTAACGCCTTTAGAAGGAGCTTTGCCGAAGATTTTTTCAACCTGCTGCTGTATAGCGGGGATACGAGTCGAACCGCCGACGAGGATTACTTCGTCGATTTCACTTGCCTTGAGGCCGGCGTCGCGGAGGGCAGCCTCGCAGGGAGCTACGGTTGCGTGGATGAGTCTGTCGGCGAGCTGCTCGAATTTAGCACGCGAGAGTGTGCGTACGAGGTGCTTGGGCACGCCGTTTACGGGCATGATGTAGGGGAGGTTTATTTCTGTAGAAGTAGCGCTCGAGAGTTCGATTTTGGCTTTTTCAGCGGCTTCTTTGAGGCGCTGAAGGGCCATAGGGTCCTGGCGGAGGTCGACACCCTCGTCTTTGAGGAACTCGTCGGCGAGCCAGTCGATGATTACATGGTCGAAGTCGTCGCCGCCGAGGTGTGTGTCGCCGTTTGTCGACTTCACTTCGAATACGCCGTCGCCGAGTTCGAGGATTGATATATCGAATGTACCGCCGCCGAGGTCGAATACAGCGATTTTCTGGTCTTTGTTAGCTTTGTCGAGGCCGTAGGCGAGTGCGGCTGCAGTGGGTTCGTTTACGATACGACGCACTGTGAGGCCTGCGATTTCACCGGCTTCTTTGGTAGCCTGACGCTGGGAGTCGTTGAAGTATGCGGGCACTGTGATTACAGCTTCGCTTACTTCCTGTCCGAGGTAATCTTCGGCGGTTTTCTTCATTTTCTGAAGAATCATTGCGGAGATTTCCTGGGGGGTGTATTCGCGGTTGTCGACAGCGATACGGGGGGTGTCGTTTTTACCGCGGACTACCTTGTAGGGCACGCGTTCGATTTCGTTGAGTACCTGGTCGTATTTTTCGCCCATGAAGCGCTTGATTGAGTAGATTGTGCGTTCGGGGTTTGTGATTGCCTGACGTTTTGCGGGGTCGCCTACTTTGCGTTCACCGCCGTCGACGAATGCAACGACAGAAGGTGTGGTGTTGCGGCCTTCGCTATTGGGGATGACAACAGGGTTGTTGCCTTCGAGTACGGATACGCATGAGTTGGTGGTGCCTAAGTCAATGCCTATGATTTTTCCCATGATTGTATGTTTTTTTGTTTTATGTTTATTCGTTTTGCTAAGAATAAAACAAATGATATGCCAAATAGTTTTTTCTGCCAAAGTGACAGAGCGACATGGCGTGACATGAAAAAAACGGCCGGCACAGAGTCGATGTCTGTGCCGGCCGGCTTTATTTATGAGTGCTCGTTAGAGCAATCAGATTTTCTCGTTGTTTTTTTCAACAGCATCCACGATAGGGTCTACACCCCACTGCTGCTGAGCGAGGCGCTTGTAGTTGTTGTAGCGCCACTGTGCGTTGGCTTTGGCAGCCGCGAAGAGTTCTTCGGCTTCGTCGGGATACATTTTGAGAACTGAAGCGTAGCGAACTTCGCCTTTGAGGAAGTCTTCAAAGGCATCCCAGTCGGGCTCTTTGCTGTCGAGAGTGAAGGGGTTCTGGCCCAGTTCTTCGGCGGCGGGGTTGTAGCGCCAGAGGTGCCAGTAACCGCACTTGACGGCATTTTCCTCTTCTTTCTGCGAGTGACCCATGCCGGCTTTGATACCGTGGTTGATACAGGGTGCGTATGCGATGATGAGCGAGGGTCCGTCGTAGGCTTCGGCTTCGCGGATAGCCTTGAGAGTCTGAGCCTGATCGGCGCCCATTGCAATCTGAGCGACGTATACGTAGCCATATGTCGAGGCGATGAGGCCGAGGTCTTTTTTGCGGATGCGTTTGCCGGCAGAGGCAAATTTGGCGATTGCACCCAGAGGGGTAGCTTTCGACGACTGTCCGCCGGTGTTGGAGTAAACCTCGGTGTCGACAACGAGAACGTTGACATTCTCGCCGGTTGCGAGCACGTGGTCGAGACCGCCGAAACCGATGTCGTAAGCGGCACCGTCGCCTGCAATGATCCACTGTGAGCGAGCTACGATGTAGCCTTCGAGTTCGACGAGCTGCTTGCAGATGTCGCAGTCGCAAGCCTTGCAGAGGGGCATGATTTTGTCGGCTACCTCACGGGTTGCCTTGGCATCGTGAGGAGCGTCGAGCCACTGCTGAGCGAGGGCTTTCATGTCGGCTGTGCACTTGTCGCATGCGAGCATATCGGTGAAGAGCTGTGCTAAGCGTTCGCGGAGCTTCTTGGTGGCAACGCTCATGCCGAGGCCAAATTCTGCGAAGTCTTCGAAGAGTGAGTTACCCCATGCCGGGCCGTGGCCTGTTGCGTCTTTGGTGTAGGGAGTCGAGGGAACGGAGCCCGAGTAGATTGACGAGCAACCGGTTGCGTTCGCTACCATTTCGTGGTCGCCATAGAGCTGCGAGATGAGTTTCACGTAGGGTGTTTCGCCGCAGCCCGAGCAAGCGCCGGAGAATTCGAAGTAGGGAGTTGCGAACTGGCTGTTCTTCACATTCGACTTGATGTCGACGAGAGCCTGCTTGCTTTCTACTTCTTTTACGCAATAGTCCCAACCGGGCTGCTTGTCGAGCTGAGTCTCGAGGGGTTTCATCTGGAGGGCCTTCACGCCTTTCTTACCGGGGCATACGTCAACGCAGTTGCCGCAGCCGAGACAGTCGAGAACGTCGACAGCCTGAATGAAGTGCATGCCCTTGAACGAGGGACCGAGGGCCGGAATTGTGCCGGCTGCGCCGAAGGGTGCTTTGTCGGCTTCTGCATCGGTGAGAACGAAGGGGCGGATAGAGGCATGAGGACATACATATGCGCACTTGTTGCACTGGATACAGTTTTCTTCGAGCCATTCGGGCACGAATGCTGCCACACCGCGTTTTTCGTAAGCGGCGGTTCCCTGTTGCCATACGCCGTCGGCGATAGCCTCGAAGTCAGATACTTTGAGGAGGTCGCCGTCCTGAGCGTTGATAGGACGAACGAGACGGTTGATGAATTCGGGGTCACCGTTAGGAGCCTTGGGAGCTTCTTCGAGCTGAGCCCATGTGGGGTCTACGTTGAGTTTGTGGTATTCGCCGCCGCGTTCAACAGCCTGGTTGTTCTTGTCGACGATGTCCTGGCCTTTCTTGCCGTAGCTCTTGGCGATGAATTTCTTCATCTGCTCGATGGCGAGGTCAACGGGGATTACTTCGGTAATACGGAAGAACGCGCTCTGAAGAATTGTGTTGGTGCGGTTGCCGAGGCCGATTTCCTGGGCAATCTTGGTGGCGTTGATGTAGTAAACGGTGATGTTGTGCTCGGAGAAATAACGCTTCACATGTACGGGAAGGTTCTTCACGAGGTCGTCACCTTCCCAGATGGTGTTGAGCAGGAAGATGCCGTTGTCGCGGAGGCCGCGTGTCACGTCGTACATGTTGAGGTAGGCCTGAACATGGCATGCCACGAAGTTGGGGGTGCTTACCAGATATGTGGAGCGGATGGGCTTGTCGCCGAAGCGGAGGTGAGAGCAGGTAAAGCCGCCCGATTTCTTGGAGTCGTAAGCGAAGTAAGCCTGGCAGTATTTGTTGGTGTTCTCACCGATAATCTTCACAGAGTTTTTGTTGGCACCTACAGTACCGTCGGCACCGAGGCCGAAGAATTTGGCTTCGAAAGTGCTGGGGTCGCCCATAGGAATTTCGGGGAGCAAGGGGAGCGATGTGAATGTTACATCGTCGACGATGCCCACTGTGAAGCGGTCTTTGGGCTGGGGCAGAGCGAGGTTCTGGAAAACGCTTACAATCTGCGCGGGAGTTGTGTCTTTAGAAGCGAGACCATAGCGGCCGCCTACAACAAGGGGAGCGTTTTCTTTACCGAAGAGGCAGTCTTTGACATCAAGCAGAAGGGGCTCACCGTTTGCACCGGGTTCTTTGGTGCGGTCGAGAACGGCCAAGCGCTTGGCTGTTGCGGGAATTGCAGCGAGGAAGTGCTTTGCCGAGAAGGGACGGTAGAGGTGCACTTCGATTGCGCCTACTTTCTCGCCCTTTGCAACGAGGTAGTCTACAGCTTCCTGAATAGCCTCGTTTACCGAACCCATTGCAATGATTACGCGCTCTGCGTCGGGAGCACCGTAGTAGTTGAAGAGGTGGTATTCACGGCCGGTGATTTTGGAGATTTCGGCCATGTAGTTTTCGACGATGTCGGGCACTGCTTCGTAGTGCTTGTTGCAAGCTTCGCGGTGCTGGAAGAAAACGTCGCCGTTTTCGGCCATGCCACGTGCTACGGGTGCCTGAGGCGTGAGTGCGCGAGAACGGAATTTTGCGAGGGCTTCGCGGTCGAGCAGGGGAGCGAGTTCTTCCTGCGAGAGAGCCTCGATTTTCTGAATTTCGTGCGATGTACGGAAGCCATCGAAGAAGTTGACAAATGGAATGCTTGATTTTATTGTCGACAGATGAGCGACGCCGGAGAGGTCCATTACCTGCTGAACCGAACCCTCGCACAGCATGGCGAAGCCGGTCTGGCGGACCGACATCACATCCTGGTGGTCACCGAAAATGGAGAGTGCGTGAGATGCGATTGTACGGGCCGATACATGGAAAACCGAGGGAAGAAGTTCTCCGGCGATTTTGTACATGTTCGGAATCATAAGCAGGAGTCCCTGCGAAGCTGTGTAGGTGGTGGTAAGTGCACCGGCCTGAAGAGAGCCGTGTACAGCGCCTGCTGCGCCGCCTTCCGACTGCATCTCTTGTACGAGCACAGTTTCGCCGAAGATGTTCTTGCGGCCTGCTGCAGCCCATTCGTCAACGTATTCAGCCATCGTAGACGACGGGGTGATGGGGTAGATGGCTGCTACCTCGGAGAACATGTAGCTCACATGTGCAGCTGCCTGATTACCATCGCAGGTCAAGAATTGTTTTTCTTTACTCATAACGGTTTAATCGTAGTTATATCTGAAATGATTAATAAGTTTCTGTGTTTTTTATCCAGCTGCAAAGGTAATAAAAAATAGTGATATAACGGTTACCGTAGTTCCGTTTTTGTTAGCTTTAATCGTTGTTATACATTATTAATATAATTAATAAAGTCGACCGGAGCGGCATATCGGAGAGGTTGCAAAGATACGGGGCATATACCTGCTCTGAGGTATATGCCCGTTGATAATTCCTGATTGCTGTGTCTTGCGGACCTGCGTTACACCCTCATGTATTCCACATTGGATGTGGTGCTATCGGCAATCACTGCCTCGATGTCGGCGAGAGTTGCGTTGCACGGCCCTTTGGTGCCGAGTTTTATGGTGCACATTGCCGCCGCGAATTTGCCTGCCTCTGTAATCGATGCGCCCTGACTGCGCTTATAGAGGTATCCGGCCATGTATGTGTCGCCGCAACCGGTGGCGTCGACAATTTCTTGCGACGGGAAAGCGTCGATTTGGTAAAATGTGTTTTCTGAGTAGATAAGCGAGCCTTTTTCGCCGAGGGTGAGAATTACCTCAGGGCAGCCCCACGATGCGAGTATCCGAGCGGCTTTTTTAGGGTCGGCGGTGTCTGTAAGCACTTCCATTTCCATTTCATTGGCTTTGAGTATGGAAATGTATTTCATTGCCTCGCGTTTTTCTTCGTAGTCGACCGGAACGACTTGTTCGCCGTTTATCCGGCGCAGATATCCCTGCACGTCTACAGATACAAGCCCCCTGGCTGAGAGCTCTTTGATAACGTCGAGCGAGAAGTCGTCGGCAGTAAGTGTGCCGAGGTGGAATATCCGTGCTTTGATGTTTTGCAGCTTCTCGTTTGTAAACGGGTCGGCTTTTGCGAGAACGCGCTGTGTGCGGTCGTCGGTATTCTCTCCGTATTTATTTTCGAAGTATACTGTACGTCGGCTGGGAATGACCTCTACGTCGATACCCTCGCCGCGAAGCTCGTCGACTGTCGACATCTCGCTCTTGCCGAGCGATGTGACGAGCTTGAACCCGGTGTGATTGAAGTTCTTCAGCGCTTTGGCGAAGTAATATGCCGTGCCGCCCGGCATGTGGGCGGTGAATTTCGGTGTGATGACTTTGTCGAGGGTTATATGGCCTATGCAGCAAATATCGGCCATGGTGTCGTTGTTTATTGTGTTATACATTTTTCTTCAGTTTTAAAGCATAGAGGGAGTAGAGCATTACACATGCGTATCCCACGGCCGGCACTACGAATGCCGTCGACATGGAAGTGATGTCGGCCGTATATCCCATAAGGAATGTGCCCACTGCGCCGCCGATAGGTGTCATCATGAGAAACGACGATGCTATTTTCACATGTCGTCCGGCGCGACTTATGGTTATGGCGAATATTGTGGGGAACATTATAGCTTCAAAGGCATAGCAGACAAAGACTCCGGCGTGCGAGAGGTGTCCGGCGTTCAATGTCACGGCCAGTGAGCCGACTATGGTCATTAGGGCGCAGAAAAACAGCACTTTTTCGGCAGCGATTCGGCTCATTATCCAGCTGCCAAACACGCGTGCAATCATGAAAAGGCCGAGAGCACCGAACGACAGTACTATCGATGCCGTTGATTTGCTCATCCAACCGTCGGTGGTGGCATAGTTGATGAAGAGGCTGTTGATTGAGATTTCGGCCACTTCGTAGAAAAACAGGGCCAAGACACCAAACCGGAATGTGCGGTTGCTCCACAAGTGCCGTATGGCGGCTATTGTGCCGTTTGCCGCCTTGCTACTCTCATTTTCTTTGTTTTCGTTGTCGGGAGTTGCTATTTCGGGCAGGTCGACACGTGTGAACATGAATGCGACGCAGAGCACGATAATTCCCATTATGGTATACGGAACCGCAACATTGCCGTTATCGCCCGAAAAGAGGAAACCGCCTACAATCACCGGGGCAAGGATGCAGCCGAGGCCGTTGAACGACTGTGCCAGATTGAGACGGCTCGCAGCAGTCGCCTTGTCGCCAAGTTCGGCGGCATAGGGATTGGCCGCTGTTTCGAGCATTGCCAGTCCGCAACCTATAACGAACAGCGCAAGGAGAAACATGGCAAACGACATGCTCATCGCTCCGGGAATAAACAGAAGCGAACCGATGCCGAAAAGCAACAGACCCATTACCACTCCGCGGCGGTAGCCGTGTCGCGTGATTATGAGACCGGCCGGAAGCGCCATAAGAAAATATCCGAGATATGTAGTGGCCTGAATGAGCGTGGACTGTGTGATAGATATGCTGAGCGACTCTTGAAAATGCTTGTTGAGCACATCAAGAATAGCGCGTGCAAATCCCCACATAAAGAAAAGCGAGGTGATGAGTATGAAGGGGAGGGCGAATTTCTTGCTTACGAGTCGACTCATTGTTGGTTGTTGTCTGAAGTCTTAGTGATGTATGTGCTGCAAAATTAATCAATAAATCTTAAAAGAGGGCTATTTTTGTGGATGAAACAGTATTTTAACACATAATTTAGCGTTAATTATGCAATTAAATGTTTTTAAATGTTAATATAGATAAATTGAAGTGCGATGCAATCACATATCATGCACGCGTTTTTTTAAATGGCGGCTGGTAGAAGCTATGTATGACTTCATTTAGTTGTAGCTTGTGAGGGAAGCGTGAAGCCGAGCCACTCAAGCATCGTCTTATACATATGCTCGCGGACAGTTTTCTTAGAGAGGGCCAGGTCGTGCAGCCCGTCGTCGAAGGCCACTTCAGTAATATCGGAGCCTAAGCGTAGCCCGTAGTATGAAATTGTATCTACATTGAGAATTGCGTCGGCATGGAAATATTTGTCTTCCGGGTCTCCTTTATTTACCGAAGCCGACGAGTGCATGAGCAGTATCGGAACTTTCACCGTTTGTCGCCGCAGTTGTCGTTGGCCTTTGTCAATAGCGCGAATCCACCCCATGTCGGGGTCGGGAAGTGAGTCGGGTTTCCAGTCGTCGCGATAGTCCCACTCGCCGTCATATCGGTTCGACAGCGTCTCGGCGTAACCGGTATCGGGCTTCTGATGAACTCTGATGTTGGGAAACAGCCGCCCGAGCATGCTTATAGCCGGAACGATTATTTTTTTCATATACGCGGGCATGTTCCAGTCGAGAAAAGGACTGTTGAGCATTAGCGCTTTGATTAGTGCCGACGGGGTTTCGGACATGTAAAGCGATGCTGTCAGGCCTCCTGTAGAGTGTCCCAGCATTGCAATTTCACAATTGTTGTCATTAGCCATAATCTTTACCGCGCTGTCGATGTCTGGGAAATATTCATGCAGGTCTCTTACCTGAAACATGCGTTGTCCTTTCATCAGCGAGCGGCCATACTTTCTCAAATCAATGGCATAGAAGTTATATCCGTGGTCGATAAACATCTGTGCCATCTCCTTCTGTAGAAAGTAGTCACTGAAGCCATGAATGTATAGAATAGCCTTTTGAGAGGGCTGTGCACTGAGTTTTCGGATTACAGTGCATCGGATTGCTCCGCTATAATCCGATGACTGATTCACATATGTCATTTCAAACCCGTCGCCGAAAATATCTGTCGTCCAATCGCTATCTTTCATTGTTGAGTTTCGTGAAGTGAAGTATTATATAATGAATACACATAATTGGTCATTATTGTTGAAATGACAAAATCACCGGGTGAATTTCTCGCTTCGAGATGCGGATAATCATTTTCTTTTACAGTTGCTTATGGCCGCTTGTTTTTAAAGTCGTATGGCACCATAAATGCGACTGCAGAACTACCGTCCCGCGGCTTCTCCGGACCTATATTTCTTCTCGAATATGTAGAAGTGCTCTTCGCCCCATTTGAGCATCTGGTCAATGATAGGGATTAATGACAATCCGAGTTCGGTTATCTTGTATTCGGAGCGTGGCGGAAGCTCGGGATATATGGTCTTTATTACAAGGCCGTCTTCCACCATCTCTTTCAGCTGAATGTCGAGTACGCGTGGTGCCGCCTCCGGCAGGCATTTATGTATTTCGCTCGGCCTCAGAGGCTGGCAGTTTCTTAATTCATCAAGGATACACGACTTCCATTTCGATTCGATAAGACTCATCGTAAGTCTCAGAGGGCAGTCCATATCCACAGGTATTTTCTTTTCGTAAGCCATCGTCTGAGAGATTTTTTGATTTATGGTGCAAAGGTAATCAATAACTATCTAATTACCATATACCGAAAAATTTATCGGTATATGAAAAATTTTTCGGTACTTGCTTCTATGTGATTGCCATAGTAACTTTGCAATCAGAAAATCAACTAAATACAAAAAATAAATGAGAAACGAAATCAAAGAATACGAAGCGGTGTCCAAGGCCGCAGAAAAATTTGTAAAGAGTGTTGCCGAAGGCAACAGCGAGTATGCAAAGACCCTTTTCACAAACGATGCCGTGCTTTTTGGAATTCTTAACGGAACGGTCGAACGCGGCTCTATCGAGCAGTTCTATCACAATGTAGATACTGTAGGCGCCGGCGAAGACTTCAAGGCTCGAATCGACGTGCTAGCCGTAGAAGAGACCGTCGCCGTTGTGCGTGTGCTCGAAGAGGGCTGGGGAGGCTGCATTGACTTCACAGACTACCTCCTCATGCTCAAGCTCGGTGGCGAGTGGAAGTGTGTGGCAAAAGCATACAATCAGAATTCCGACACTGTAAAATTGTGAAAATAACCGTGATAACGGGCAGACCGCACGCATAAGACAATGTATTTCAATATAATCGCACCATATATTCTCGATGCGGATGTGATTGTATGTGGAATACCGGCAATAAATTCTAAAAAAAGCCCGGCGTAGCCTTTCTGCAAGGCACGGCGCCGGGTTTGAATTATTTATTTGTTGTATAATCAGCGTTTCTCGTTGTAAACACCGAGTTCGCGAACCTGCACATTGCCGTTGGCATCGGTCACGGTAAGTTTTACAGCATCGGCAAGCACTGTATTGAAGCGGTTGATTTTCACGCGTTTTTCGGTGGGAGCCGGGCCTTCGAAGACGGTGCTCCACTTGCCGTTGTTGCGGCATTCGATGCGATACGATGTGATGGCCTTGTCGTGGTTGTCGGTAAGAACAACTGCATTGACCGGATAAACATCGCCGAGTTCGACCTGAAGCCAGGGTTCTTTAACAGAGGGGTGTGATACCCACGACGACGAGAAGCTATCGTCGATGGCGAGGTCGTGCAGGTTCATGTCGTAGCTCCACGAGCCGATGGCGTGTTTTTTCTTTGCGATATTGGTGGCGATAATCGGAGCGGCTGTTTCGGCAACGACACGCTGCTTTTTATCGTCTTTCCACAGTTTGCCAATTTTCTTGAGAGATTCGATGGCGTTCTGGTCGAAGAGTCCGTCGCGGTTGGGAGCCACATTGAGAATGAAGGTGCAGCGAGCCTCGTTCATCGGGCGGAGGTTGTCGTTGACCATCTCTTCGGGCGATTTAGTGGCGTTTGCCGGCATATCCGTTTTCCAGAACCAGCTGCGCTGCAGTGGATAGCATGCCATTGAGGGCAAGAAGCTGCGGTCTTTTTCTATTTTCTGGCCGGCCCCCTGCTCATATGTCTTGAGATCGGAGTAGAAGAGGGCTTCGGCGGGATATTTTGCACCGTTGAGGTCCATTATGAGGCAGTCGGGCTGAATGCTTTTGCAGAAGTTGTAAATTTCCTCAAAGGGGATGTCTTCATACGACAGGCGCGACCAGGGGGCGTCCCAGCCGTCAATCATCAGCGCTGTGACGGGACCGTAGTTTGTAAGGAGCTCGCGGAGCTGATTTTTGATGAATTCGGTGTGATAGGGCTTGATGTTGTTGGGCAGAATTTTCTCGTGCATGTCGAGAATCGAGAAGTGGAACATTACTTTCATGTCGCGCTCGCGCATGGCGTCGGTGAATTCCTTCACAACATCGCGTTTGATGCCGCTGTTTGCTGCGTTGTAGTCGGTTGTCTCTGTATCCCACATGCAGAAGCCGCAGTGGTGCTTTACCGACATGCAGCCGAAGTTCATATTGGCCGAGCGTGCTGCTTCGGCCCATTTGCGGCAGTCGAGTTTGGTGGGGTTGAACTGAGAGATGTCAACATTAGGGTCGGCCCAGTCTTCATCCTGATAGGTGCCCATGCCGAAGTGTATGAACAAGCCGAATTTTAGGTCTACGAACTCTTGCTGCAGCTCATGCAGCGAGTTTGCTGACGCATGGCTAATGGGGGCCATAAGCGAGAGCAGCAAAATAGGCAAAATTTTTTTTAACATATGAAATTAGATGATGAAATTGATTTTTTCCGGTGCAAAGATACGTTTTTTTTTGAGTTATGCTCTAAATTCAACTAAGAGCTTGTTTAAAAACAAATGTGAATAATAAATTAAGCATCAGTCAATAT
>RYWL01000118.1 GCA_003979155.1 Muribaculaceae bacterium
TATTTGGCCCAGCGGATTATTTCCACAAACGATGGCTTTTTGCCATACATGAATATTCCGACGCGATAGATTTTTGCCGACAGCCATATCATGCCTACAAATGAGGCATAAAGAATGACGAGCGACACAATTATCTCCCATATAGGTACATCGAAGGCGATGCGGCTCATCATGGTCATGGGCGATGTGAAGGGAATCATCGAGAGCCAGAAGGCGAGCGACGAGCCCGGATTCTGCATCACCGACATCGATGCTACGAGCGCAATGATGACGGGCAGTGTGGGAATGGTCGAGAGCTGTGAGGCATCCTGTATGTTGTCGACTGCCGAGCCTATGGCCGCGTAGATTGCGGAGTAGAATAGATATCCGCCGACGAAGTAAAGCAGCATGCATGACATAAGTGAGGCTACATATCCCAAATCGCTGAGCTGACTCACGGCGGCAAGGAGTTCGGCGTTGGCCTCGACACCGACACCGGCACCGGAGCTCAGCGAGGTTCCTACCAGCGGCACAACCCACATTGTGCAGGCCGAGATAAGCACGCCCCAGATGAGAATCTGTGTTATTGCCACGAGGCCTATGCCGAGCACTTTGCCCATCATGAGGGTTGAGGGGTTGACCGATGATACTACAATTTCGAGCACTCGATTGTTTTTCTCTTCGATAATGCTTGACATCACCATCTGTCCGTAGATGAGAATGAAGGTGTAGAGCATGAGGTCCATGATAAGCGAAATGAAATAGGAAAGCATCGACGACGTTCCGGTGTCTTCCTCTTTGTCGATTCTCACGGTAGGGTAGCTGAGGTCGACATTGATTTCATCGAGTATCTGGCGCAGGTTCGTTATGTTGTATGATTCGAGGCGCAGTGCTTCGATGGCATCTTTCAGCTGTTGCTGCACATATTCGTCGGTGCTTAGAGTCGGAGCTCCGCGATAGTACATGGTTATTGACTGGTTGGGCTGGTCGACGGCATTTTTGCCAATTGCGAGAATGGCCTCCACGTCGGCGTTGGCGCGCGCGCTGTCGAGAGGCTGGGTGTAGCTTTCGAAGGTGATTTCGTTGCTGTCGTTCAGGCGGTTGAAGATTGCTCCGGTATCGTCGATTACGGCAATGGTTTTAGCTTCGGGAGTCGACAGCATGGCCACGAGAGCCGGGGCGACCATAAGGCCAATCATAAGTATAGGCACCAGCAGAGTGGTGATTATGAAGCTTTTGCGGCGGACGCGCTGCAGATATTCGCGCGGATATGATGAGGTTGAGTGGCGATTTCATGCTTGTGGTACGGGTGCTGTGCCGGCAGCCTCGTTCGAGGCTTTGACGGCGGATACGAAAATATCGTTCATTGAGGGAATGACGCGGTTGAAGGCGCTCAGTGCCACAGAGTCGTTTGCGGCTGCTATGAATGGGCGTGCCGCGCCTGAGTCTTTGAGGCGTACTGTGGCCTGCGAGAGGCCGTAGCTGTCGATTGCCCCGAGGTCGAATGAGTCGACAAAGGGCTCTACAGCCGCCTGCAGCGTCTGCGGATTTCCGACAAACGACAGCGTGTAGAGATTGTGGGCAAAGCGTTCGCGCACTTCGGCTACGTTGCCCGACAGAATGTTGTGCGAACGGTTGATGAGCGTGATTTCGTCGCAAAGTTCTTCGACACTTTCCATGTTGTGGGTGGAGAAGATTACAGTGGTGCCTTTATCGCGCAGACGCAGAATTTCCTCTTTAAGAATTCCGGCGTTGATGGGGTCGAATCCCGAAAAGGGCTCATCGAAAATTAGCAGTTCGGGTTCGTGTAGAACAGTGACGATAAACTGCACCTTCTGAGCCATGCCTTTTGAGAGCTCTTCAATTTTCTTGTCCCACCACTGTGTTATGTCGAGCCGTTCGAACCACTGTCGCAGGGCCTTTTCGGCTTCTGCTTTGCCGAGACCTTTGAGCCGGGCGAAGAAAATGGCCTGCTCGCCCACTTTCATCTTTTTATAAAGTCCGCGCTCCTCGGGCAGATATCCTATGTTGTAGATATCTTTCTGCGAAAGCGGATGTCCGTTGAATGTTACAGAGCCCGAGTCGGGAGCCGTGATATGGTTGATGATTCGTATTAGAGTTGTCTTGCCGGCGCCGTTCGGGCCGAGCAGTCCGTAGACTTTGCCACGGGGTACAGATACCGACACATCGTCGAGGGCGCGGTGGCGTATGAAGTCCTTCGTGATATGTTCGGCAGTGATGATATTATCCATTTTTTTTTTCAATAGTGTTTTATATAGTTGACGTGATAAAATCGGATTTATTACATCGCGCCGCAAAAAAATGTGTGCTCCGACACTCCCTGTTTCTGCACCGTAATAAAGAAGTTTAAAAGCGGAACAAAGCTTTTGACTGGCGTGTCACCTCGAGGTAATGCAGATAGTTGGCATTGTTCACTATGCCCTCGG
>RYWL01000022.1 GCA_003979155.1 Muribaculaceae bacterium
AACAATACCTATTTCGACATCGACTGATGATACACACAGTAGTCAAGCGCGACGGACGCATCGTCGGCTATAATGAAGAAAAAATAAAAGCCGCAATACGCAAGGCAATGCTTACCACCGACCTCGGCGAGGACGAAGGTCTGATTCAACGTATAACAGACCGCATAAGCGCCCTCGGCTCTGAGCGTATGACCGTAGAAGAAATTCAGGATATGGTCGAAGTCGAACTCATGGACAGCCCGCGAAAAGAGGTTGCCAAGCGCTACATCGCCTACCGCGACCAGCGCAGCATTGCACGACGTGCCAAGACTACCGACATCTTCAGAGAAATCATAGAGGCAAAAAACACCGACGTAACACGCGAAAACGCCAATATGAATGCCGACTCGCCGGCCGGCATGATGATGAAATTTGCGAGCGAGACCACAAAACCCTTCGTCGACGACTACCTCCTCACCGAAGAAGCTCGCCACGCCGTGCGCCACAACTATATCCACATTCACGATAAAGACTACTACCCCACCAAGAGCCTCACCTGCGTGCAGCACCCACTCGACAAAATTCTCGAGTATGGTTTCATTGCCGGCCATGGCGAATCGCGCCCGGCCAAACGCATCGAGACCGCATCGGTTATTTCGTGCATCTCTCTCGAGACCGCACAGAACGAAATGCACGGCGGACAAGCAATTCCGGCATTCGATTTTTATCTCGCACCATTTGTCCGCTCTTCATTCATCGAAGAAATAAAAACTCTCGAAAACCTCACCGGCAGAAACCTTGAACACCTCTACAACGCCGAGCTTAAAGATTTCATAAACAAAGACCTCAACGGTCTTGAAGGCGAAGAGCGTATTCTTCAGCATGCCATAAACCGCACTGTGGGACGCGTACACCAGTCGATGGAAGCGTTTATCCACAACATGAACACAATCCACAGCCGCGGCGGCAATCAGGTAGTTTTCAGCTCTATAAACTACGGCACCGACACTTCGGCTGAAGGCCGCTGCATAATTCGCGAGCTCCTCCACTCTACATACGAAGGTGTCGGCAACGGAGCAACCGCCATTTTCCCCATTCAGATATGGAAGAAAAAACGCGGAGTGAACTACTGCGAAGGCGACCCCAACTACGACCTTTACCGCCTGGCGTGCAAAGTGACAGCCCGTCGATTCTTTCCCAACTTCGTAAACCTCGACGCTACATTCAACCAGCACGAGAAATGGCGCGCCGACGACCCTAAGCGCTATATGTATGAAGTAGCGACAATGGGATGCCGCACACGCGTGTTCGAAAACAGATACGGCGAGAAAACATCGATTGGCCGAGGCAACCTCAGCTTCACGACAATAAACCTAGTGCGCCTCGCCATTGAATGCATGCCTATAAAAGACAGCACGGAGCGCATCGAACTCTTCTTCCACAAACTGAACGAAGTGCTCGACATTACGGCCCGTCAGCTCAACGACCGCTTCAACTTCCAGAAGACTGCTTTGGCAAAGCAGTTCCCCCTCCTCATGTCAAAACTCTGGAACGGAGGAGAAAAACTGCAACCCACCGACACAATCGAACCGGTAATAAATCAGGGAACTCTCGGCATCGGATTCATCGGACTGGCCGAATGTCTCGTTGCTCTCACCGGCAAACATCACGGAGAAAGTGAAGAGGCTCAGAACTTCGGTCTTCGAATCGTAGGACACATGCGTAGCCGCGCAAACGAATACAGCGAGGAATTTGGCCACAACTATTCGATTCTCGCCACTCCGGCCGAAGGTCTCTCGGGCAAATTCACCACACGCGACCGCAAAAGCTTCGGCATTCTTCCAGGCATCACCGACAAGATATACTACACCAACTCCAACCACGTGCCGGTATATTACCACTGCAGCCCGCGCCACAAAGCCGAAATCGAGGCTCCATACCACGAAATCACACGTGGCGGACACATTTTTTATGTTGAAATAGACGGCGACGCTACCCATAACCCCGATGCGGTTTCGTCGATTGTCGACCTTATGGATAAATACAACATCGGATACAGCTCGGTAAACCACAACCGCAACCGTTGCATGGACTGCGGATATGAAGATGCGGCCGAAAACCTTGAGGAATGCCCCGTATGCCACAGCCACAACATTGACCGCCTTCAGCGCATAACCGGATACCTCGTCGGCACCACCGACCGCTGGAACAGGGCCAAACTATCGGAACTCAACGACCGCGTAGTGCATAAATGAACCGCCATTTGCAAATAATTAAAATCGTTGAAGGCACATCTGTAGATGGCCCTGGACTTCGCACGTCGGTCTATTTCGCAGGCTGCGCACATGCGTGCCCCGGCTGTCACAATCCGCAATCGTGGAATTTCACTGCCGGAAACGACATGAGCATCGACGAGGTCATGCAAACAGTGCTTTACAATGACTTCGATGTCACGTTTTCGGGAGGAGACCCCTTCTACCAGGCCGAAGCCATAGTGCCGCTGGCCAAAGCAATACGTGCTGCCGGACTCGGCATATGGAGCTACACCGGTTTTTCGTTCGAAGAACTTATCGCCTCGGACGACAAATACAAACAAGAACTTCTCAGGCTTAGCGATGTGCTCGTCGATGGACCATTTATACAGAGTCTGCGCGATACATCGCTCATATTCAGAGGCTCGGCAAACCAACGGCTCATCGATGTACCGAAGTCGCTCGCATCAGGCTCGGTACAACTCTTCCAGCCCACAGCAAAAGAAATCTTACAGTAACAAATACGACGCTCACGAATTTCCGACATCGTCATCCGCGACAGAAGAAACTGCAGAAGCATCAACAGGCATATCATCTGGCTCCGCTCCTTTGCGGAGCCCTTTTTTTGCCTTAGCGCCCATAAGTGCAAGTTTCTCGGCACGCGAAACGAGATTGCCCGGACCGGCAGTGAGTTTGCGAAACGCATCATTCCAGCTCTGATGTGCAGTAGTGAGCGATTTGTCGATTTTTTCCATATCGTCAAGAAATCCGCGGAATTTGTCGAGCATTCTGCCCGCCTCCTCGGCAATTGCCACGGCGTTGCGGTTTTGCTTGTCGTGCCGCCACATCTGCTCAATAAGTTTTACAATCGACATAAGATGCGCCGGCGATATTATAAGCACGCCGGCATCGAAAGCCGTCTCCCATAATTTAGGATCAAGGTCCATTGCCGCCAGAAATGCGCCTTCGTTAGGAATAAACATGAGCACATAGTCGAGACGGACATCCGAGCCAAGCACTTCGTGATATGATTTTCCACGTAACTCGGCCACATGCTTGCGCACCGAAGCCACATGCAAAGCAGCCGCCGACGAACGTTGTTTTTCATCATCGGCACCGAGCATGTCGAGATACGAGGTAAGCGACACCTTCGAGTCAATCACAATTTTACGGCCTTCGGTATAGCTGATAATTACATCGGGGCGCAGGCGACGTCCGTTGCTGTCTGCCACACTCTGCTGCACCTGGTATTCATAGCCACGACGCAATCCGGCGCGTTGGAGAATATTGTCGAGAATCATTTCGCCCCAGTCGCCCTGTATACGCGAATTTCCCTGCAGGGCATCGCGCAGTCGCCTGGTCTCGTTGCCAATGATGCGATTGAGGTCAATAAGCTCGCGCACACGTTCGCCGAGAGCAAAGCGCTCGCGAGCTTCGCGCGAGTATATATCGTTGACTGTACGCCTGAAATTATCTATATCTTCTTTCATCGGAGCGAGCACCTCTTCAAGGCCTGCATGATTCTGGCGACGGAGCGACTCGGCATTGTCGGCCAGTGATTTATCGGCCATAGCGGCAAAGCGGCGCTCGGCATCGGCATTGATGCGGTCAAAGTCGGCACGTTGCCGGGCGAGATTGTCGCCGGCCACACGCAGTCTCTCTTCAAGTCTGATATTGTGCGACTTAAGAATGAATATAAATATTATAGCTGCTATAAGAAGTATCGCCAGAAGCACAGTTATCAGATTCATTATAAAAAAGCATATGAGTTTGCAGTAATATAATAAAAAATCTCGCAAGCACTGAAGTACAATTGCTTACGAGATTTTTAGTGTCCGAGATGAGATTCGAACTCACACAGCATTTCTGCCACTACCCCCTCAAAGTAGCGTGTCTACCAATTCCACCACCCGGACATGGTCTGCGGAATGCAGGAGGGTTTATTTGAGCGAAAAACGGGACTCGAACCCGCGACCCCGACCTTGGCAAGGTCGTGCTCTACCAACTGAGCTATTTTCGCGTTGGTGCAACCGTTGTTTCCCGAATTGCGATGCAAAGTTAGGTATTTTCTGTGAATCGGCCAAATTTTGTGGAGTCTTTTTTTGATAAATTTTAATATTAGTAATCTATGGCGGTGATTTTCAGGTTATAAGCAAAAAGTAAAAATCGGGCGCAAGGGCGCTTTCACCCGATTGGCCCCGTAACGGAGAAGTTTTAAGTGTTTTTAATGCCTCGGAGGCTGTAGTTTGAGTAATAATGTGTAACTTTGCGCATTAATTCAGAAAATTTAATATATTAGATAGAATAATGGCACAGCAAGACGATGTATTCAAGAAAATCGTATCCCATGCCAAGGAATACGGTTTCGTCTTTCCCTCCAGCGAGATTTACGACGGTCTGTCGGCCGTTTATGATTACGGACAGAATGGTGTAGAACTCAAAAACAATATCAAACGTTACTGGTGGGATGCCATGACGCTGCTTCACGAGAATATCGTGGGTATTGACTCGGCGATTTTCATGCATCCTACAATATGGAAAGCTTCGGGTCACGTAGACGCGTTCAACGACCCTCTGATTGACAATCGTGACTCTAAGAAGCGTTATCGCGCCGACGTGCTCATCGAAGAGCAGATTGCAAAAATCGACGACAAGATTAGTAAGGAAGTAGCCAAAGCTGCCAAGCGTTTCGGCGATGCTTTCGATGAAGGTCAGTTCCGTGCCACAAACGCTCGCGTGCTCGAGTATCAGGCACACCGCGACGCTCTCCACGAGCGCTTCTCGCAGGCTATGAACGACAACGACCTCGAAGGTCTGCGTCAGATTATAATCGACGAGGCTATTGTATGCCCTATTTCGGGTACAAAGAACTGGACGGAAGTACGTCAGTTCAACCTCATGTTCAAGACCGAGATGGGCTCTACTGCCGACGGCTCTATGACGGTATACCTCCGTCCGGAGACAGCCCAGGGTATATTTGTAAACTATCTCAATGTTCAGAAGACAGGCCGCATGCGCATACCTTTCGGCATTGCGCAGATAGGCAAGGCCTTCCGCAACGAGATTGTGGCACGTCAGTTCATTTTCCGCATGCGCGAGTTCGAACAGATGGAAATGCAGTTCTTTGTGCGTCCCGGCGAAGAACTCAAATGGTTCAACCAGTGGAAAGAATGGCGTCTTATGTGGCACAAGGCCCTCGGCCTCGGCGATGAGAAATATCGCTATCACGACCATGAGAAACTTGCCCACTATGCCAACGCGGCTACCGATATCGAATTCCGCATGCCTTTCGGCTTCAAGGAAGTAGAGGGCATCCATTCGCGTACAAATTTCGACCTTTCGCAGCATGAGAAGTTCTCGGGTAAAAAAATACAGTACTTCGACCCCGAGATCAACGAAAGTTATACTCCCTACGTGATTGAGACATCGATCGGTGTAGACCGTATGTTCCTTAGCGTGCTCTGCTCGTCGTACGAAGAAGAGCAGCTTCCCGGCGGCGATACACGTGTTGTGCTTCACCTTCCCGCTCCGCTCGCTCCGGTGAAATGCGCTGTGCTGCCCCTCGTCCGCAAGGACGGCCTTCCCGAAAAGGCCCGTGAGATTGTCGACGACCTCAAATTTGACTTCGCCACACACTACGAAGAGAAAGATGCTATCGGCAAGCGCTACCGCCGTCAGGATGCAATCGGTACTCCCTACTGTATCACTGTAGACCACCAGACCCTCGAGGACAACACTGTCACTCTGCGCGAACGCGATACAATGGAGCAGCACCGTGTTGCTATCGCCGACCTCCACAAGCTCATCCACGAGCGTGTAAGCTTGTCGTCTCTCCTTCGCAAACTTAAATAAACCACACACTCTTTATGAAGAAATATATCTGGATTGGCGTAGTTGTTGTATTGGTCTTGTTGCTGTGTACAAGCGGCTGCTCGACATACAACAATATGGTCACGCTCGACCAGCAGGTAGAGCAGGCCTGGGCCAAAGTTGAGGTGCAGTATCAGCGCCGCATGGACCTTATCCCCAATATGGTGGCTACCGTCAAAGGCTATGCCGAGCACGAAAGCTCGACTTATGAGAAAGTCACCGAGGCTCGTGCAGGCCTTTCGCAGGCCTACAACGATGCTAAAGCCAACGAACAGGTCGACCCTAACAGCCAGCAGAGTCTCGATAGTTTCAACCAGGCACAGCAGAGCCTTAACCGTGCACTCAGCATTTATGTCAATGCAGTGCGTGAGGCTTATCCCGACCTGAAGGCCGACACACAGTTTACCAATCTCGAGACCGTGCTCGAAGGCACCGAAAACCGCATTGCCACCGAACGCACCCGTTATACCGAGATAGTGACTAACTATAATGTGACGGTGCGCCGTTTCCCTGCAAATATTTTCGCGGGAATTTTCGGCTTTAGTCCAAAACCGCAGTTCAAGGCAGATGCCGAAGCTGCCCATGCTCCCCAAGTACAGTTCTGACAATGAAAAAAATATTATTTCTGATAGCTTTCGCCACAGCCTCCCTTGCTGTTGTTTCGCTCAGCGGATGCTCCGACGATGATACCAAGAAAACGTGGGAAGCATATAAGGAGTGGCGAGACATCAACAACGAGTGGCTCAAAGAAATGGCCGCCAAGAAGAATGCCGACGGCACGAATTATTATAAGACGATCGTGCCCGACTGGTATCCGTCGTCGTACGTGCTCCTCCATTATTTCAATGACCCTGAGGAAAACGCCGACAAACTTTCGCCACTGTATAACAGCACAATCGATGTCCGTTATGAATTGCATCTCTACGATGATACCCCGGTGGATTCGTCGACAAACATAACGGCTTACGGTGCGCCCGGCATATTTCGCACCAATCTTCAGTCTACTATCATAGGCTGGGCTATGGCTTTGGAGAATGTGCATTGTGGCGACAGCGTGGAAGTGATTGTGCCTTATCAGGTAGGTTATGGCAGTTCCGGCTCAGGAGCTATTCTGCCTTACACCAACCTGCGGTTCAATATCCGCCTGGTCGACATCCCCTTCTACGAGTTGCCCGAAAACTGATAAAACTGATATACTGTCAACATAAAGAGTTGACCGAAATGTGCGGACGCGCCCTCGGTGCGTCCGTACAAATAGAATGACGTTCGGCATTCTACGGCTCTGCATTTTAAACCAAGAACATCAAAGTGTCAAGAAAAAGGAAAGAACTTCCACTTTTGGAAGATGTTGAAATAAAAGACGTCGCAGCCGAAGGCAATGCTGTTGCACGAGTCGGCGACATGGTAGTTTTTGTGCCCTTCGGCGCACCGGGCGACCATGTGGATATTAAGCTGACAAAGAAGAAAAAAAACTATGCCGAGGGTCGCATTGCGGCATTTCGCACTCTGAGCCCACTGCGCACTGAGCCGCCGTGCAGTCACTTCACTGTGTGCGGTGGTTGCCGCTGGCAGCATCTGCCCTATGAGTATCAGCTCAAATGCAAGCGCCAACAGGTGTTAGACGCTCTTACGCGCATTGCCAAAATCGATTTGCCCGAAATTCCCGATACATTGGGAAGTAAGCAGATATGGGAGTACCGCAACAAAATGGAGTATACATTCTCCAACCGCTGTTGGCTCACTTTCGAGCAGCTTGCCTCGGGCGAGGAGTTTAACGACCGAGATGCAGCCGGTTTCCATATTCCCGGCGCTTTCGACAAAGTACTCGACATCGACCGCTGCTATCTGCAGGACGATATTTCAAACCGCATGCGCCGTCATATCAAGAACTATGGCAAGGCTCACGGCCTGCCTTTCTACGACCTTAAAGCCCAAAGCGGATTTCTGCGCACAATGATGGTGCGCATCGCCTCTACGGGCGAAATCATGGTGGTGCTTGTTGTTGGAGAAGACCGTCCGGACGAGCTTAAAGCGCTTCTCGCAGATTTTCACTCCGCTTTCCCAGAAATCACCTCGCTGATGTATGTGGTCAACACCAAAGTCAACGATACTATCGGCGACCAGACTGTGCACCTCTTTGCCGGAAAAGAATATATCGAAGAAGAAATGGAGGGTTTGCGTTTTAGAGTCGGACCGAAGTCGTTCTATCAGACCAATTCCCGTCAGGCATATGAATTATATAAAGTAGTGCGCGACTTTGCCGGCCTCACCGGCAACGAGTTCGTCTACGACCTCTACACCGGCACGGGCACGATAGCAAACTTTGTAAGCCGCCGTGCGCGAAAAGTTGTAGGTGTTGAATACGTTCCCGAAGCTATCGAAGATGCCAAGGTGAATTCGGCATGCAACGGCATTGACAATACAATCTTCTTTGCCGGAGACATGAAAGATGTGCTCAACGACGAATTTATAGCCGAGCACGGGCATCCGGATGTGATGATTGTCGATCCTCCCCGAGCAGGCATGCACGGCGATGTCGTGGATACCATTCTTCGCGCCGAGCCTCCGGTCATTGTGTATGTGAGCTGTAATCCGGCTACCCAGGCACGCGATCTCGCCTTGCTCGACTGCAAATACCGTGTCGAAGCCGTTCAGCCTGTCGATATGTTCCCCCACACTCAGCATGTGGAGAATGTAGTGCGTCTTATACGCCGATAAGCACCGAGTTGTAGTAGCGAGTGTCGCCCGTCACTTCTTCGCCTATAAAATCGGGCAAAGAGAATGGAGTATCTTCCGACGGAAGCTCGATTTCGGCAAGCACCAGACCTTCGTGGCGGCCGTGGAAAACATCTACTTCCCACGAGAGACCCTTTTCCGCGGCCGGCACTATGTAGCGGGTCTTTTCGAGGCAGAGGCCTCCGCAGCATTCGGCAAGCATGTGCCGGGCGTCGTCGACAGGAATCTCATATTCCCACTCGCCGCGAGTAGCCCCGTGGTTGCGCGACTTTACTGTCAGCCAGGCTCGGCTGTCGGATATGCGCACACGTACTGTGGCATCGGGGTTGGTGCTGAGGTATCCCTGAGATATTTCGCGACTCGATGCTGCGACGGCCTTGAAACCGGTGCCGGAGACAAGAAATTTTCGCTCTATTTCTTTTGCCATACTGAGCAATATATTTATATTAAAATAAAATATGGCTGCTGACTGCAGCAAGCCCGATAAATTTGCAGTAAAGGTAGTAAAAATTGAAGAACCGTGTAATAATATGCGTTATTTTGCTGTCGTTCGCCGCCGTGTTCAATCTTCACGGCAAGCTCGACGAGCCTACCTTTGTGCAGGGCATAGTGCGTGATTCGCTTACTATGCAGGGCATACCATATGCCTCTGTGAGACTGCTACCGGGCGGTAATGCCACAATTGCCGACAGTCTCGGTCTTTTCGAACTTAACGCGCCGGCGGGGTCGACCCTCATCACAGCCTCGTCGCAGGGATATGCTCCCAAAAGTGTAGAGCTCGTCAGAACGAGCCACAACCTATACGACATTCAGCTGTCGGCACAGGCTCAGGAACTTAAGGAAGTTGTGGTGCGAAAAAGAAAATACAGCAAGCGCAACAATCCGGCGGTCGACTTCGTGCGCCGCATACGCCAGGCCCGTGAGCTCACCGACCCTCGTCGCAACGATTTCTACAATTACAGCACTTATCAGCGCATTACGCTCGGCATCAACGATTTCGATACAGCCGCTAATTCAGCCACCATGCGCCGTATGCCATTTCTTGCCGAGCATATCGAGTCGTCGGAAATCGACGGCAAGCCCGTACTTTTTGTATCTCTGAAAGAGCAGAGCAGCGACAGCCATTATCGCCGCAGCGACGACCGCACAAAAAATATAGTGCAGGGTACGCGCAGCAATGGCGTCGACGAAATAATTGATGCGTCGAATACCGAGACTATTCTCAACGACCTCCTGCGTCCTGTCGACCTTTACGACAACGATATAAACCTGCTGAAAAATACCTTTGTGAGTCCCCTGTCGCCGCTCGCTCCCGATTTTTATCGATTTTATCTCACAGACAGCGCGGCAGTGGTGCCGGGTTCCGATACGCCACATATCGCTCTTGCCTTTTATCCAAGAAACAAGGCATCGTTCGGCTTTGTGGGCCATATCTACGTGCCGGCGGCCGATACGACAATGTTTATCAGCCGCGTGGAGATGCAGACATCCAATGAAGTGAACCTCAATTTTATAAAGGAGCTCCACATAAGCCAGGATTATGAGAAGGCTCCCGACGGTTCGCGCCTTAAGCAGAGCGACAATCTGCTTATGGTGATGTCGGTTCTTCCAGGACTTCCGGAGCTCTATGTTAGTAGAAAAATAAGTTACCGCGACCATAATTTCGAGCCTCCGGCCGATGCCGACAGTATTTTTTCGCTCATCGGTGCCGGAAGTGTGGCGGCCGATGCCGCCGACCGCGACTCTGCATTTTGGGAAAGAGTGCGCCGCGAGCCTCAGCGCGAGGGTGAGGACAAGGCAGACCGTCTGCTGGCCAATCTCCGTAAACAGAAGCTTTTCTTTTATGGGGAGCGCCTGCTGCGCAACATGGTGCAGGGCTACTGGCCTACGGGCCGTAACAGCCGTTTTGACATAGGCCCTGTAAACACTACAGCGAGTTACAACAGTCTCGAGGGTCTGCGCCTGCGTGCCGGCGGCATGACAACAGCTAATCTATCGTCCAGGTGGTTTGGCCGCGGATATGTCGCTTATGGTTTCCGCGATCGCAAATGGAAATACTCTGCCGAGGCCGAGTATTCGTTCAACGATAAAAAATACCATTCCCGTGAGTTCCCCGTCCACTCGTTACGCCTCACGCACCGCTACGATATTGACCGCATCGGCTCGCATTATCTCTACACCAACGCCGATAATTTCGTGCTGTCGTTAACGCGTGATTCCGACCGTAAATTCTCATATCTGCGCGATACGAAACTCGAATATACACTTGAGCTGAACAACAATCTCTCATTCCTCGTCACGGCCGACTATGCTCGTCAGGAAGCTACTCAGTTTTTGCCCTTCATCACCGGCGACGGGCGTCATCTGTCGCATTTCGATGAGGCTTCGATCTGTCTGCAGCTCCGTTATGCGCCCGGCGAGAAATTTTATCAGGCCAAATCTTTCAGAATTCCTGTCAACGAAGAAGCCCCCGTGTTTGTCGTCAGCCATAAATTCGCTCCCGGAGGAGTGTTGGGCTCGACTTATACGGTGAACCGCACCGAAGCTTCGTTTTCGAAACGCTTCAGTCTTTCGGTGCTCGGCGCTCTCGACGCGTCGCTCCACGGCGGTCATGTCTGGGGTACGGCTCCGTTTCCCGAACTGCTGATTCCGAATTCAAACCTGTCGTATATAATTCAGCCTGAGAGCTTCGCGCTTATGAATCCTATGGAATTCATAAACTCATCGTATGTGTCACTCTTTCTGAGCTGGAACCTACGCGGCGCATTGTTTAATCTCGTACCCGGTGTGAAAAAACTCGGTATACGAGAGGTGGTGAGCTTCAGTGGTCTCTATGGCCGCCTCTCGGGCAAGAACCGCCCGACGGCAACTTCGCCGTTGTTTCTCTTTCCCCAAAACTGCGGACTGACTGACATGCACAGGCCCTATATGGAAGTCGCGGCCGGGCTCGACAACATATTTCACATACTGCGTGTGGATTATGTATGGCGCCTGTCGTATCTCAATGTGCCCTATCATATTGACCGCAGAGGAATAAGGGTGGCAATGCATTTCACGTTCTGAATATTTTGCTTACCTTTGTTGCCGCAATGAACCATCTGCTCTCTCAAATTTCACAATTGCTGGCTTACGATCCTGCCAGCCCAATGCTTTTCAACACCGGTATGTTTATGGTGTTGTTTGTCATTTTTATGTTTCTGTATCTGCTTGTAAGAGGATACAGAGTGGTGAAGATGCTGCTTGTGATAGCGTTTTCGCTGTATTTCTACTATAAATCGGGTTCGTGGTGTGTGTATATTCTCTGTGGAGTATGTGTGAGTGATTACGTGCTCGGCCTGCTGCTCGGGTGGTTTAAGCGCGATATATTGCGCAGGGCTGTTGTTGCGCTCAATGTATTGGTCAATGTGGGCATGCTTGTGTATTTCAAATACTTCAATTTGCTCTATGAGGCCTTCTGCAGCATAGTGTCGACCTCGTTCGAGCCTCTCGATGTTATTCTACCGGCTGGAATCTCATTTTTCACTTTCCGCTCCATTAGTTATATAGTTGATGTATATCGCGGCGATATGAAGCCGTGCCGTAATTTTCTCGACTACTTTTTTTTCCTCACCTTTTTTCCGCCTCTGCTTGCCGGCCCGGTTGTGCGAGCCCGCGATATGCTCGGCCAGATTCGCGAAAATCCTTCGGCTACGCGCGAGATGATATCCGAAGGTCTCTTTCTCATTATGACCGGCCTTGTGAAAAAGGTGATGATTGCCGACTATATAAGCACAAACTTTGTTGACCGTATATTCGACAATCCGGCCCTCTACAGCGGATTTGAAAATCTTATGGGTGCAATAGGCTTCACCGTGCAGCTCTATTGCGATTTTTCCGGTTACTCCGACATGGCCATTGGCCTGGCGCTTCTTATGGGTTACAGGTTCAAAATCAATTTCGACGCGCCTTTTAAGTCGCAGAGCCCCACGGAATTCTGGCGTCGATGGCACATATCGCTGTCGACATGGCTGCGCGACTATGTATACATACCTCTCGGTGGCAATCGACGCGGCCGTGCAAGAGCCTACTTCAATCAGTTTATAACCATGGTGATTGGCGGCTTCTGGCACGGTGCCGCATGGATGTATGTCATATGGGGAGCCTACCACGGCCTGCTGCTTGTGGCGCACAAGGCATTGCGCAGCATGTGGAAGCTTCCGGAGTGGCTTGTAGGGCGTCCTGAAATAAAAGCATTGAACGTAGCCCTTACCTTTATGCTTGTAGTGGTTGGCTTCACACTTTTCCGAGCTCCCGACCTTGAGACGGTTGCCCTTATGGGCAGCCAGATACTGGGCGATTTCCATATGTCGGTGCTGCCGCAGTTTGTCGAAGGCTATATGCTTATAGTCGGAGCTCTCGTTGTGAGCATGGTGGCGCATTTCACTCCGCGCTCGTGGACAACCGGCACTGCAAAAATATACGATGTGCTTCCTATAGCTTTTCAGGCCGCGGTGCTTGCAATTGTTATTTTCCTCGTCATTCAGACACGGCAGAGCGAGATAGTGCCTTTCATTTACTTGCAGTATTGACATTGGAGCGTTGAACATAAGCGGTTAGAAATGTGTTGTTAATATATAAAACTTAACAACTTATCAACTATGTCACCTCTTAAAATGATAACTGCCACGGCCTTGGCTTTAGGCAGCTGGTGTGTTTCAGATGCTTGTTCGCGTGTTGTCTATCAGGGAGCCGACGGAGATAAGCCCGTTGTAATGGTCGGCCGCACTCTCGACTGGCGCACACCGATACCTACGAATATATATGTTTATCCGCGCGGTGTCGAAAAAGAAAGTATGTCGCAGGAACCATGTCTGCACTGGCGCTCGAAGTACGGCAGTGTGATCGCTGTCGGATATGACGGCGGTGTTACCGAAGGTATGAACGAGGCCGGCCTTGTCATGAACGGTCTGTTCTGTAAAGGCACTATCTATACTGTAGCGCCTAAAGACAGCGAAACGCCCGTTATGAGTCTGGCGATGATTGTCAGTTTCTTCCTTGATAATTTTCAGTCGGTAGACGAAGCCGACGCATGGCTGAAAGTGAATCGCTTCGGCATCAACGGCCAGACTTTCGATGGCGGTACGGTGTCGACTCTGCACTGGGCGCTGACCGATGTGACCGGCGAGACTCTTGTGCTCGAATATACCGACGGCGTTCTCAACACCTATCGCGGCAAAGAGTATACTGTGCTCACCAACGACCCTCCTATGCCTCAGATGCGTGCCATCGATGAGTACTGGCAGGGAATAGGCGGAAAGAACATGCTGCCGGGCACGGTGCGCAGTGCCGACCGCTTTGTGCGTGCCTCCTACTTTATAAACCATGTGCCGAAGAATTTTGCCCATGCGCAGGCTCTCGGATGTCTCGAAAGTATAATGGGTGTTGTGAGCGTGCCGCTGGGATATGAAATTGAAGGAGAACCTAATCTTTCGTCAACGCAGTGGCGCAGCGTGAGCGACCTCACCGACCGGAATTACTATTTTAAGTTTGCCGATTCATATGGCGATTTCTGGATTGATCTGGGCCGTCTCAGCCTCAATGCCGGAGCTCCGATTCTTAAGCTCGACACACAGAAGTATAACGATATTGCGGGCTGTGCAAATGGCTCTCTTGAGAAATCCAACGGTTTTACGCCTATGTACTGATGTGCGGAATTTACAAATATTTATATAAAATAATGGCTATCCTCACGGACAGCCATTATTTTCTTACACATAGTACTTAATGTTAGATTTATATGTCTATTCCAGATTTGTTTAGTTTATGAAAGTTGCATTATTGATGTTGTATCATTTCCACTGCAAAGGTAGAACATAAATATTGATTTTCCAAATTCTACGTCGGCCCCCGTGCTGTGGAGGCGCTTATACATTTTAACGTTAACGAGGTCTTTGTCGTTAAATAATTATTTCATAATTGAAGAGGACTCGCGTTTTAACACAGAAGTATAAGTTTTGATAAAAAGATGCGTTCGCGTTAAAGTGAGTTAAAATTACAACTTGCTGTAGATTTATGTTATATAACATAAACTTACAGCAAGTTTTTGACTTAAATTTTGACAAATAGGTAAATATAGCCTGTCTTACTTGTATTTGCGTTCAAGTTCGCCACATTTCTGAGAGGCAATTTTCTGTCGTTCGGCCGACGTTGTTCCCGGCAGTTCCGACTCGTCGGGTATGCGTACACGAGTACCCGGGCTTATGCGGTTGGGGTTGTGCAGCACGTCGGTATTGGCCTCGTAGATGAAGACCCAATATGTGGCGTGGCCGTAGTAACGGCGTGCCATCTGCGCCAGATAGTTTGTTTTAGTCACAGTATCATAGCGCGGTTCTTTTTTAGGTTGAGTCTCTGCAGCTGCCGGTTGTTCGGCGGTATTTACCGGAGTCTCCTGAGCTACGGGTTGTGCGTCAGCAACGACGGCTGCAGGCTCTACGGCAGCGGGTTCTGCTCCTGTTTCAGGGATATCCGACACATTGATTTCTTCAATCATCGGGGTTGCCACACTCTCGGTTGTCTCTTCGCTGTAGGCTATTTCATCGTCGTCTAAATAGTTGGCGGCAAAAAGGCCGAGGCATGCACCGGCTGCAATTATTATGCCTACGCCAATCCAAATCAGATTTGATGTTGACTTTTTTGTCGTAGCCGGAAGTGTGTCGTCGACGTCGTCTGCATTCTCGAATACGGGTGCGACCGGTTTGACTGGTTCTTCCCGAGGATGTACAAGCGGTTGTACGGGCTTTTCCTTAGTCTTGAACTCGTCCATTTCCCATGGAGCCTTTCGAGGCTCTTCGGTTTTTGGAACGGCTGGCTGTGGAGCGGCATGAACTGGTCTTGCTGGCTCAGGCTTCGGCACAATAAGCTCGGTCTGAAGTGGCTCGGCAACCGGCTGCTGTTGTTTCACTGATTCGGGCTCGGGCAGAGGTGCACTTTCGGAGACAGTTCCGGAGGTTGCGGGTGTGGCTATTTCGGGCTGAGCGGAGTCATTTTCTTCTTTCGCTTCCTTTTCTTCAGGGAAAACTACGCCGTCGGCGAGTTCTACGGCCTGAAACATTTCGAAGGGAGCGTTGAGCTCTTTGGCGAGCTGTTCGTCGGGGATGAACGACATTCCGGTAGAGCTTCCGAATGTTGAGTCGGAAGAGCGGCGGAAAGTGCCGATGCCTTTTATGTTTACCGATTCACCCTCGATTAGGGCTTCTTCGATAGCTCCGAAAAAAGTGCGGAGAAAGCGGCGCGATGTGTTTGTATCGGTGTCGGCCACTTTGGCAAGGCGGGTGATGAGTTGCGATAGGGTGACGGTATTATTCATTGCGCAGTCGTTTCTGAAGCATTGAGCCGGGGTGGAATTCAAGTGTTATTTCGGGCGGAACGAGGAGTTTGCGGCCGGTGGAGAGGTCGTTTACAACTTCTTCTTTGTGCTTTACCGGCACAAAAGTGCCGAAAGTGGGAATGGCAACGTTGTCGAGCTCGGCGCAGCTTTCGCGTATGATGAGCGCGAGGCCGTCGGTAAGCGCGTCGACATCGGCCGGAGAGTGTCCGGTGAGCTGGCACAAATGTTTTCTGAATTGTTTATAATCCATGTTGAACAGTTTTGACTTTTATTATATCGGACATGCGTGTGGAGTAGTTGGGCGAGCGGAGTTCGCATCTTACACAACTCTCGAGCGGCATGTATGAGGCGATGTGTATGCGGTCGTGAGTGAGAGACGACGCATTGATACTGTCGACTACCTTCATGAGGCGTTGCCTGCGGTCGCGGTCGGTGGTATCGGAGAAGAGCGACTGTTGTATATGGCGGTCGTCGCACAGCTCGGCAATGCAAATGCCGGCGCGTTTGTAGCCGAAGCCTTTGCGGAAAATAGCCATGAGACCCTTTGTTGCGGCAGTGGTGATTGTCATGGTGTCGTTCGAGGCTTCGGGCAAAGGCACGTAGACGCTGTTGTAGTATTGTGGCAGATCGGGGCGGTGGGTGTTGGTGTGGATGAACAGTGTGATTCCTGCTGCGGCCAGATGATGCTCGCGCATACGCCTGGAGATGCTTGTGGCAAACATCGATACAGCCTCCGACAGTTCGGCGAAGTCGCTTATGTTTTTGGCGAATGATCGTGTGCAGCACATCTGCTTCTGCATGGCCGGCTCGGTCGGCATGTCGGCCGTGTCAATACACGGCTGGCCGTTGAGCTCGCGCCATGTGCGCACGCCTGTTATGTTCATTATTTTTTCTATCTCCGACAGTGGTCTGTCGGCGAATTGTATGGCTCTTGAGATGCCGTAGTTCGCGAGTCGCCTGGCGAGTCGCCGTCCGATGCCCCATACGTCGCGCGCCTCGGTCATCTCGAGCGCCCGTCGGCGTCGGTATTCGTTGTCGATTGCGCACACTGAGCGGTATGCAGCATATTTCTTAGCAAAGCGCGAGGCTATCTTTGCCAGCGTACGGGTCGATGCAATGCCGAGCGATGTGGGGATGCCGGTGTCGCGGCGTACGCGTCTCACCAGTTCGTGTCCGGCTTCGACTGCTTCTCCCGCCTCGGCGAAGCTGAAGCTGATAAAGCACTCGTCGACGGAGTAGACATCGACATCGCCTGCCAAAGACGCTATTGTGGCCATTACACGTGCCGACATGTCGCTGTAGAGCCGATGGTTGCCCGAAAGCACTTCGACACCGTGCCGGTTGCAAATGTCTTTGACCTGATAGTAGGGGTTACCGCGACGCAGGCCCAGTGCCTTGGCTTCGTTTGAGAGTGCCACGATGCAGCCGTCGTTGTTGCTCAGCACCACGACCGGGCGTGTGCGCAGGCGCGGAGCGAATACGCGTTCGCACGACACGAAGAAGTTGTTGCAGTCAATCAGGCCCACCATGACAAAGACTCACAATTTATTGCCGGCGTGCTTTGCGCGGACGCGGACGGCGGTTGCTCTTGATTGTATGTGTGACCACACCCCATATTTCGAAGCGCCGGTCGGGCGTGACCAATATCGGGTCGAAGGCTTCATTTGACGGAATGAGCCACACCACATCGGGACAGAGGTGAATGCGTTTGAGGGTGAATTCGCCGTCGAGACAGCACACAGCAAGGTCGCCGTCGGCCGGTTCGAGCGAGCGGTCGATGACGAGCAGGTCGCCGGGGTCAATTCCTTCGTCTATCATTGAGTCTCCGCTCACCTTGCTGTAGAATGTCGATGCAGGGTGGCGCACTATCTCGCGGTTTAGGTCGATGTATTCGCTTATATAGTCCTGGGCCGGAGAGGGAAAACCGGCTTGTATGCCTTGCTCGGCATAGGGAAGTGTTACTTCCGATGACGTGTCGGGCTTGAATATTTCGAGAGATATCAGATGTTTCATATACGGGAGAGCCGGCTTCGGATTATCAGTCGATGAGTTTTTCGGAGATATTGTATCGCGGACGATGTTTTACTTCTACGTAAATTTTGCCGATGTATTCGCCTATGATGCCGAGAGCTATGAGCACGAGACTTCCCAGAAACCATATCGAGAGCATGAGTGACGACCAGCCCGATATGGCACGGCCCTGGAAATGCGACACAAGCACCCATATCGCAACTATTATGTCGGCAATGAGCAGAAATGATCCTACGGAGAAAATAAGCCGCATCGGTTGTGCTGTGAACGATGTTATGCCGTCGATTGACACTGTGAGCAGCTTGCCAATGGTGTATTTGGTGACACCGGCGGTGCGCGGTGCGCGGTCGTAGGTGACAATGTCGGTGCGGAGACCTATGTTTGTCATTATGCCGCGCAGATATAGATTGCTTTCGCCGTATTGCGCGAGTATGTCGAGCGACTTACGGCCCATGAGGCGAAACTCCGAATGGTCGTAGATTGTTTCGAGCCCCATGTGTTGCTGCATTGAGTAGAACGCGCGCGCCGACGAGCGTTTGAACCACGAGTCGGAGGCACGCGAGGCTCGCACACCGTAAACTATGTCGGCGCCGTCTTTGAATTTTCGAACCATTTCGATTGCCGCGTCGGGCGAATCCTGCATGTCGGCATCGATTGTAATTGCGGCATCCGACATTTCGCGCACCGTCATCAATCCGGCAAGCATGGCTGCCTGCTGTCCGCGGTTGTGCGCGAGACTCAGGGCTTTGAACCGCTTGTCGCCTGCGTGCAGTGCTGTGATTATCTGCCATGTGTTGTCGTGGCTGCCGTCGTTGACAAACATCACGAAGCTCTTGTCGGAAATCAGCTCTTCTGCGAGCATGGTGTCGAGCAGCTTGCCGAGAGTGGCGGCTGTCGAGGGGAGCACTTCCTGCTCGTTATAGCACGGAACAACCAGAGCTATCACGGGGCGTGTGCGGTCCATGACAGTTCCGGTTGTGTCGTATATATTTGTGGCTTGAGGCATCAATAATTGCGTGCGATGATTACACGGCGTTTCGACGGTTTGCCAGTGACCATGCAGACACCGGGGGTGTCGTCGCCGTCAAGAGGAATGCATCGTATTGTGGCCTTAGTCTCTGCTTTGATGAGCTCTTCTGTCTCTGGAGTTCCGTCCCAGTGGCAGAGGAAGAAGCCGCCTCCGTCAATGCGAGCCTTGAAGTCGTCGTAGCTGTCGCATATATAAGTGCGGTCGGCGCGAAGCTTGGCTGCTTTGTCGAAGATGTTCTGCTGAATCTCTTCCAGCAGAGTGTTGACATAGTCGGCAATGCCGGCCAGAGGTGCCTCGTGTTTTTCGAGTGTGTCGCGGCGCATTACTTCCACAACACCTTTCTCGAGGTCGCGTGCTCCGATTACAAGACGCACTGGCACGCCCTTAAGCTCGTAGTCGGCAAACTTGAAGCCGGGACGCTTGTTCTCTGCGTCGTCGTATTTCACCGATATGCCCAGTTCTTTGAAGCGCGACACGATAGGCATCACGCTCTCGGTGATTTGTGCGAGCTGTTCGACGTTTTTGTATACGGGAATAATCACCACCTGAATGGGGGCCAGATGAGGGGGCAGCACAAGGCCGTTGTCGTCGGAGTGCGTCATGATGAGTGCGCCCATCAGACGCGTCGACACGCCCCATGAGTTAGCCCACACGTACTCGGGCTGGTTGTCTTTGTTTGTGAAAGTGACATCGAATGCCTTGGCGAAGTTCTGGCCGAGGTTGTGCGAAGTGCCGGCCTGAAGGGCTTTTCCGTCCTGCATCATTGCCTCGATGGTATATGTGTTGAGGGCGCCGGCAAATCGTTCGTTTGCTGTCTTCACGCCCATTGTGACGGGCATGGCCATATATTTTTCGGCAAATTCGGCATACAGTTTTATCATCTGCACGGTGCGGTCTTGCGATTCTTCGGCAGTTGCGTGAGCGCAGTGGCCTTCCTGCCAGAGGAATTCGGCGGTGCGAAGGAAAATGCGTGTACGCATCTCCCAACGCATTACATTGGCCCACTGGTTTACGAGCAGAGGCAGGTCGCGCCAGCTGTGAATCCAGTTTTTGTATGTGCCCCAGATGATTGTTTCGGATGTGGGACGTACAATGAGTTCTTCTTCAAGACGAGCCTCGGGGTCGACAACCACGCCTTTGCCTTCGGGGTCGTTTTTGAGACGGTAGTGAGTGACGACGGCGCACTCTTTGGCGAAGCCTTCGACGTGCTCGGCCTCGCGGCAGAGATATGATTTGGGAATGAGCAGGGGGAAGTAGGCGTTCTGCACACCTGTTTCCTTGAACATGCGGTCGAGAGTCTGCTGTATCTTTTCCCAGATTGCGTATCCGTAGGGCTTGATTACCATGCAGCCGCGGACAGCGCTTTGCTCGGCAAGGTCGGCCTTGGCCACAAGCTCATTGTACCACTGGGAGTAGTTTTCGGAGCGTTTTGTGAGATTTTTAAGTTCGATAGCCATTATTTAGCTGAATTTTAGATTTTTACAATTATGAAACGGGCTGCTCGATTTTGCCGTGTCGCAATGCCGACGCCTACCCGTATATATCCACCGAAGCCGGAAGCAGGCTGCTGCTCCCGGCAGGGGACGTATAAGCCGCCGCGAGGGCGGTGATAGAGTTGTCAGAAGGGGAACTCCTCGTCGCCGCCGGCGGGCATGGCAGGAGGAGGCGGAACTGCACCGGCTGCAGGTGCGGCGGGTGCGGAAGGGGCAGCAGCTCCAGGCACTTCAACGTCGGCGCGCCATGCGCGGAGGTCGGTGTACCATCGGCCATTGTATTCGCGCGATTCGATGTCGAAGTATACTGTGGCTACCTGACCTACCTGAAGGTTGATTTTGTCGGCATTGTCGCCGAAGCAGGTAAATGCCACTTTACGAGGATACTGGCTGTCGGTATTCTCGAGTACGTATTCTTTCTTTTTCCACTGATTGCCGGCCTTGGAAACACCCGATGTTTCCGGCAACGCAGCGATGATGGTTCCTTTGATTTCCATTATGCTGTTGTTTCTTGTTCGTTTCTAATTTATAAAGGCAAAGTTACGCTTTTTTTGTTGTCGGTGCAAATATTATTTCAGCAATAAACTAAGGCAAAATCGGCTGAGAGCAAATCAATGCACGCAAGTCTTCTGTCAGAATTTCGTTATCTTACGCGCATAGATTGTATGTCTGTCGTAATCAATGCTTTCGTGCTGCGAATTTGTGATTGCTATGATATAGATAAAGTAAACAGAAGACAAGCACCTGCGATGAGTGTTTGCCTTCTGCTTTATATGATGGAGCTCTATGAGTTCCGTGGCAGGCTTATGCTTCGGCAGCGCTGTCGATAGCGCCGAGAGCGTAGGAGTAAGCGCCTATCGAAATGGCCTTTGATGCGCCGAGTTTCGAAATGGCGATGCCTGTGCGTTTCATCGGGTTGTAAGTGACAACTTCGTCGCTGCCATACACCTTGAGCGGTCGGGAGTCCCCGACAACGAATTTTGCAAATTCGAGCTCGTCGTCGAGGTCGAATACGCGCATCTGAACGCGCGATACATCGTTGCCGTCAAGAGTTTTGAGTGTCGAGCGCATCTCATCAAGGAGTGCGGGCATAATGTATTTGCATGCACCGGTGAGACCGCCGCCTACAACGATGAGCGAGTCGGTGAGAGTAACGGCAGTAGCCATTGCATTACCGGCTTCGCGGCCAAAGCTTTCGAATGCTTTCTTGGCAGCTTCGGCATCGCCTTCTTTCTGCCCGTCGGCAATGAGATATATGTCGTAAGGCTCGAGTGAGGGGGCTTCGACACCGGAGAGCGATGCATATACGCGCTTGATTGAGCGGATAGCGGCACCGTCTTCGGCGATGATGCCCGGAAGGGTTTTGCTGGGGAGACAGAATGTTTCGATGCAGCAGTTGTTGCCGAGGTTGATTTGACCGTTGATGACTTCGCCTATGCCGAGGCCTGTTCCAAATGTGTAGCCGAGCAGGTTGGTGTAGGTCTGCGAGCCGCCGAGCTCTTTGACACGACGGTTGATTTCGGGCAGAATGCCGCCTTTGGCCTCGCCGAGGGCGAAGAGGTCGCCATCATTATTGATGAACACGGGCAGCTTGAGTTCACGGCTAAGGAACGGGCCGAGGGCTACGCCGTCGCGGAACGACGGGAAGTTGGGCAGATAGCCGCCGATGATGCCGCGACGATAGTCGGCCGGGCCGGGAAAGGCGAAGCTTATGGCTACGGGTGCTTCGTCGAGCTGTGCTATTACCTCGCGGAAGCCTTTGAGCATGGTGTTGAGGCAAGTGTCGAGGTCTTCGGCGTGAGTGGGATATGTGATAGGGTCTACAATAAATTCATAGCCGCGCATTGCGCTGAACACCAGATTGGTGCCTCCTGCGTCGAGTGTCACCACAACGCGGTTGTCGTTTCTGTACATATGTTTGTCAGGTTTTAGATAAATTAGTTCTTGATGGTCAGGGTACATATACCGATATCATTTCGCCTTTGCCTGTCACTTTAATGCTGTCTACCGAAGCTGGCACGAGAATTGTGGTGCCGCGGCCCACTGTGAGGGGGGCATTGCCTTCTGCCGAGAATGTGAGTTCGCCCGAAACGGTGATGAATACCGAGAATGAGTCGCGGGCCTTGAGGTCGAGATTCATCTCGGGGTCGACATTTATAAGGTCGGTGTTGAAGAAGGAGCAGTGAACCATGGGCGCCTCGGTGTCGGGGGCGGCGGTCACGTTTATGGGCTTTGCAAGGTCGGAGTTGTCGTATTTGGTTGCAACCATAGCCTTCTCTACGTGAAGTTCGCGAGGCTTGCCGTCGGCGCCTTTGCGGTTGTAGTCGAAAATACGGTATGTAACGTCGGAAGCCTCCTGGATTTCAGCGACGAAATTGCCTTGTCCGATGGCGTGTACACATCCGGCCGGCAGGAAAAATACATCGCCTGGCTTGGTGTAATATTTTGCGAGTGATTCAACGATTGTCGAATCTTCGATTTTGGCCTTGAGTGACTCGGGCGACTCCTCGCCCTTGAATCCGGCATAGAGATAAGCGCCTTCGTCGGGGTCTATCGAGTACCACATCTCTGTCTTGCCGCGTTTGTGCTCAGTCACAGCGGCAAGCTCGTCGTCGGGGTGTACCTGAATCGACAGGTCGCTTTTCGAATCGATAAACTTTATCAGCAGAGGGAATTTGCCTTCGTAGCGCTCGTAGAGGCGTTTACCCATTATGTCGTTGCCATATTTGTCGATGAGCTGATTGAGGTTGAGTCCTTTGAACTCGCCGCGGTCGACCACAGACTCGTGTCCGGGCATAGGCGACAGCTCCCAGCTCTCGCCGACATCGGGGCCTTGAGATTCAATACCTTTGAAACGTGCTATACGGTCGCCGCCCCAAATTAAGCGGACGTAGACCGGGGTGAATGTGAGAATGTTCTTCATTTGATTAACGATAGGGTGAGATTCACGTTGCGAAGATACGAAAAATATTTCGCACTCTGCCATTGTGCAGATAATTTATTGAATCAGACGCTCTATGTGATATCCAATTTAGCTTTGAGGTTGAGGCCTTGGCATTTTCTGCTAAAAAGTTGCCAGGGCGTCGAGCCGAAGTATTTGACGAGGTTTTCAATGATTCGGTTTTGCTCGGATGTGGTGCAGGGGTGTTCGGGTGTGGTATAGAGCACACAGATGCACTTCTGTTCCTTGGCGGAGTTCAAGTACTTTTTGCTGTCGTATAGTGGATTGAGCAATAGATCAGCACGATATTCGATGCGGTCTGAATTTTCATAAGTCTGAGATTCGTAGCTTATGGTCTCTACAGATGATGAAGAAAGCACCAGCCGTTTGATCTGAACGGGGGACGGGTCCGATCTTTGTTTCGGTTAGGTCGAACTTTTTATGGAGTTCGCTTGGACGGAATGGTTCGTCGCGCCTCTTTATCATTCGATACTTGCGTTTGCGCTTGCTGCGATTTAGCCTCCTTCCCCAAAGTTTTCCTTCGCCAAATATATACCAGTTGTCAGTCTCAGCGGAAAAGGCAAAGGTCTCCAGACAATAATTTTATCTGTTGTTTTAATTCTCGGCGTATCTTTTTCTTGCCGCAATAAGAGCTTGTTTAAAAACGATTGTTAACAGAAGTGAGTTTTCGGAGAGAAATAA
>RYWL01000119.1 GCA_003979155.1 Muribaculaceae bacterium
GTGTATTGCAGTCTTGTTATAAATATTCTGCTTTATGTTGTCGGGCTTTTCTTTCTGCCATGGAGTGTCGACAAAGCCGGGGACGATAGCGTTAACAGTGGTTCCTGTCCCCTCGAATTCCTTAACAAGATTTTTTACCAATGCGTGCACGGCGGCTTTAGTTACGCCGTAGGCCAGCACTGTGGCGTGCGGATTGATGCCCATCTGCGAGCCTGTAAAAATAATTCTGCTGCCTGGCGGAATTATTGGCGTGAATTCGCGCGCCATGATATAGTGCGAGTTGACGGCGACTTCCATCATCTTGTCCCAGTCGCTGTCGGTGGTATCGGTAAATGATTTACGTATTGTGAGCCCGGCATTGCATACAAGACAGTCGAGATTACTTGTCTTCGACTTCACATAGTCGATAAAACGGTATACATCGGAGCGGTCGGTCTGGTCGGTTTTTATTGCCTCGAAGTGTTCGTGTCGTTCGGTAAAATCAGTTCCGACATATGTAGCAAAGACATGATAGCCTTTTGCAAGAAGCATTTTTGCGACACCTAATCCGATGCCTGAGGAGCCGCCGGTCACAACAGCATATTTCATAGAGTTATAAAGTTTTTTCGTTCGGCGAAGCGCTCCATTATTTCGGCCATGAATATAGATTCACGTCTGCTGAGGCGTGTGGTTGCGAATCTTTTGTTGATAATGCATGAAACGAATTCCTGAATTTCATAGCGCAGACCGCTGCCGTCCCACTTGTAGAAAAATTTTTTGTTTTGGTTCTGGTCTTCGTAGCGGAATTCAAAATAATCTGTCTTCCACCATGGCGCCGGAACATATGCATAGCCTTTTGTACCCGAAATCACGAGGTTGCCCTCGGTCTTCACTCCCAGTCCGACTTTAAACGAGCATGTGGCGTAAGGGTAGTGGAACACACCTTTTGTGTACATGTCGACACCGTTGGTGATGCGGCTGTAGAGATTCAGATTTTCGTATCTTAGCCCCATAAGCTTTACGATAGGCAGAAGCGGATAGCTGCCAAGCTCGTCGTCCCACAGCTTCGAAAGCGATGCCTCCACGTCGACCACCTGGCCTATCATGCCGCTTTTAATCATTACCATGAGGTGATTGAAAGCCGGGCAGTGAGCTGTCTTATTGGCCTCCATGAGCACAACACCGTTTTCCTCGGCAAGCGCGAAGAGCTCTTCGGCCTGTTCTTTTTTCAGAACCATCGGAGTTTCGCACAGCACGTGTTTTCGTGCTGCGACGCACTGCTTTATCAAGGGGTAGTGCGCAAGGTGCGGTGTGGCTATGTAAATGGCATCGGAAGAGTCGATAAGGCTCTCGAGATTGTCGAAGGCCTTCACGCCAGAGTCGGAGGCGAAGCGCAGGGCTTTGTCGATGTTGATGTCGAAGCAGCCCGAAATCGTCACTTCGCCGACAATAGCCGCTTCCGACGGAAAACGCGATGTCACACGGCCACAGCCAATTATGCCGATGGTTGTGGCCGACATGCTCTCGGCCCTGAGTTGAGTGGAGCTTATGCCTTCGGTGCGAGGCAGGTATAAGACCTGACAGTACTCGTTGAGATAATCGAACTTTCCTTCCCAGTCGCTGCCGATAGCAAAAATGTCGATATTATACTTTTGTATGTCGTCGATTTTCTGGCCGATGTAGTCTTCGATAATCACTTCGTCAGCAAAACCGGTCGCTTTCACGGCTTCGACCCGTTCGAGTACATTGTTTCGGACATTTAGTTTTCCACGCTCACGGTCATAGCTGTCGCTTGTCACACCTACAATCAGATAATCGCCGAGCTCTTTGGCTCTTCGCAACAAATTGATGTGTCCGTGGTGGAGCAAATCGTATGTACCGTATGTGATGACTCGTTTCATTTTACACTGTGTGGTAATTTATGCCTGCCATGTCTGCCCAAAATTAGCTTTTTTTTCTGTGACAAGCAAATTTGAGATGATTTAGATGCTGCTGTAGATGCTGCCCGACGGCACGCACAAATCAACTAAGCCGTGGCTGAGGTTGTTATATCAAAAACGAAGTTCAAAACGAATTATTATCTTATGACAGTATCAAAAGCGCTTTTCAAGCAACAGATTACCGATTTAATCAGCGGATATGTTGATAATTATATTGGCAACGACGAGAACCCTCAGATTCGAGTCGTGCCTGCCGGCCTTGCCGTCGATATTGTAAGTGGCAGTGATTTTCTTGATGAAATCGCCGAGAGCGACGAAGTGATAGAGATAGCTGCAGCCGCCGACGATGCCGCTTCGGAGGACGCCGCCGACTATCAGGCTTCCCGTATTCCCGATTTCTACGAAC
>RYWL01000023.1 GCA_003979155.1 Muribaculaceae bacterium
GCACTGGCTCACGTAAAACTCTTCCGTGGCGACGACAAAAAGCCCATGGTGCAGAGTGCTGTCTACCGGCTGCTGTTCACAATACCCGGCACGCCGGGCTCGAGCAACTACCGGGTGATGGAAGCCGACAGCGTAAAAGACTCCGCATGGCGTGCCCGCGCTGCCGAATTCAGTCGGCGTGCCCGCCAGATATTCGACAAGCATAATATCGCCGTGCCGGAATTAAAACGATAGCAAGCCATGGGAGTATTCCATTTCAAGCAATTCGACGTTGACGACAGCGGCTGCGGAATGAAAATATGTTCCGACAGCGTGCTTCTCGGAGCATGGTTTCTGCCCGAATATTCATCGGCTGCATCGGTGCTCGACATAGGCGCCGGCTCGGGTCTTCTTGCCCTTATGGCGGCACAAGTGTGCACCGGCGCACACGTCACCGGAATTGAGATAGACCCGAAAGCGGCATCGGCCGCACGCGCCAATTTTGCAGCGTCGCCTTTTGCATCGCGTCTCAGCCTCACAGAGGGCGACTTCGGCAGCTGCAGTTTCCCCACGTCATACGACCTCATAATCAGCAATCCGCCTTACTTCATCACCGGCGAACGCTCGGCCGACAGCTCACGCCGCACGGCCCGACATCAGGCCGGACTGAATTATGAAGCCATATTCAATAAAACGAATCTCATAAAGCCTCTCGGACATATCGGCCTGGTGTCTCCTGCCGAATTCGAACATGATATCATATTCCACGCCGAAATGGCCAGACTGAAACTACGACGGTTTCTGCGCATCTGCACGTCGACATCCGCCCGGCCGACACGTCTGCTGTGGGATTTCAGTCCCACCGACGGCCCTCTGGTCGAAAACACTCTGAAACTCCGCAACTCTGGCGGAGAGCTCTCAGAGACATACCGCCGTCTTGTAGAAGCTTTTTACATCAAATTATGAACTCCATGAAGAAATCAGACCTCGCGCTCACACTTCCACAGCGACTAATTCTGCTGTTCTGCATATTCTTAGTCTGCTATATCCTCACAATTGCCGGCTCTTATGTGCTCGGAAGGCTTCTCGAAGGCAATCTGGCCAAAGCCCTGCGTATCAGTGCAGTGCTTCAGGACATTCTCACATTCATAATACCGGCTGTGGTTACGGCTCTTATGGTAACTCGCAGACCGGCCGAGCTTTTGGGCTTGCTCCATCGGCCATCGGTAATGGCTATTATCTATGTCACCGCGATACTGTTTATATCAATCCCCCTGCAGGAAAACATCATCTACTGGAACTACCATATCGAGCTCCCTGAGTCGCTGTCTGCTTTTGAGGAAGCCGCACGCAAAATGGAAGACGCGGCATTCGGAACGATGAAGACACTTCTTGCCGACACATCTGTACTCTCGCTTATAGTAAACGTGCTCATTATAGGTGTCATGGCCGGGCTCTCGGAAGAACTGCTCTTCCGCGGCTGCTTTCAGCGGCTGCTCACAACAGGCGGCGTAAACATACACGCTGCTGTCTGGATTGTGGCATTCTGCTTCTCGGCTCTGCACTTCCAGTTCTTCGGTTTTGTTCCGCGCATGCTTTTAGGCGCGTATTTCGGCTATCTGCTTGTGTGGACCGGCAGCGTTTGGGTGCCTGTGGCAGCACATATACTCAACAACATGATGTTTGTAGTCACAGCATGGCAGCAGGCCCGTCTTTACGGTCCCGACACAATCGACAACGAGCCCTCGCAGTGGCCGTTGGCATATGTAGCTCTGAGCGCGATAGGCTCAGCTCTCTGCATATACGGCATATACCGCCTGCATGGAGCAAGCGGCAGAAAACAAGATAAAAAGTAGGGAAATAGGGCTTGGAGCCGCATATCAGAACGGTTGGTCGCTATCGTCTGCCGAGGCGAAATCATCGCTCTGCGGAGCTCCCGACGTATTGAGACCGAACGCCGCGGCGTCGGCAGCCGCTTTGGCAGGGTCGGAAACAGGCACTGCGGTATCGACATTGTCACTCGCCTCACGATAGGCGAAATCACCCGTCGAGCCAAAATCGTTCTGGTCCCAGTTTTCAAAGCGAACGTATTCCTTGCGGAAACGCATATTCACCGTGTCTACACGACCGTTACGGTGCTTCGCCACTATAAACTCGGCCAGTCCGCGTATATCGTTGCCCTCGGCATCGACACCGCTACGCTGATAATACTCCGGACGGTGTATGAAGCATACAATATCGGCATCCTGCTCGATAGCACCCGATTCACGAAGGTCGGAGAGCTGCGGCCTCTTGTCCTTGTTGCCACGGTCTTCGAGCTTTCGGTTGAGCTGCGAAAGAGCGATAATCGGAATATCGAGTTCTTTTGCCATTTTTTTGAGCGTCTGCGAAATGGTCGACACCTCCTGCTCTCGCGAACCGAGTTTCACACCGGCTGTCATAAGCTGCAGGTAGTCAATAATAATAAGCTTTATACCGTGCTCCCGCACAAGACGGCGGGCTTTGGTGCTGAATTCGCCAATCGAAAGACTCGACGTGTCGTCGACATACAGAGGCAAGCCCTGCAGACGGCTGAGTCGTGCCGCGAGCTGTCCCCAGTCCGAGGTAGTGAGGTCGCCACTCTTGATTTTCTCGCCAGGGAGCTCGCAGGCATTTGAAATAAGACGGTTTACAAGCTGCAGATTGCTCATTTCAAGCGAGAACACAGCCACAGGGTCGCCGTGCATAGCCACATTGAGCGCCATCGACAGCACAAAGGCTGTCTTGCCCATCGCCGGACGGGCCGCGATGATAATCAGGTCGGAACGTTGCCAGCCCGAAGTGAGTTTGTCGAGATTGTAGAATCCCGTTCCGACACCGCTGAGGCCTGACTGCTGACGGCCGGCAATCTGCATCTGTTCCACAGCCCGCTCAATCACGGGGTCAATCTGCACGACATCTTTCTTGAGGTTTTTCTGCGAAATATTGAACAGAGCACGTTCGGCTTCCTGCAGAACATCGTCCACATCGTTGCTCTCATCGAAAGCGTTGTTCTCGAGCTTAGATGCAAAAGTTATAAGCTCGCGTGCAAGATATTTCTGAGCCACGATGCGTGCATGAAACTCGACGTGAGCCGCCGAGGCCACGTTCATCGTGAGCGATGCTATATATCCGGCACCACCGACATTCTCAAGCTCGTTGTTCTGCCGCAGTCGGTTAGTTACGGTCATCATATCTATCGGCTCCTGCGCAAGGCCGAGCTGCTGTATTGCCTCGTAAATCTTCTCATGCCGCGGTTCGTAGAAACTCTCCGGCCTCAGCAGGTCGCTGATTTCGTTGAAAGCATCCTGGTCGAGCATGAGAGCACCGAGCACTGCCGCCTCTATATCTGTGGCACGCGGCACAAGACGGCCGGCGACTTCAGCGGGCAATGCAGCCGGCTTCTTTGCAAAACGGCGCGGCTGAGCTGTGGTATCGGTTGGCATATTTATTTTTTCACTTTAGAGATAAATTCGGCCGTCGGAATAAAATAGAATTCCACACGGCGGTTGGCAGCGCGGTTGCGGATACCCGAATTCGGGGCTACAGGTTCGTCGAAACCGAGCCCGTAAGGAATAATACCGCTCTCGCCTCCACCGGTTTTCGAGGTAATGAAACCGTCGATTGCCGAAGCACGGTCGGCGGTGAGGCTGTCGGCATATCTGACATCTCCTGTGTCATCGCTGTGTACGGCGAGCACCACCTTGTAATTGTCGGTACGCCTTACATACGGCACCAGAGGCATGAGCACCGACGAAGCTTTTTCGCGCAACTCCGTGCTGTTGGCTCCGAAGAGTTTAGAAGCCTCTATAGTTACCATCACCACTTCGCCGTCGCGCACTTTTTCGACCTTATAACCGGCGTTGGCAAGCGTATTCTGGAGCTTTGTCATCGCGGCAGCCACCCGCTCCTTGAGTTTTTCGGGCACGGCCGGAGTCTTGATATTCTCTTCAATGCCTGCTGTGAACGGGTCGAAGTCGTGAGTGTCTTTCTTTCCGGCAGCCGGCGACGGCACAGCACAAAGCAGCGCTACGAAGAGCGTCAACGATAATCTTAATAAGTTGAGGAGCGACATATTATATAAATCAGAGAAGACTTTGTTCGTAGTTGATTTCCGCACGAATCAGCGCAGCGACGTCATCGACCGTAAAGCTCACTCGCGGAGGGTTGTTTTCGAGATAACGCATCACATACATGGACATATCGTCGACATCTTCCTCGTCGTCACTGTCAACATCGATTTCGAGACCACCGTTTTCGTCGTAGTAGTCGTATATCAGGTCGAGAACTTCTGCAATAGCATCTGTATCACGAAGGTCGGGGGCAACAGCCTCGCTCATCATGCTCAAAGCCTCTTCTTCGTCGTATTCTTTCATCGTTTATTATATTGTGTATGATTTCATAATGAGAAAAGCCCCTCGGGCAAATCCATGCACACAGTGCCGGCAGCTTCATCAATTTCGGTTATCATATCGCCGTTGGCAGGCACGAGCACTTCTGAGCCGTTTTTGGCCTCAACCTCGAAGAGCAGGTTTTCTGTCGAGTCGTCGTAGCCGATTATTTTACCTACAGAACCCTCCGAGGTTATGATAGTGAATCCCACGAGGTCTTCGAGGTAGAATGCATCGTCGTCCAACTGCGCATCGGGCATCAGCGAGAGTTCGAGATAAACAGGCTTGTTTGTCAGCTTGGAGGCAAAATCCTGAGTGTCGATTCCCTTAAGCGTGAGCAGAAGGGCCTCGGCGCCTTTCGGTCGGTAAGAAAGTATAGTAAACGGCACCATAAGGCCGTCGAGCTCCACAAACACATGACCGGCCTCAATGACGGCTTCGACAGCCTCGTCGCTGTCGAAAATAGTCGACATCTCACCTCGGAGACCGTGAGGCTTGGTAAAGGCCCCTACTTCGACAAGGTCACTGAGTGGTATCATTTTTTCTTTTTCTTCTTGCCCGACGGAACGACAGGCTGTATAAACTCATTGAGACGCATTTCGGCAGGCGAGATGTTGATTGCGCCATGCGACATATTGCGCAAATCGGAAAAGACACGCGCGTCTTCCACTCCCTCGGGGTTAGTGGCAAGCAGGGTCTTTTTCATCTGATTGGCAATCATAAAAATAAGAGCGTCGCGCTCTTCGCCAGGTTCAAGGTCTACAGCGGCGCATATCAGACGCGGAATGAAGTGGCCGTAGTGATGATATGGCATCGAACCCGGACGCTCGGCAGGCACAGGGTCGGGGCCCCCGTCGAAAGTCTTGGCCTGCACATGCTCGTAGGGAAAGTCGACATCGAGCTCGAAGTTGCTCATTATCACCAGATGGTCCCACAATTTGCGACGGTATTCGTCGGCATTTCCCTGATTGGGAAAAAGCGTCTGCATGGCTGCCACAATGCGGTGAGCGCAGGCAGTGCGTTCGCCACGGTCTTCGATTGTAAGACAGTGGTCGACCATTTTCTGTATGTTGCGCCCATATTCGGGAAGCACAAGCCTTTTAAGATGATTTGTATATGTGAGCATAGAATTCTTCTTTGGCCGGCACTTTCAAAAAGCGCCAATTCGGGACGCTAATTTACTACATTTTTTTGAACCCTGCAAATACTCCCCTCCGGCCAAAAACACAAAAACAGCACTCTACGGCACTATGCAACGCATCGTTAAAATAATTTTTTGCATGTAGTCGGCGGAGATAATAAAAAAAAACGTACCTTTGCATAAATAAACCATAATACAATGAAATTACAACGCTTTACGGCCTTTTTGCTAATCGCGCTGAGTGCAATTGTCACTGTCACTGCACAGATGTTTAATCCGGTAAAATGGTCATCGAAAATCGAGATGACTTCCGACAACACCGGAGAAGTTGTGTTTACAGCCACAATCGATGCCGGCTGGCACATGTATTCGCACGACTGCGACCCTCAGGCTGGCCCCAGTCCTCTTTCAATCAATTTTTCAACCTTGAAAGGCGCCGTCCTTGAAGGCGACCTTAAAGCCGACAGACCGTCGACCAAAGTTTTCGACAAGATGTTTGAAGCCGACCTCAATTTCTGGGAGAACGGCATCACACTGCGTCAGGCTTTCAAAGCAACCGAACCCGAGTTCTCAATCGACGGCACTATCCGCTATGCCGCATGCAACGACGAGAACTGTATTCCGCCCGGCAAAGAACCCTTTGAGCTCTCCGGCACTGCCAAAATAAACGCCGCGGCCCCGAAGAAGACCGCTGATGCCGCTCCTGCCGCTGCAGAAAAGGCTGTCGAGACTGCCGCCGTAGCAGAAATCACTTCCACAGAGCCCGATACTGCAATCGTAGCCGATAGTGCTATTGAAGCTGCCGTTCCGGCCGAAGACGCCGACCTCTGGGCTCCGGTAGTATATGAAACCGAAAGCTCCGAGAACTCGCAAAGTGGCTCGCTGTGGTATATTTTCTTCACATGCTTCCTGGGAGGCCTTGTGGCTCTTGTCACTCCGTGTGTATGGCCTATGATTCCTATGACAGTGAGCTTCTTCCTCAAAAAAGGCAAGAGCAACGCCAAAGGCATAGGCGACGCATTCACCTACGGCATCTCAATTATAGTGATTTACGTGGGACTCGGCCTGCTCATAACGCTCATCTTCGGAGCGAGCGCCCTCAATGCCCTCTCGACAAGCGCTGTCTGCAACATAATCTTCTTCCTGCTGCTGGTGGTGTTCGCCATATCGTTCTTTGGAGCATTCGAGATTGCGCTTCCCTCGTCGTGGAGCAATAAAATCGACAGCACTGCCGAGAAGACCACAGGCCTTCTGAGCATATTCTTCATGGCCTTTACGCTCGTGCTCGTATCGTTCAGCTGCACCGGTCCTATTATCGGCACCCTTCTGGTAGAAGCCGTAAGCTCGGGCTCACAGCTCGGCCCGGCCGTGGGCATGTTTGGCTTCTCTCTCGCACTTGCCATTCCCTTCTGCCTCTTCGCCATGTTCCCCGGCTGGCTGCAAAAAGCACCCAAATCGGGTTCGTGGATGAATACCGTGAAGGTTGTGCTCGGCTTCGTAGAGCTCGCTCTTTCGCTTAAATTCCTCTCTGTCGCCGACCTCGCATATGGCTGGCACATACTCGACCGCGAAGTATTCATTGTACTCTGGATAGCCATTTTCGGTCTCATGGGCATGTATCTCCTCGGTCAATTCCAATTCGCTCACTACGGCAAGGCCGACTCGAGCATCGGAGTATTCCGTTTCTTCCTGGCTATGATATCGCTGTCGTTCGCGGCATATCTCGTTCCCGGTCTCTGGGGTGCACCGCTCAAAGGCGTGAGCGCTTTCGTACCTCCGCTGTTCACCCAGGACTTCAATCTCTACGGACACGAATTTGTGGAGTATGACGACTTCGACGAAGGCATGGCTGTAGCAGCCAAAGAAGGCAAGCCCGTGCTTATCGACTTCTCGGGATACGGTTGCGTCAACTGCCGCAAAATGGAAGGCGCCGTGCTCGACAATGCCGACGTTCATGCCATGATTGAAGACAACTTCGTGATGATTAAACTCATGGTCGACGAGAAAAAACCTCTTCCCGAACCAATTACCGTAGAAGAGTACGGCAAGAAAATCACTCTCGAAACTTACGGCGACCGTTGGAGCTACCTGCAGCGATATAAGTTCAATGCCAACGCACAGCCCTACTATGTGATTGTGAACGACCGCGGCGAACTTCTTTCGGGACCCTTCTCATACGACGAAAACATTCCCAAATTCGTCCAGTTCCTCCAGAAAGGCATGAAATAAGCCCACAGCTCTTTGCGGGCACATCAGATAAATAGTCGTAGGGGTGCAGCGCGCATCCCTACACTTTTTTAAAATTCGATTCTATACATGTCAAATTTAAAAATCATGAAAAACATTGCAAACATAGCCCGTCTGTGCTTCGCGGCTCTTTGCCTGCTTGCAAGTGCTGTGGCACAGGCCCAAAGCAACGAACTGCTGCGAGTGGCTGTGTCGGGCGTATCGCACGCCCACCTAAACGATGTCACTTCGCGCATAGGCCGCGGCGATTTCAAAATTGTAGGAGTCTACGAGAAAGACGATAATATACGCAGTCACAACGGTTTGAGCCGTCACGTCGACAAATCGCTCTTTTATTCCGACCTTCCCACTATGCTTGACGAGACGCACCCCGAAGTAGTGGTCGACTACGGCTCGATTTACGACCACCTCGCAACTGTAGAAGCTTGCGCGCCACGCGGAATACATGTTATGGTAGAAAAGCCGCTGGCCGCAAACATGAAGCACGCCCGCAAGATGGAAAAACTCGCCAAAGAAAACAATATACTGCTGCTGACCAACTACGAGACAACCTGGTATGACACAAATACCGAAGCCCGCAGACTCGTAAACGAAGGCGAAATCGGCGACATCACCCGGATGATGGTCTACGACGGACATCAGGGTCCGTTCGAAATCGGTTGCGGAAAGGTTTTCACCGACTGGCTCACAGATCCAGTGAAGAACGGTGGCGGCGCAATTGTCGACTTCGGCTGCTATGGAGCCAACATCGCCACATGGATACTCGCAGGACAGCGTCCGGTGAGCGTGTACGCCGTTGCAAACCGTCAGAAGCCCGACAAATACACCCGTGTCGAAGATGATGCAACTATCGTTGTGCAATACCCCTCGATGACGCTCCAGCTTATGCCCTCGTGGAACTGGCCCATAAACCGCAAAGACATGCACATCTACGGTAGCAATGGCTATATCTATCAGAAAAACGGAAAGGACATGATTCTCTATAAGAATGGCAAGGAGAAAAGTGTAGTCTCGCCTGAGCTTGAGACGCCCTATAACGATTCTTTCTATTATCTTAAAGCCGCCGTAAGAGGCGACATCAAAGTGAATCCATACGATACCGGCTCGCTCGAAAACAATATGCTTGTGGTCGAAATCCTCGACGCCGCGATTAAAAGCGCCCAAAGCGGCAAGCCCGTGAAATTGAAATAACAGCCCGTATACCGGTAACACATAATGTGCGGACCCGCCGATGAGCAAGCCCGCACATTATATATAATTATATACCTTTAATATCAGATAGAGCGGAGAATGGCATCCATCTGTCCGGCAAGCTCTTTGGCAGCAGCTCCGGCAGCTTCGGCAAAGTCGGTGCCGTTTGAGGCGTAGATAATGCCGCGGCTGCTGTTTGCAAGCAGACCGCACTCGTCAATCATGCCATATTTTGCCACATCCTCAAGGCTTCCGCCCTGAGCGCCGACTCCGGGCACAAGCAGGAAGTGACGGGGTGCCACTTCGCGAATCTGTGTGAGGCTTTCGGCCTTGGTGGCGCCGACAACATACATAGTATTGACAGGCGAACCCCAGTGACGCGAACGGCGTATCACACGCTCGAACATGGGCACACCGTGTGCATCTGTCACGGTCTCGAAGTCGCTCGACGACGCATTGGAAGTAAGAGCCAGAATGATGCTCCACTTGCCCTCATAAGCGAGGAAGGGCTTCACACTGTCCTCGCCCATGTAGGGAGCGAGTGTAACGGCATCGAAGTCGAATGTCTCAAAGAATGTGCGGGCATAAAGGGCCGCGGTGTTGCCTATGTCGCCACGTTTGGCATCGGCAATGATAAACTGCTCGGGATATTTTGTGCGGATATAGTCAACAGTCGCACCGAGAGCCGTCCAGCCATCGGCACCGAGCGCTTCGTAAAATGCTATATTGGGTTTATATGCCACACAGTATGGAGCCGTCGCGTCTATAATGGCCTTGTTGAAAGCTATCACACGCTCAGCCGGTGTACCGGTTATGCACTCGGGGATTTTCTTGATGTCGGTGTCGAGACCTACACAAAGGAATGAGCCTTTGGTAAAAATCTGCTCGACAAGTTCGTTACGTTTCATTATATATTATAATTAAGATTTCCTTATTTGCTCAGCAGATAGCCCTCCACACTCACATTGTCATACTCCACGGTTTTGTCCGAGTCCACGATATGGGGCAGCCATATCGTGCATTTTGTAAGCAGATAGGCCTTATCGCCGCAACCCTTAACAGAAAGTAAACACGGTGTGAAAGAGCTGTCGGGGAGTGCCACAAGGCTATCGAGTGGCACACTTATGTCTATACCTTTCCTAAGAGTGATTTCACGTACTGCATTCTGCTTAGACGTTCTATAATCTGTCTTCGACAGATATTCAATTGTATTATAAGCCTGAGGAATCTCCGAAATCTTCAGAGGCCCGGCAGACTGCTCAAAACACTTTGTCTCGACAACTTCAACCATGTCATCGTCGGTGAAATCATCGCCGTTCTTGTCTGCAGCATCCACGCTGCAGTAGTTGAAGCCCGGAATCACCGACACGGCAATAAAGATTCCGGTAAATGTCGTGGCGAGATTCGACAACTCGGCCTTGCGGCTGAATATGAGGTAAAGTATCGCGCCATAAGCCCAGATGTTGAATGTGGCCACATATAGGCGCGACGACGTGACTCCATATTGGCCTATGCGATAGAAAATCGCCACGCTCATCAGCACAAGCAGCGGCAGCAATGCAACAGGCAGCCAGCGCAGAGTTAGTCGCGCTATTTTCTCATTGGTTTCCTTAACCCCACTGTCGGCGATATAGCCTTGCAGCCCGAAGATTATCAGGAAGACTACGACCACAATACCGGTCACCATCCATACAATAGGAGCCTTAGGCAACTCCCACTCGACAAGTATCTTGATGCCGTAGACATAGAGCACAGCCATGTAAATCAGTGCCGGTATAAGAAATATGTTCTTGGCAAGTGGAGCCGAAAAGCCCGGCACACCGCTCTCGTCTCCTACTGAAGGCATACGGCACAGAAATACCGTCATTGGAAGCAGGGCGCCCAGAATCACAAGCAGAACCTGGAAAAAATCGAATGAACTGACTCGGAAAAGTACAGATACCGTGCCCCATAGAATCATGATAAAAATAGACATGGCCCAGCCTACCGCTCCAGAAATTATGGCATTGGCGAGGACGCGGTCGGTATGGCTGTGCGATAGTCTCAGCGACGGCCTTTTGAAACACGGTACGAAAAACAGCATCGCCGCCGCGGCCGTAAACACTGCTATAGTGCCTACAAAAAGTGAGTCATAATTATATTTAGCAGTCTCCCATACTATGAACATCAGCACGGCCACTACTGCGCCGGCAATCTGAAACCATGTGCTTTTGCGGTTCAGGAATTCACTCCATAGCACAGCTGCCACTGTGATTAAATAGCCAAATGATGAACTGAGAATAAGATGTTCGAGTATCCGGGAATTTATGACCATTTCATTTAAATCGTCGGTGATATTCACTATCGACAGCACAGCAGTAAGGGCAGCAAAAAAAGCTGCTCCCGGAAAACGACGGCACGCCTGTCCGACTTTCTCTCGTAGAAATGCCGTTGACAAATACCGGCGAATGCCTTTGGGAGTTTGTTCTTTCATATGATTTATGTTTTTAGAGTTCGGCAGCCTTTAGTTTCTCGGCATTCTCCGCTATGATGAGGTGGTCAATCACATCCTGGATGTCGCCGTCGACAAAAGACTGTAGATTGTAAATTGTATAGTTTATTCTGTGGTCGGTGATGCGACCCTGAGGATAATTGTATGTGCGTATTTTTGCCGAGCGGTCGCCGGTCGACACAAGGGTCTTGCGCCGTGAAGCAATGTCGTCGATATATTTCTGATGTTCCTTATCGTAAATGAAAGTACGCAGACGGCTGAGGGCACGCTCCTTGTTTTTGGGCTGGTCGCGGGTCTCTGTACACTCAATAAGTATTTCCTCCACCACTCCGGTATTAGGATTCTTCCAATTGTAGCGCAGACGCACGCCCGACTCCACCTTGTTCACATTCTGGCCTCCGGCACCGCCCGAGCGGAAAGTATCCCATTTTATTTCGCCCTCGTTGATTTCAACATCGAACGGGTCGGCCTCGGGGAGCACAGCCACAGTAGCAGCCGATGTATGCACTCGCCCCTGGGTCTCAGTGGCCGGCACACGCTGCACACGGTGAACACCGCTCTCATATTTCAGCACACCGTAGACACCGTCGCCCGTCACCGACAGCACAACTTCTTTAAAGCCGCCTGCCGCGCCTTCGCTGGCCGATGTAATGGCCACATTCCAGCCCCGGCCCTCGCAGTAACGTGTATACATTTTGCAAAGGTCGCCGGCAAAAAGCGCCGCCTCGTCGCCGCCGGTGCCGCCGCGGATTTCGAGTATCACATTCTTGGCATCCTCGGGGTCGGCCGGTATGAGTTGCAGCTTTATCTCCTCCTCAAGCCCCGGAATAGCCTCTGTCGAGGTTTCAAACTGTTCACGGGCCATCTCGCGTATTTCGGGGTCATTTTCCGAAGCGAGAAGCTCACGGGCTTCGACAATATTGTCGGTAAGCTCGCGATAGCGGCGTGTAAGTGCAGTAAGCCTTTCAAGGTCTTTGTACTCTTTGGAAAGGCGCACATAACGCTTCATGTCGGCAATGACAGCCGGATCGGTGATGAGAGTTGAAACTTCTTCAAAACGTGCCTCGATTCCGTCGAGACGCTCAAGGAGTGTTTGTTCGGCCATGGGTAGGTTCACTAATTTTTGCAAATTTACGAATTTTTATATAGCCGAGGGCATAGAGCGATGATGTAATTTGCTAAATTTGCATAATACAAATAAAAAAACGAAATGAACAGTGCACCTCCTGCGGCGCCGGGTCGCCGTCCGTATACTCTCGACCGCGTTGTGCGTCTTGTGCTTACAGCTCTGGGCGTTATCGGCGCTATATGGCTCATCGACATACTGAGTTCGGTGCTCTTGCCGTTTGTCGTGGCATGGCTCATAGCATATCTGCTCGAACCTATGGTGCAATACAACTGTAAACTGCTGCGTATCCGCAAGCGTCTGATTCCCGTGCTTGTCACTCTCTTCGAGTGCATACTGCTGCTGTCGGCGCTGTCGGTTTTTGTAGTGCCGTCGATTCTCAATGAGATGCATCACCTCGCCGGTGCCGTAACGACTTACAGTATAGAACACAACAATGTAAACCAGATACCGGCTGAAATTCAGGACTATATACGCGATAATATCGACTTCATAGCCATTTCGAAGCAGCTCACCGGTCAGGACTGGCGCTCGCTGCTCAACACCGTCGGGTCGTTTATATCCGGCGGATACAACATTGTCATGGGCATATTCAGCTGGTTTGTAGTGCTGCTCTATATCGTATTTATAATGCTCGACTACGAACGTCTCCTTTCGGGATTCAAACACCTTGTTCCGCCACGCTATCGCCAGTTGACTTTCAGCATTCTCGACAATGTAACACGCTCTATGAACCACTACTTCCGCGGACAGGCTCTCGTGGCAAGCATCGTTGGCATACTGTTCGCCATTGGCTTCCTCATCATAGGCCTACCGATGGCTATCGTTCTCGGGCTTTTCATAGGTCTGCTCAACATGGTGCCTTATCTTCAGCTCATATCACTGGTCCCGACCACTATTCTGTGCCTCGTGTGGTCGGTCGACGGAGGAGGCAGTTTCTGGAATCTGTGGCTGTCGGCTATGGCCGTATACATTGTAGTGCAGTGTATTCAGGACCTCTTCCTCATCCCAAAGATAATGGGACGCGCAATGGGTATGAACCCGGCACTGATACTTCTGTCGCTCTCTATATGGGGAACGCTCATGGGCTTCATCGGTCTTATAATAGCCCTGCCTCTCACCACCCTGCTGCTCGCTTACTACGACCGCTATATCTCCCTCAGAGAGAACGTGGAGACTACTTCGGTGAATACTGGCAAAAAGAAAGCTGTCCGCAAAAAGAATTAAATCTCACGACTATTGACAAATAAACAACACCGAGAAATGAACAAGAAAAAAATACTAATCATTGTAGCGGCTATTGCAGCGATAATCGCAATTTCCGCAATTTCAATCAGAAGCTATTTCTTTGCCAAATATAAAGGTGAAGCCGTGAGAGTGGAGATACCCGAATTCAGCGACGAAGCCGCAGTCGACTCTATCATAAAAAGCACTCTGCCCGGAAGTTTCGGCGCAAAAGTGGCATATATATGGAAGGCTCTCGACGGCGACCCGGGCCGCAGCCACGGTTCATATCTTGTCAAACCCGGCGACGAAGCCGTGCGCATTGCAAAACGCATTGTCGATACCCGTCAGACCCCCATCCGCTTTACGTTCAACAATCTGCGTCGTTTCGAAGACCTTGCAGGCCGCGCAGGCCGCATGTTCGAATTCGACTCAATAGCATTCTGTAAGGCCGCCGACACCATATTGGGCGCGCAAGGTTTCTCACCGGCGAACTACAGCGCCGCCGTGCTGCCCGACACATATGAATTCTATTGGACTTCGCCTGCCGATATCATAGTAGAGAAGCTTGCGTTTTACCGTAAAAAATTCTGGAATGACGAGCGTCTGAATAAAGCCCAAAAGCTTGGTCTTACTCCCGAGCAGGTTCATATTCTCGCATCGATTGTTGAAGAAGAAAGCAATAAGAGCGACGAGCGTCCGGTAATAGCACGCCTCTACCTCAACCGTCTGAACAAAAAGATGTTCCTTCAGGCCGACCCGACTGTAAAATTCGCACTCGGTGACTTTGCGGCACGCCGTGTAACGCATCAGATGACTATGAGCGATTCGCCCTACAATACTTATAAGAACCACGGACTGCCCCCGGGGCCTATCCGCATTGCCGAAGCAAAAACTCTCGATGCCGTGCTCGATGCTCCCGAAAACAATTATCTATATATGTGCGCAAAGCCCGACTTCTCTGGCTATCACAATTTTACCAACGATTACCGCCGGCACACTATAAATGCCGTGCTCTATCACCGGGCTCTTAACGAACGCGGCATCAAGTAAGTCTTACAGACTATCTAAAATATAAATACAGGCAGATAAACACATGATTTATCTGCCTGTATTTATATTTCCTTCAACAGAGATATTACTCCTCAAAAATAACGTCGGCAAAGAACTCGGGGCGATGAAAATCGGGAGTGGGCGTATCAATCGGTTGCCACGAAAGGAAATGAGGCACCGGCAGATTATCGCCGCATTTATATAGGTTCATACGCGCTCCGACTCCACTCCAGTCCGAAATATCATGCTTAAAAAGTGCCGTGGGCGGAATGCTCAGAGTAAGCGACCAACGGTTGTCGCCTTCTGCAAGTTCTATGGCCTCGCCTTTGGGCAGCGAGGTTTCGCGACCAATATGCGAAAGCACCTCGGCAGAAGCATGTTCGGCCTCGTCGCGCGATTTATGTGCTCCCAAAAGCACTGTGCCGATGCAATTAGTCTCGAAATTGTAATACATGCTGTTGTCTGGCGCGATAAAAAATTCCACGCAGGAGTCGGTCCACACCTCGCCGTTGTCTTTTGTCACCTTCGCCGCCGTATGGCGCTCGGCTACATCAAACCGAAGCATGAGCCGCTCGCCTGTATGATACATTCTGAAAGCCACCTGCGGTGAATAATGGTACTGCTCCGGCCAATTGCAGCAGGCAAGCTGAACAGGAGCAAGCGAAGCGAAAGCTTCCTCAGCCGAAAGCCCCGTAATTTTTGCAATCTTTATCATCTCAGATTTCTTTATACTTTGCCACAAGCCGTTTCACTTGGTCGCACATCGCCTGATATTGCTCCTCCATGCTTTGAAGCAGGCGCAACTGGGCGCGTGTGCGCACAAGATTGTGCTCGGGATATTTGATTTTATAGTATTTGTCGCCGTCGATATAATCCATAAGGAAGCGAAGCACCTGCTCGTAAGTGATATATAGAGCCGAGAAGGCAAGACCGTTTATTTCGCTGTCGGCGAGCTGAGCGGCGCGTTGCGAGAGGAAGCCGTCGGTGTAGGCCTCAAACATCGGCATCGACAGGCTCACGCGGTCGAGATTGCGGTCGTCTTCGTCGCCACTATTTGCGTAAGAGCGGATAGCGTCGCCGAAATCGTAGAGCGAAGTCGACAGCATCACAGTGTCGAGGTCAATCACGCACAGCACACTGCCCTGCTTGTCGAAAAGAATATTGCTGATTTTGGTGTCGTTATGGGTAACGCGGGCAGGAATGACGCCATCCTCTACGAGCCTTTTGAACTCGAGCATCCGTTCGCGACGCGATTCGATAGCTTCAATTTCTTCCGCAAGGTCTTTCACTCGGCCGGCGGCATCGGCCTTCAGCGATGCGTCCCATTGGTCGAAACGGTGCCGGATATCGTGGAAACCTTTGATGGTCTCCGAGAGCGGACTGTCGAAATCGGCCAGTTGCGCCTGGAATTTGCCTATGCCTTCACCACCCTTGAACGCCAGCGCCGGAGTGTCGGCTCTGTCATAGGCTATGGTGTCGGCAATGAAAAGCGACACAGCCCAGTACTCGCCCTCGCCATCTACAAAATAGAGTGCGCCGTCTTTTGTCGGCACAATCGTGAGCACCTCGCGGAGCGGATTGCCGCCCTCGGCCTCGACGCGCTCGCGGATATGAGCCGTAACTTTGGCGATATTGTCCATCATCGCCGGCACGTCGGGAAATATGCTCTTGTTTTTTCGCTGAAGTATGTAGTCGGGAGCATCGCCGGCCGTACGCACAATGAAAGTATCGTTTATAAAACCCTCTCCAATGGGTTTCACTGATTCTATAGTGCCTTCGAGGGCAAACTGCGATGCTATGTCTATGAGCTTTTGCATGGTAGTTGTCTGTAAATGTTATTTCATCTCAAAGGTAGCTCAAATTTTCAAGTAAACACAGATTCAAGACGAAAAAAATGATTAATTTTGAAAAGACAAAAGCTCTGCAATGAAAATCATCCACACTTCCGACTGGCATATCGGCCAGAATTTCTATGGCTACGACCGCTATGAGGAGCACGATGCCGTACTGGAAAAAATCATCGAAATATGCCGTGATGAAAACCCCGACGCGCTGCTCGTTTCGGGCGACGTGTTCGATGTTGCCCAGCCACCGGCACAGGCTCAGCGGCTTTTCGCTCAAAAAATGATGCGTCTGCGCCAGGACATGCCTGCGCTGCGAATCATTGTCACGGCCGGCAATCACGACAGTGCCAGCCGCATAGAGGCGGTAGACGCACTGTGGTCGGCCGTCGGAATCGATGTGGTAGGTGTGGCCGACGTCCGCGACCACAGCCACAACATAATCGAGATTACGGGCAAAGGCTTCGTTATCGCCGTTCCATATATCAACAGCCGCTTTCTGCCCGACCAATACTTTGCATCCTTGCTCGAAGATGTAGACAAACAGAACGGCGACTCTCTGCCGGTTGTGATGATGGCGCATATGGCCGTGGCAGGCAGCGACAGCACGGGACACAGCAGCGACGGCATAATCATCGGCGGTGTCGAGGCTATTGAAATCGATGCTCTCGGCAAGGGCTACGACTATCTTGCACTCGGACACATACACAAGCATCAGCGTGTCGGCTCAAAAGGCTTCTACTCGGGCTCTCCTCTCCCCCTGAGTTTTGATGAAAACTACAGCCACTCTCTGCAAATCGTAGAAATCGACGGCCACGACGCAAAAGTATCGACAAGAACCATAGCACTCGAGCCGCCCCTGCCTCTGCTCAGCATTCCTAAGGGCAAGGCTGCTCAGTGGAACGAGGTCATGGAAGCGCTCCGAAAATACGACGGCCCCACTGCATACGTCCGGCTCAACATTCTCGACGACGGCACCACTCCTCCCGACGGACGCGTGGCAGCTGCTGCAATCGCCGAGGAAAAAGGACTCAGATTCTGTGGAATAAACCTATGTATGCCCGAACGAGTCGAAGTCGCGCCCCACGAACTGCGAATGGGCTTTGAGGCCATCCGCGAAGCTTCGGCACTCGACATAGCGCGTCGCTTTGCCGGAAGCAAAGGTATTGAGTTCGACAACGAACTGACACAGATGTTTATGGAGGCGGTAGCCAACACCGATGAGACACAACGAGAGCTATGAAACTGAAAAAACTTACGATACACAACATAGCGTCTATCGCCGATGCCGTGATAGACTTCAGCGACGCACCTCTGGCATCGTCCGACGTGTTTCTGATTTGCGGAGAGACCGGTGCCGGCAAGACTACAATCCTCGATTCGATTTGCCTTGCGCTCTTCGGCACAGTTCCCCGTCTTCAACTCGGCGGAAAAGCTGTTTTCGATGAAATCAAATACAACGACGAAAGGCAGATGCTACGCTCAGGATGCGGCGAAGGCTATGTGTCGCTCTCTTTCACCGGCAACGACAGCATCGATTACGAAAGTTGCTGGAGCGTGCGGCGTGCCCGCAACAAAGTCGACGGAAAATTTCAAAATGTGCTTTGGACTTTAAAAAGCAGCAATCTCGCGCTGAGCAAAACCACTGAAGTACGAAAAGCCGTAGGCCAAGCGCTCGGCATTGATTACGAGCAGTTTGTACGCACTTCGATGCTGGCGCAGGGCGAATTCACACGGTTTCTAAAGGCCGAAGACTCTGAAAAGGCAATTATTCTGAAAAAACTCACCGGAACAGACCGCTTCACTCGCATCGGTGCCGAAATCTACCGTCTCACTACTGAGAAACAGCAGGCTTACGAATCGCTCCGCCAGCGCATAGCTATGGAAAAAATTCTCTCTGCCGAAGAAGAGGCTGCACTCAGAGAGCAATACGCAGGGCTTGAAGCCGATGAAAAAGCCGAAAACGACAAATTACAGCAAGTCAACTCGCGCAAAACATGGCTTGAATCTCTTGCATGCCTTCAGAAGGCAATAGAGGCTTCAAACGCCGCTCTCGAAGCGGCTCAAAACATTGCAGCTTCGCCCGATATCGCCGACAAACGCCTCAAAATAAAGTTCTGGCGAAGCACCGAACCATTACGCCAGGCTTTGCACAATCTCAAAACAGCCCGAAACGAGCGCAGCGATGCCGACGACGCGCTTAAAAATCTTCTGCCCGAATTTGCCGGAGCTATCGGAGCTTTACAGACTCTCACGAAACTGAGAGATGATGTAGAGGCCGACTACTCCAAAGCCGCGGCCGAGCTCATAGCCGACAATTGGCGCGACACGGCTTTTGGACGCTATGAAGAAATAATAGCGGCTCTCAACTCCCTGATTGACCGCAAGTCAGATTTATCGTCAGACTGGATAGAGTACAAAAAATTGCAGAAAATTCTCGCAGATTCAAGCACGGAACTCAAGGCAGCAAGCGATGATTACGACGAAAAAGACGCCACATATAAAACGGCGGTCGACAAACTCGCGGAAGCCGAAAAACTCTGCGCAACCTTCGATTTCAAATCGCTTGTCGCCGAGCAGGAGACCGCACGCACTCGTGTAGTCGCGCTCGAAGCCTTCGCCTCTCTCAGCGAAACTTATGCGGCAGACCTCAAAGCGCTCGACCGAGAGACGGAAACCTTGTCGAAAGCCAGAGAAGAACTCGCTACAAAAGAAAATCTGCTATCGGAAAAGAAGACGACGCTTTCGACCAAAGAAGAGAAATACGAGCAGGCACGACTGCTTTTCGAAACGTTGAAATTCACCGCTTCGACTGCGATTGCTACTGCGCGTGCAGGCCTCAAAACCGGCTGCCGGTGCCCGGTGTGCATGCAGACGGTAGAAGTTCTTCCGCCGGCAGAAGAAATCATCAAACAGCAATACGACAAGGCTCGGGAAGACGAATCAGCCGCACGCAGCAATCTCGACAAAGCCAAAACTGACATAAGCAGTCTCGAAGCTCAGATAGCCGAACTCCGCAAGAGCATAGCCGACTGCGAGACAAAAGTAACCAACACACGCTCTTCTGTCGACAAGAGCCGCGAGTCTATTTCGGCAAAAGTAAAAGAACTCGGCATAAACGACGACAACACTTTCGAAGCCGCAAAAAAGCTGGCCGAAGAAGCGCTGGTCAACGCCGGCAAAGCTATCAGCTCCGCCATTGCTGCGCAAAACGCTGTTGATGCAGCGCGCACAGAACGCGATTCCGTCCTGAAAAATAGGCAAATATCGGAGGCTGCAAAGAATCTGCGCGACAAAAACCTTGCCGAGCACAAATCGAAATGTGAAGCCTTCGAAGAGCGTATTACCTGCTCAATTGCCGAGTGTCGCAAAGCCGGAGCCACTTTCCTCACGTCCGACGGCATCGGTGTCTGGAAGCCTGGCACGCCTTTCGATGCCAAATCGTTCCTTGCCCGTTTCATTGAAGAGTATGGAAAGCGTCGTGCGCTCGACAAACGAATTCAGTCGCTTGAACACCGAAAGGAAACTCTGAAAACCGTCGTCGACGAATGCACCGCACTGCGCGATGCCATAGACGATACGATGACCGAGTGGAAAAACATTGAGCCGGATAATATGCCGGCCGACAATGCAAAGGCCATATTCACCGCTCTGTCGCAGAAAGTGACTTCGCAGGCCGACCGCCGGGTGCGTGCCGATGCAGCCATTATGCGTCATGAAGCAGATGTGCGCGTTCTCAAAGATAAGCTCAACGACGACGAGGCGGAAATTCTGCCGGCACTGCAGAAGCTTAACACATCCGACATAGAGGCTTACGACCTAACATGCCGCAACGCCGACGAGGCTGTGATAAAAGCCGAAGCTACGCTCAGGCAGGACTCCGGCCGACTCGCCGAACACTCGGAGCGGAATCCCGGCATCGAAGAGAATGATTCTGTAGAAAGTCTCGAGGCACAAAGCAGGCAGCTGCAAGACCATATAGCGCAAATCAACCGCGACAAAGGCGACATCATCCGCCGCCTGCAAGACAACATCGAAGCACGCAACCGTCAGGCCGAACTAATCGCACAGGCCGATGCAGCCCGCGAAGTATGGGTGAAATGGAGCAGGCTCAACGAACTGATAGGCTCGGCATCTGGCGACAAATTCAACCGTGTCGCCCAAAGTTTCGTGCTGAAAGCGCTCCTCGACAACGCCAACTACTATCTGTCGAAACTGACCGACCGCTATCGTCTCAGCGGTCGCGACGGCCAGTTCATAATTCTTGTGCGAGATGCCCTCAACGGAAACAACGAGCGCCCTGTCTCCACTGTCTCCGGCGGCGAAAGTTTCATGGCATCGCTCGCCCTCGCACTTGCTTTGGCCGATGCCGGCACGGCGTTTTCGTCCGATATACTGTTTATCGACGAAGGCTTCGGCACTCTCAGCGGCGAACCGCTCCAACGTGCCGTAGGCATGCTCCGAAGCCTTCACAGCAGCAGCGGCAAACGCGTGGGCATAATCAGCCACGTAGAAGCGCTCCGCAACGAAATACCTGTGCAGATACGCGTGAGCCGCAACCCGGCAAAAGCCATAGGCGAAATTTGCGTCACTACTCCGGAAGCTTGAAGGGGTCGTCGGGCCAACGGTGCTTTGGGTAGCGGCGTTTGAGTTCTTTGCGCACTTCAAAGTATGTGTTTGTCCAGAAGCCGTGCAGGTCTTGAGTCAGCTGAACGGGCTTGAAGCCGGGCGAGAGCAATTCCATAAGCACCGGCCGAGTACCGCCGTCGAGACGCGGGGTGTCAAAGAGCCCGAGGCAATCCTGCAGACGCGCGCTCACAACCGGCACCGGATTGCCCGGACGGTAATCAATGCGTGCATTCCTGCCCCCCGGCAGCCTGAGGCCCGTCGGGGCGATTGCGTCAGTTTTTGCCATAAGTTCATAACCGACAATGCCTTTTATTACCTCGCAGATATCAATCTTGCGGAGCTCCTGCACTGTTGTCGCACGCCCCATATACATGGGCAGCCACTCCTCGGCGCTTGCAAGCAGGCTGTCTGTGGAGATGTCGGGAAAATCGAATTCGGGATGCCATTCGGCAACGGTAGCTATACGCTGCTGCAGCCTTACTACATCGTCGTTGAAATCAAACATGCTTCGCCCCTCCTTTGCGGCAGCACGACACAAAGCCTGAGAGAGCACTTGCGGCGACGGATTTTCGAGCGGACGAGAGCTTATGACAAGCACCCCGATACGCATTTCGCGACGGGCGACCAAATGCCCCTCACGGCTGTTCCACGATATATTTTCGTGTGGCTGCGCCAATGCGGCAAGCTTAGCGCGACTGACAGGCGATGCCAGAAAGATACGACGGCCGAGCGATGCCACAGCCAAAAAATCGCAGGCAGAAAGATTGTCGGCCTCGTTGAGACGCACATTCTCGCCTGAAGACAAGCGATACGTGCCATCGGCCATACGCATGGCAATCCGTTCGGGTTCGGCCGAGGCTATCAGAGCTCCTATATCGTCGGGTAAGGCCGGTGTATTGTCTTCTGCACAGCGCACCATGCGCCTATACTCGGCGGCGATGCGCATTATACGTTTCCAACGGCTGCTCCCGGCGTTACGCGACCGGAGGTCTCTGAGCATATCGATGCGTGTGCCTATGTCGGCGTCGTTCTCATCTCCGAGAGGGTCTTTTTCTTCAAGAATGGCGGCGATATCGGCAGCAAGCGCACCAAGTCCCGAGGCCGATGCCTGCACAAGCATGTTTGCTATACGCGGATGACACGGCAACGAAGCCATTTCGCGGCCTCGAGCCGTTATGGCGCCACGCGTGTCGAGCGCTCCCAGCATTACAAGCAGGCGCTTTGCTTCGGCAACATGTCCGGGAGGTGGCGGTGTAAGCCACGGAAGCCTCTCTACATCGCCACCACCCCATGCTGCAAGAGCGAGCATCATAGCGCTGAGGTCGGCATCTACAATTTCGGGAGTGCGGTTTTCACGCATACGGTGCTCAGCCGCCTTCGACCAAAGGCGGTAGCATACACCTTCGCACAGACGTCCGGCACGTCCGGCCCTCTGACGGGCCATGTCGAGCGAAATACGCTCTGTCACAAGCTTCGAAAGCCCTGTCGAAGGGTCGAACCTCACCGCGCGGCAAAAGCCCGAATCCACAACAGTGCGTATACCTTCGATTGTGAGCGATGTCTCGGCTACGGGAGTGGCAAGCACAATTTTACGCTTGCCCTGAGGATTATACTCTATGGCCCTATATTGCTCGGCCGGTGACAGCATGCCGTGCAGCGGCAACACCACAGCATCGGCAATATCGGAGAGAGCCTCGGCACACGCCGCTATTTCGCCGGCACCGGGTAGAAATGCGAGAATATTGCCCTGCTGCTCGCGACAAGCCCTGCGGATTGCCGACACCACGGCAGGCACGCAATCGTGCGAATCCACATCGTCGCCGTTGAGCACCAACACATCGTAGAGCTTGCCCTGCGCCTCAATCAGCGGCGCATCAAGAACACGACACAAAGCGTCGGTATCCATGGTAGCCGACATGAGCACTACTGCCAAATCCGGCCGAAGCACATTCTGGGCTTCGAGCGTAAGGGCAAGAGTCAGATCGACGCTCAGGCTGCGCTCATGAAATTCATCAAAAATAACCACAGCCACACCTTCGAGCGTAGGGTCGTTGATAAGCATACGCTCCATAACGCCCTCTGTCACAACCTCAATGCGTGTTGAGTCCGATACTTTTGTCTCAAAACGCATACGGTACCCCACGGTCTCGCCCGGCTTCTCACCGAGCATATGAGCCATGCGAATGGCTATCTGACGTGCCGCCGCTCTGCGTGGCTCGAGCATCACTATCTTACCTTCCGCCAGGCCATCAAGTATAGTCAGCGGCAGGAGTGTGGATTTACCCGAACCGGTTGGCGCAGTTACCACAAGACGAGACCTTGCCTTGAGCGAGGCATTGACATCATCGGCAACGGCGCTTACCGGAAGTTGTGAAAAATTTAGGCGCATTATCAGCGTAGACGGTCGTAGCTGCGCAGTTTCTTCTGGTCTTTACCCATGAATATATATGCCACAACACAGCACAGAGCCGAGAGCACCGGCATGGAAACGCCGCCGAGCCAAATAAGTTCGACACCGTCGCCGGCATTGCAGTCCATTACCACAGCTGTGATTACCGATGCTACGAGCAGCAATATTGTAGTGGCCGTTATGGTGCGCTGTTTCTTGAGGTTCTTGAAAAATGCGATTGCAATTATCAGCATGATAAAAATCACAAGATTCAGCGTGAGGAAAACGGGGGCCGAAAAAGCATATACATCGGCTGTGCCGTCGGGCGTGGCCACCCGCTGTCTCTTATACACATCT
>RYWL01000120.1:0-1023 GCA_003979155.1 Muribaculaceae bacterium
GTATAGCACTTGCAAAGATTAAAGTAATGAGTTTCTTCATAATTAATTCTTCGGGACAGCATCGCCCGAATAGGAAGATGTATTAAGATTTAGATTTATATTAAATGTCATTCCTCGCAGTGATAAGCCACAAGCCCCGGCATTGAGTTAGGTATTATTTTCTTTACTCCCACTCCAAAATCGGAGGCCGCCTTAATAAGAATCGGCTGATACATCACACACACCGACCCCACAAAGCTCAGTGGCATTTCAGCATAGTCATACGAAATGATATTGCGTGTAAAGAAATCCATAAATGCATTGTATACCAGACGGTAGCAATATGAATTTTCGAGATTTTCGCGAAGGAATGCCGAATACTGCGACAAACGCTTCGACGGAAGTTTGTTGGTATACACCTCATCAAGAAGCATATTGGGGGTCACATTGTTTTTCTCGAAGAAAGCCTCGGTGAGCTCTTTGGGCGCAAGCCCTTTGAGCATATCGGCAATCATGCGTTTTCCCATATATGCGCCCGAGCCTTCGTCGCCGAGGATGAAGCCGAGAGGCGCAACGGTCTTTTCTATCTCGTTTCCGTCATAGAGGCATGAATTCGAGCCGGTGCCGAGTATGCATGCCAGGCCCGGCTCACGGACAAGCAGTCCGCGAGCCGCGCCAAGCAAATCGCTCGAAACAGTCACAGGAGTTTTGAACTGTGCGACAAGCGACGACTCCATAACTTTGCATTTCTCGGTATTTCCGCAACCGGCACCGTAGAAATAGACATGCTCCAACTTGCGGCGAAAGAAAACTTCGGGCAACTCAAGACGAATCGCATGCGAGATTTCTCTGCGCGACTGGAAATATGGATTTAGTCCCGTTGTGTAGGCATGCTCCACTATTTCGGCTCCGTCCACCAAAGCCCAGTCGGTTCTTGTCGTACTGCTTTCAGCGATTAGTTTCATATTATCTTAAATACGATGTATGTATCAGCGTTTTTTCGAATCAATCTCCTTCAACAGCTCTTCAACGGCAGCTTTTATC
>RYWL01000120.1:1038-2290 GCA_003979155.1 Muribaculaceae bacterium
GCCTTTTACGATTACTTCGGGCGAATTGGCAACCTTGATGTCAGGCTCAAGCTCGGAGTTTTCGAGGAATGAGCCGTCGGGCAGGCGGTAGCCGATTACCGGAATGCCGTAAATTAGAGTGGGGTCCTGCATTGTCACCCAGTTCACCGATGTCATTGTACCGGCAACCGGCATACCCACAAGCTTGCCGAGACCACGGTTTTTATACACCCAGGGAGTGCCGTGGGCATTCGAGTAGCAGGCTTCGCTCATCACCATCACAGTAGGCTTGTTGTAACGGCGCGAAGGCATGTCGCAGGTTTCCTGGCCGCGAATTTCCTGTGTGAAATATTTCTTGCCGCTAAGTAGCACTTCAATATCTTCGTGCAGACGTCCGCCGCCATTCCAGCGGATATCAATCACGGCACCTTCACGGTCGTTGTATTTGCCGAGCAGGTCGCTGTAGGCTTTGCGGAACGAGTCGTCGTTCATCGACGAAATATGCACATAGCCGAGACGTCCGTTCGAAAGGCTGTCGACTTCATGGGCGCGCTGCTTCACCCAGCGGTCATAAAGCAGGTCGCTCTGTACGCCCGCCGATACGGGACGTACTACAACGTTGCGCACCGAGCCGTCGGGATTTCTGAGAGTCACTTGCGTGCGCTTGCCGGCGGCATTGCTCAGCAGTCGGTCGACAGGCATCTCTGTTGTCACAGTCTCTCCGTTGATTTTCTCTACCACTGTGCCGGCGCCAACAACCGGACGAATGGCTGCAAGAGGACCTTTTTCGAGCACTTCGGCTATACGGGCTCCTTTGCCGGTGTAGTCGAGGTCGTAGAGCACTCCGAGAGTCGATGTGCGCTCGGGAGCGTTCGAGTCCGAAGAGCCGCGATAACGTCCACCTGTGTGGCTCACGTTGAGCTCGCCGAGCCATTCGCTCAGTAGCTCGGCATAGTCGTAGTTGTTATTGATATGAGGCAGGAATTTACGATAGTCGTTGCTCATCGAAGCCCAGTCGACACCGTGCATCGACTCAGTATAGAAGCGCTCGCGCTCCTCACGCTCAATATTGTCGAACATATAGGCACGCTCGGCAACGGGGTCGAGATTCTTTACGGCTCGATATGAGATAGCTTTCGATTTGGGAAATTTGCTCATCGACGAGCCAAAGAGGAAGAGCTGCTTTCCGTCGGCCGATTTGTCGAAGCGGCCGCCTTCAGATGCTTTACGCAGCAGTGTGAGGTCGTCGTCCTCAATATCGTATTGCCAGATG
>RYWL01000121.1:0-1001 GCA_003979155.1 Muribaculaceae bacterium
GACTACGACTGGGCGCGGAATACGAAAAGTCTGGTAAAAATCTATTCGCGTAATTCGACACGCATCAATTCTTTCCCAATTCAGGAGTCTGCACGGCAGGCTCTCGTGGAGCGCTTCGAAAGCGAACGCCTCGAAAACTCGCTCTACAGCATCACTGTCAAAGGCGTGGATTATTATATTCTCGCACTCGAATTCGCTCCTCGCGCCGAAGTGTTCGAATGGGCCGTAGAGCTCGTGAAATCGAACCCCGACAAACCCTTTATTATTATCAATCACGAATTTCTCACAGACTCCGGCAATCGGGTACAGACAGAATACAGTTTTGCCAAAATTCAAATCGCCGACGAAAATTACGTCGCCCCAAAAGACGTATGGGAAAAGCTCATTTATCCTTACGACAATGTGCGTATAATTATCTGCGGACATAATGCCGTACACGGCTGGCGCACCGACCCCAACATCGCCGGCAGGGATGTGCCACAGCTAATGTTCAATCTGCAGCACTATCCGCACGGAGGCGACGGCCTTGTAATGATGCTCAAGACTTGCGACGGACATAAATTCAGCTCAACGGTGTTCAGCACCATTACCGGCGACACAATCCACGAAGTCTCGCGAGACTTCGAACTTTGACTTTGCATATCATATGGAAATGTACGTGAACTCATTTGAGCCCGAAGAGAGAAGCGGGCACCTCGTATCTTCTCAGATAAAAAAACTGTGGAACATACAACTAATCCTGGCCACCGAACTCCTCGCCGTCTGCAAAAAGCATAATCTGAAAATATGGGCATCCGACGGCACCGCTCTCGGTGCTATCCGTCACAAAGGATTTATACCATGGGACGACGACATGGATTTCATGATGATGCGCGAAGATTACGACAAACTCCTGAAAATTGCTCCGACAGAAATCAAGAGCCCGTTTTTCTTTCAGTGCGCATATACCGAGCAAGGTTATTACCGCGGACACGCCCAAATGAGATACAACGACACTACGA
>RYWL01000121.1:1011-2199 GCA_003979155.1 Muribaculaceae bacterium
ATACTCACATATCTCAACTTCCGAAATACCCCGTCCTATCCCCGGTTCTCGCCAAACTATCTTCTCAGCTTCCTCAAGGCTAAGAAGGCGCTCGGCGAAATGGCGCAATGGGACGATATCAGACTCTACTCATATCTCGAAGAGCTCTTCAGAAAAACTCCCGCGAAAAGCGCCCGGCAGATAAGTACCATCATGTTTACAAGCCTCAAGTCGCTTTATGCCGACCCACACTGGTTTGACGAAATAATATGGATGCCCTTCGAAAAGACTTCTATACCAGTCTCGGCAGAATACGACAGATACCTCACCTCGCGTTACGGCGACTATATGAAACCGGTGAAAGGAGGCACTGTGCACGGCACCCTTCTGCTCGACACCGAAAAATCATATAAAGAGTATCTCAAACAACTGCGCTACTCCGGCTTACATATTAAAATACACTTCATAAAGTCGATATTCTCCGGAGCATTCCGCAAAGTTTTCAAGTAATATCACACATGCTATCATGTCGACAGACAACCTGAGAAAAGCCGCTGTAAAAGGTGTTTTTTGGACTTCTATTGAAAAGTTCGGAAGCCAAATACTCAGTCTCGTGCTGGGTGTAATAATAGCGCGTATACTTACGCCTGCAGATTACGGCATTATCGGCATGACAGCTATTTTTATGGCCGTGGCGACCACGCTGATAGACAGTGGATTCGGCAGTGCGCTGATTCAGAACCAGAAGCGGAGCAACGACGACTTCTCGGCCTGTTTCTATTTCAACGTCTTTCTTGCCGTAGGGCTGTATGCAGTTCTCTTCATGTTTTCGCCACTGCTGTCCGACTTCTACAGCCAGCCGGTGCTCACTCCGCTGGTCCGAGTCTTAGGCCTAACACTTATTTTCAACTCCTTCACCGTTTCGCAGACAGCAATGCTGACTGTGGAATTCCGATTCCGCGATTTGTGCATCGCCACAATAGGCTCGCAGTTCGTCACAGGCATCGTTGCCCTTATTCTTGCATTAAAAGGCTTTGGCGTGTGGGCTCTCGTAGGACAGCAGATAAGTGCGTCGGCACTGCGTGTGATACTCATCACATATTTTACCCGGTGGCTGCCGACTCTGTCGTTCAAGAAAGCGGCATTCAGGCGACTCTTCTCCTACGGCTCCAAAATCACATGTTCAAGCCTTATCAACACTATATATAC
>RYWL01000122.1 GCA_003979155.1 Muribaculaceae bacterium
AGATGTGTATAAGAGACAGACCCTGTATTTTATTGATACGGGAAATGCGTGTGTCGGGATAGCGGCACTGCAGATAATCGGCGAACATGCCGGTGTTGAGTTCGGCCACAATCACTCGTTTGTAGCGTGCGAGCACCTCTGCGGTGTTTGCCGGCATAGGATTGATATAACGGAAGTGGGCAAGCGCCACAGGCGTGCCCTGAGCGTTGAGTTCTTCACATGCCGAGCGCAGATGTCCGTATGTACCGCCCCAGCCTACAAGAAGGGTATCGGCATCGGCGTTGCCGCAGATATCGAGCTGAGGTATGTCGTTGGCTATATTTTCCACTTTACGACGGCGTAACATCACCATACGTTCATGGTTCTCGGGGTCGTTTGATATGGCACCGGTATTGGTGTCTTTTTCAAGACCGCCGAGACGGTGCGTAGTGCCTTCGGTACCGCTCATAGGCCAGTAGCGGTGTAAGTCCTCGGCGCGCATATAGGGGCGCCACGAGCCGTTTTCTATGAATTCTGCGGGCACGTCGGGTGTTTTGATTGCGGGATATTCGGTTTCCTCGGGGACACGCCATGCCGAAGAGCCGTTGCCGATAAAGGCATCGCTCAGCAGAATCACAGGCGTCATGTGCTCTACTGCTATACGGCAGGCTTCGAACGACATGGTAAAGCAGTCGGTAGGCGAAGCCGGAGCCACTACGGCTACGGGCGACTCGCCATTGCGGCCATAAAGAGCCTGCATGAGGTCGGTCTGTTCGGTTTTGGTAGGCAGACCTGTCGAGGGACCGCCGCGCTGCACATCAATCACGACAAGCGGCAGCTCGGCCATTACGGCAAGACCTATGGCCTCGCTCTTGAGTGCCAGACCGGGGCCCGAAGTAGAAGTCACGGCCAAATCACCGGCAAACGATGCGCCGATAGCTGAGCACACACCGGCAATCTCATCTTCCATCTGGCAGGCCTTCACGCCGAGGTCTTTGCGTTTGGCGAGTTCATGGAGAATATCGGTGGCCGGAGTAATGGGATAAGAACCGAGGAATAGCGGACGCCCGCACTTCTCCGAAGCCATAATCAGACCCCATGCCGTGGCGGTATTGCCGTTGATGTCGGTGTACACACCCGGGCGCGGGTCTTCGGTCTCCACACGATATGTAGAAACGGAAGCATGTATATTCGAGCCGTAGTCGAAGCCGGCCTGAAGCACCTTGGAGTTGGCTTCGTATACGGCGGGCTTTTTGGCAAATTTCTTATGCAGATGATGCATGGCGCTTTCGAGCGGACGGTCGAAGAGCCAGCATACAAGGCCGAGTGCAAATATATTTCGGCATTTGAGTATGCTCTTGTTGTCGAGACCGCTATCGGCAAGAGCGGCCTTTGTCATTGAAGTGACAGGCACTTCCACTATCTGGGCTTTGATGCCGAGCTCCTCGAAGGGAGTGTTTGTGCTATACTGAGCCTTGCGAAGGTCGCTTTCCTTGAACGAATCGATGTCGACAATAATCACACCGCCGGGTTTAAGAAAACGGTGGTTTGTCTTAAGTGCGGCGGCATTCATGGCAATGAGCACGTCGCATGCGTCGCCGGGAGTATGCACGCCCGTGCCAACGCTTACCTGAAAGCCGGAAACTCCGCCGAGCGAGCCTTGCGGCGCACGGATTTCGGCAGGATAATCGGGGAAGGTAGACACCTGATTACCCAGCCCGGCCGACACATTGGTGAAGATATTGCCCGCAAGCTGCATTCCGTCGCCGGAATCGCCCGAGAAGCGCACTACAACCTTGTCGAGTGTCTTTACATTGGTATTCTCCAACATGACTGAAAATTTGACGTTGTATTTAAGTTACTGGTTTTAGTTTTTTCGATGGTGTGGCACCGGCCATGGGGCCGGTGCCACAAAGGTACGGAGAATTTTTTAATATTCCTCTTAAAATTTATTCGAGCGAATGTACAACCAGACCAGAGCGCAGTTTAGGCTCGAACCACGTGGTCTTGGGCGGCATAATGTTGCCCGAGTCGGCAATATCCATAAGCTGCTTCATGCTCACGGGATAGAGAGCGAGTGCAAATGCCATTTCGCCCGAGTCTACACGACGCTTGAGCTCTTCGAGACCACGGATGCCGCCTACGAAGTCGATGCGTTTGTCGGAGCGCAAATCGGTGATACCGAT
>RYWL01000123.1:0-1837 GCA_003979155.1 Muribaculaceae bacterium
TTCCTTGCCGGTGTAGAAGATATACACGGTGTAGAGAAGGTCGGTGGGTCGGTACGCCGCTTTGGCTTCAGAATGCCCCTTGTGGCCGGTTATCGATTCGACTTCGAGCCTGTGGCCATATCGGTATTCACCGGACCGGTAATCTCGCTCGGACTCTTTGGCCGCACACACATCGAAGGCGAAGGCCAGGGCATAACTGTGTCGCGAAACTCAAACTGCTTCGCCGACGACGGCATCTGCCGCCGCACGGATATCGGCTGGCGTTTTGGTGTAGGCGGCACGTGGGGCAACTATGTGCTTCAGGTATACGGTACTGTGGGCGCGTGCAACATGTTTAAAAACGGCGGCAACCTCAAGTATCACGACAACAACGTGGCAATAGCTCTCGGCTATAATTTCTAAAAAAAATAACACTTTTTCATCGAGGAGGGTGCGTCGTTCCGGCGCGCCCTTTCTGTTAATTGAAGAAGCGAGACACTATATACGCGCCGACAGTGGATGCGACAAGGAAGAGCGGAATGACAATCGACGGATGCTCAGGAAGCCCTAAGTGCTCCATAATTATTTCGCCGTAGCGGATTACAAGGTGGTGAATCATGTAGAAGCTGAAACTTATGCTGCCAAACCACAGCAACGGGCGCTTGTGCAGCAGCGCGCTCACCACTCCGCCCTTGGTATCGAAAATCGTAAATACGGTTATCACAGCAATAGCCGGCAACCACCATAGCGACGCCGTGGCGAAATTTATGCACACATAAGGGTATGCCAGGAACGTGCCCACGAGCAGAGCAACGACACACAATTCAATAGCCGATTTTGTGCCATAGGACAGCGCTTCGGCCCGAGTACAGGCCTGCGTAGTGCGACTGCCATGCCACACTTGCCACAGCACTATGCCGAGGGTGAAGTCTACTACTCGCGAGAGCGGATTGACGTAGATTATGGAGTTGGCGTAGCTTGCAGGCAATATCGATACGACGGTGAAATATATGGCAAGGAGGACAATAGTGAACATAAGAAGCCCTCGCGTTTTAAGCTTGCGTATAAATCTTATTGCAAGAGGAAAGATGGCGTAGCAAAAGAGAATGTCGGAGAGAAACCACGACACGTCGTTGGCCGAAAAATAAATGTCGCTTATAGGTATCCAGCTTTGTAGCAGTAGCAGGTTGAGCGCCCATATGCGCAGGAGTCCCGTGTCGACCGCACGCAATTGCAATATTATGGCAGCCGCAAAGCACAGCAGATGTAGTGGATATATCTTGCCAAAGCGCTTGGTGATGAATGATTTAAAAGAGATTTTATGCCCGCATATTCGCGATTCATAGCCGTTGCAGAGCACAAAGCCGCTGAGAATAAAAAAGAAAGCCACACCCGCATCGCCTCCGGCATCGAACGAGGCAATGTGGTTCAGGAATATCAGTATGGCAAATATGCCGCGCAGCGACTGAAGTGAGTAGAGCATAATTTTTTACAAAAGTACGGATTAATCCTGTTCTTTTGCCAAAATGAGGGGTGAAATAAAGGTCTTTAGCTTCAAAAGTGAATGAAAAAATGAATATTATGGTGTGCTTCAAAGCACAAAATAATGCTGAAATTGTTGTAAATTTGCAACTGTTATATAAAAATGCTTATGGATGCTCAGGATAATCTGGTTTCGTATATCGAACAGAGTATAAAACAAAACTGGGAACTGCTGGCGCTCACCGATTTCAAAGGTCAGTCGTTTCAATACCGCGATGTGGCCCGAAAAATCGCCAAGCTTCATCTTCTCTTTGAGAATGCCGACCTGAAGCCCGGCGACCGCGTAGCGCTTTGCGGCCGCAACTCAGCGCAGTGG
>RYWL01000123.1:1847-2159 GCA_003979155.1 Muribaculaceae bacterium
TCGCTCACATATGGTACCGTTACGGTGCCCATTCTGCACGATTTCAAGCCCGATAACGTGCATCACCTCGTGTGCCACTCCGAGGCAAAGCTTTTCTTTGTAGATTCGTCAGTCTGGGAGAATCTCGACCATGAAAGCATGTGCGACATTCGCGGGGCTGTGCAGATAAGCGATTATTCGCTGCTGTTTTCCCGCAGCAAAAAACTGACTCATGCGCGCGAAAACCTCAACCGTCTCTATGGTGAAAAATATCCCGAGCGTTTTACTCCCGATGATGTTGTCTATCGGCATATGGCACCCGACGACCTCGCT
>RYWL01000124.1 GCA_003979155.1 Muribaculaceae bacterium
CCCTAAATAGTATAATTTATGAAAAAATTCTTGAGCGAGTTTAAGGAATTCGCAATGAAAGGCAACGTAGTCGATATGGCTGTCGGTGTTATTATCGGTGCGGCTTTCGGCAAAATCGTTACATCGCTTGTCAACGATGTTATCATGCCTGTTATTGGTGTGCTCACCGGCGGCGTGAATTTTTCAGATAAAAAGTGGATTATACAGCAGGCTGTGGCCGACGGCGAGACTATCGTAACTCCCGAAGTGGCTGTCACCTGGGGAGCCTTTGTGCAGACTGTTATCGACTTTGTCATCATCGCCTTCTGCATTTTCGTAGCTATCAAATTTATAAACAAGCTCAAACGTGTGCCTGAGCCTGCGCCTGAGCCTGCGCCGGCTCCTGCTGCTCCCACTCAGGAAGAGCTTCTCACCGAAATCCGCGACCTCCTCAAGAAGGAAGTTGAGAGCAAATAAGAAATGGAGTTGCCAAGGCCCGTTTTTCTGATAGGCTTCATGGCTTCGGGCAAGACAACGCTCGGGCGGGCTCTTGCCGCTGCGCTGCCGGCTATTACGTTTGTCGACCTCGACGAGGCCGTGGAGGAATATGCCGGATGCTCGGTGTCGCAGATTTTCGCATCTCGCGGCGAAGACGGATTCAGGGCTCTCGAATCCGAGATGCTGCGTCGTAAGGCTTTGCCCGGAACTCTCATTGCCTGTGGAGGCGGTACGCCTTGTCGCGCGGAGAATATGGACTTCATGCTGTCGGCCGGCACCGTGGTGCGCCTCGAGGCCTCTGTAGATACGCTTGTAAGACGTCTTCTCGAAGCCGACCCCGACCAACGTCCGCTGGTGAAGGCATGCATAGGCTCGCCCGGCCTTTTACGGCAAAGAGTGGAGCAGATGATAAGCGGACGTATTCCTCATTACAGCCGGGCTCCCTTCGTTTTCGATGCCGAACGGCTCGACGACGAACGCCAGGTGGCCGAGGCCGTGGAGCGCTTCACCTCGCAGTTTCTTGCATCTCCCTCAAATAATATGTAATCGCTATGAACGCCCCGATACCCCTTGAAGAACTTTTGCGTGTCAATGCCGATACACGCAAGGCCACTATAGGCCTGCCTGCATCCCAAAGTGCCGGAGACCATCGCTTCCCCCTCACCCCCGAAGGGGCCGGACAACTTGTGGAGCGCGGATTCAGGGTGCTTATGCAGCGCGGAGCCGCCGACCACATCCATTATCCCGACGAGGCGTATGCACGCTGCGGAGTGGAGCTTGTGGAGCGTCCCGAAGCTCTCGGCGCGGACATCATAATATATCTGGCGGCATTGTCGTGTGCCGACGCGCGCCTTGTGAAGCGTGGAGCGTTGCTGCTCACATTCATGCAGGCCGGCGAAGAAACCCGTCTGCAGCTCGAAATGCTGATGCGCCGGCATGTGATAGTGCTCGATTTGGGACGCATCACCGACGAGCGGGGCAACCGTCCATTTGCCGACATACTCCGCGAAATCGACGGCCGTGCGGCAATTGCAGTGGCATCGTCACTCCTTGCCGATGCCGTACACGGCAAAGGAATTCTTCTGGGAGGCGTGGCCGGCGTGATTCCCTGCGAGGTGGTGACTATCGGAGCCGATATGGCAGCATGCGCGGCAGCCCGTTCGGCAATCGGTCTCGGAGCAACGGTGCGGATGTTCGACAACGATGTTTACCGTCTCCGCGACGCTCTTATGCAGTTAGGACCGGGTGTGACCGGGTCGAGCCTGCACCCGAGAGTATTCGAAAGCGCATTGCGCTCGGCCGATATCATTGTGGCGACCGACGTTCAGAGCCGGAATGCCGTTATTAATGCAGCCACCACACAGATACTCAAGCGAGGCGTTATCTGCTTCGACCTCTCGAAACATCCCGGCAGGGCCTTCCCTTCGCTGCAGGCCATTGATCTCGACCTTGCCTCGCCTTCCGACAATGACCCATCGGCCACCGGACGCCTATGCTATATAAATGCCGGCAATGCCGTGCCGCGCACTGTGGCAATGGCTTTGAGCAACACGTTCACAGCAATGCTCGACGATATACTTGTGTGTGATGGCGTTGCAAATGCCCTTAAACTCAACAACGGCTTGCGGCGTGCCGCCGTGCTTTTCCTCGGCAAGTGCGTCGACCCCG
>RYWL01000125.1:0-1551 GCA_003979155.1 Muribaculaceae bacterium
CATTGCGGCGCGGTGTCTCGCCACTGAGGCGCGACGCCACACTCATGCCCAAAGCCGCAGATATGGCATTCGAGGCATGTCCGGCGGCAAAAGTATCGTATTCACTCTCCGACGGGTTAGGAAAGCCGCTCAGGCCACCTAACTTGCGCAGAGTGTCGAAAGCATCGCGACGCCCGGTGAGTATTTTATGCCCGTAGGCCTGGTGCCCCACATCCCACACAATGCGGTCGTAGGGAGTGTTGAACACATAGTGAAGCGCCACTGTGAGCTCCACCGAACCCATGCTTGAAGCAAAGTGACCGGGGTTTTGCGACAGCGACTGTATAAGAAACTCGCGTATTTCACTGCACAACTGCGGAAGTCTGTCGGGCGACAGCCTCCGAAGGTCGGCCGGACTGTCAATCAGTGGCAGCAGCGGCGAGCCGGAAACACCAAGAGCTTTTTCGCTCATTTTCTGATATATTTTTTATACATCGGCACAAATATGATAATCGCCGACGCCACTATCACAAATACTGTGTAGAGCGTCACCTTCGCATGAGCCAATATATAGCACACAAGACCGAGCCACAGCAGGCCCAATATAACGAAGCGCACTATAACCGATGTATTCATTATTCTTAGAGTTAATCACTGCAAATTTAGCAATTTTTTGGCAGTTGAGCAAAAATTCGTAATTTTGCCACAACTCGGCGGCGAACACATTTCTCCGAACATACGTTCTTTAAGTAGAGACTGCTTTTGAAAAGTTCTGCATTCTCTACAATAACGCTTTACAAGCGGTTTTTTCCGCGTTTTAACATTTGACACACAATGAAACTCGTCAGGCTATTTCTCTCTTTCGTCACGCTCACCTCTCAGGCGAGTCTGTTCGCGACAGCTCCTACCGACACCGACTACTCTTTCACTCAGTGCGAAGGCTCGCTCACTCCATACCCGACACCGGCCGGAGAGTATGAATATCCCGACTCGCTCACACCTGTTTTTATCAACCATGTAGGGCGACACGGTGCACGTTATCCGGCATCGGCGACCAACTGTCTCACCCTGCGCAGGGCTCTGGAGCATGCCGATTCGCTGGGTACGATAACGCCGCTCGGACGGCAGTTGCGAAAGCTCAACGACGAAGTAATCGATGCGTCAAACAACCGCTGGGGTGCTCTCGACTCGCTCGGCATGAACGAGCAGGCCATGATTGCCGCCCGTATGTTCTACAATTTCACCGAAGTTTTCGGCCGTGAGAATGTGGTAAAAGCCATATCGTCATATTCGCCAAGAGCGATGATGAGCATGTACAGTTTCACTCATCAGCTCGACCGTCTGAGCAACCGTCTCACTTTTGAGACAAGCACCGGCCGCATAAACTCACGGCTGATGCGCCCCTTCGACATCGACCGCGACTATCTTGCCTTCCGAAAAGACAAGCTCTCACAACCGGCTTACGACGACTATTTTGAAAAAACAGCACCCTTATCGGCCATAAAGCGCGTATTGGGCGACAATTATCCGTGGGCAAGCGATGCGGCCGCTCGCGAGCTTGCCATAACAGAG
>RYWL01000125.1:1561-2099 GCA_003979155.1 Muribaculaceae bacterium
TAACAGAGTATTATGTCGTGGCCGGACTCAGCGCAATGGGACTTCCATCACAAATGGATAAATATTTCACCGCCGCAGAGGCAAACGCTCTCTGGAGTTGCTTCAACCTCAGGCAGTATCTCACACGCACGGCCACCACAATATCGTCAGTACCGGCCGACATCGCAGCCGACCTCGTGCTCGACATCATAGAGACCACCGATGCCTTCGTAAACGGTGAGAATACCGCAACAAGTGCTGTGCTTCGCTTCGGACACGCCGAGACTCTGATGCCGCTGCTCTCGCTCCTCCACATTCCCGGATGCTATTATCTCACAAATTTCTTCGACACCGTGGGACAACACTGGCGCGACTTCGATGTCGTGCCGATGGCCGCCAACATACAGTTTATCGTATTCAAGTCGCGAAACTCGGGACGATTCTACGTACGCGTCGACCTCAACGAGCGTCCCGTAGCACTCCGCAACGGCGACGACAGCATCTACTATCAATGGGGAGAATTGCGCCGATACATGATTGACTGCGTGCCTCTCTACGC
>RYWL01000024.1 GCA_003979155.1 Muribaculaceae bacterium
AGAACATAGAGAATACCTTATGTATGTTTCTTCTTATGAAGAACCTATAGAGTCTGAAATGCGGGATTCGCTGGATAATGCCATACTTCAAGGAAAATCAGTCAAGATATATGTTACTCAACCTGAACATACAAATTATATGGTGGACATTATTACAGAACAAGACCATGTATGGAAAGCGATAGGTAATCAAATTTCAGACGAGGATATTTCTCAATTAGAGAGTATTTTAAATATTATTCTTCCGCTTTCATATAAGACTTACCTGAAATACAAGCACTTTTACAAAATATTCTGGGATTTAGATGTCTGTCTATATCCAAAGCTTATCCATTCATGGAATAAAATCCTGATTGAAAATAACAGGGAACTGCAAGAGGAAATTCTTGATAAAGGGTATTTTGCGATAGGTCGATATTCTGATTATGGTGTGATAGCTCTTAAATTGACAGACAATGAGAATAAAGAAGGAGAAATAGTACTCTTTGATTACGAGACACCTGCAACGGAAGTATTAGCACCTAACTTTATAGAATTTCTTAATCAGATATTGCAAAACCCCAAACCTGTTCTTCAAGAATTAAAAGGCTGGGAGAAAAAAAATGTATAAAATGGAATAACGCTACTAACAAGGAAAGATAGCCCCTGAACGCTGTTCCTCACCAAACCATTATCAACAAAAGCAAAAAGTCATGTTTGATTACGACGAAATAGACCGGACAGTCAGAGACAATAATCTTCCATTTCAAAAAATAGAAGATACCGATAAGGAGATTTTGACGCAACGGCTATATGACACATTTGTGACTGGAAATCCTCGTGCATTATGGCTGAGCTTCCAATATGTACTGGATAGCATAGATTAGATCAACAAATATTGAACGAATAAGCATAAAATCAGATTCTCCGTGATATATCAAGGTTTCGGAAATAAGCAAAGACTTATTTGCTTTTTGTTTCAGAGCATTATGTAGAGTCAACAAGCTCTTAAGGCAATACTCTCCGAAAGGTACTGATTTTCGAGAGGTCGAGCAGGCCGATTTAGACAAGGTTCAGGCTAAAATAAACCGGAGGCCACGTGAAAAGTTCAACTTTTATTCGCCGTTGGAACTATTCATAAAACTCTTTCGCTAATTTTGCACTTGCCAGTTGAACCTGCGCACTTGCTTGTTGACTCTACAACTCTACAACACACTCTCAAGAATTTTGTCAATTGGGCAAAAATGCGTAACTTCGTGGCTTCGGAGAGATAGAAATTCCGATAAATAAAAATTCTGAGACCCACCACGTCAATTAACAAATACCGCGTATGTTAGTAATCGGTATAGCAGGCGGCACCGGTTCCGGCAAAACCACCGTCGTAAACAAAATCATAAACAGCCTTCCGGCTGGCGAAGTGGCCGTAATGCCACAGGACTCCTATTACAAGGATTCGAGCCACGTGCCCCCGGAGGAACGCTCTAAAATAAACTTCGACGAGCCTAACGCCATCGAATGGTCGCTCCTTGTCGACCATCTGAAACACCTTAAAAACGGCGCCACCATTCAGATGCCGACATACTCATACCTCACATGCACCCGTCAGGCTGAAACCGTAGAAGTGAAGCCTGCCGATGTGGTCATCGTCGAAGGAATTCTCGTGCTCACCGACCCCACGCTCCGCAACATGCTCGACATCAAGGTATTTGTCGATGCCGACGCCGACGACCGCCTCATTCGCGTCATCGCTCGCGACTGCATTGAGCGCGGTCGCACGCCGCAGATTGTGATTGACCGATATGAAGACGTGCTGAAGCCCATGCACATGCAGTACATCGAGCCTTCGAAGCGCTTCGCCGACCTCATTGTACCTCAGGGAGGCAGCAACACCGTGGCTATCAATCTGCTCACCGACTATATAGAGAGCCGCCTGCACCGCTGCAAGTCACGCGGCATTAATGCCGACTGCTGATGGGAATCCTATCGCGTTTCAAATCGAGAGAAGATAGCTCACGCGACATTCCTTCGCCTTTCACTGGCGAAAATGCCGCCGACCGGCTCATTGTGCCCGCCGCTCCCGTTGCCTCGGAGACTGCCGTAGAGGATAATCTCAACGAAATTCTTATCGACGGCCTTGCCAGAGAGACCTCGCCTTCCGCTCCGGAGAAAGCCACAAGCACTCTCCGCACCGACAATCTGGTGAAGAAATACGGCAAGCGCACCGTGGCAAATCATGTATCGATTGAAGTGACCCAGGGCGAAATCGTGGGTCTGCTCGGCCCGAACGGCGCCGGAAAAACCACGACTTTCTATATGACCGTTGGGCTGATTGAGCCTAACGAAGGACGCATCTTCCTCGACGACACCGACATAACCGAATTTCCCGTATACAAACGTGCTCGCAACGGCATAGGCTATCTCGCCCAGGAAGCATCGGTATTCCGCAAAATGAGCGTCGAAGACAACATCCGCTCTGTGCTTCAGATGACCGACATGAGCAAGGAGGAGCAACGCGACAAACTCGAAAGCCTCATCGCCGAATTCCGACTCGAAAAAGTGCGCAAGAACCTCGGCGACAATCTGTCGGGCGGCGAACGCCGACGCACCGAAATTGCCCGTTGTCTGGCCATAAATCCGCGGTTTATAATGCTCGACGAACCTTTTGCAGGCGTCGACCCCATTGCCGTGGAAGATATTCAGGCAATAGTTTACAAACTTAAAGACAAAAACATAGGCATTCTCATCACCGACCACAACGCACAAGAAACACTCCGCATCACCGACCGTGCGTATCTGCTCTTCGAGGGCCGTATACTCTTCCACGGCACATCGGAAGAACTCGCATCAAACCCGGTTGTACGAGAAAAATATCTCGGACGCGACTTCGTTTTCTACCGCAAGCGTCTAAACGAGAACGATTTGAAATAAAATACAAAAAAACTATATAACAATGGCAGAAGTAATTGAAGGCAAAGAAGCAAACGAGCCCCGCGGGCTCAACTTCGTAGAAGAAGAAGTGCTGGCCGACCTCAAGGCTGGCAAAAACGGCGGACGTCTAAGCACCCGTTTTCCGCCGGAGCCTAACGGATACCTCCATATAGGCCATGCAAAAGCAATTTGCATGGATTTCGGTGTTGCTGAGAAATTCGGCGGCACTTGCAATCTGCGTTTCGACGACACCAACCCCGTAAAGGAAGACGTGGAATATGTAGACTCTATTCGCGAAGACATTCACTGGCTCGGTTTCGACTGGGGAGACCGCGAATACTACGCCAGCGATTATTTCCCCAAACTCTTTGACCTCGCCGTGCGCCTTATCAAAGAAGGCAAAGCCTACGTCGACGACCAGACAAGCGAAGAAATCGCCCGTCAGAAAGGCACTCCGCAGGCTCCAGGCGAAGAAAGTCCCTACCGCAACCGTACTCCCGAAGAAAACCTCGACCTCTTCCTGCGCATGAATGCAGGTGAATTCGACGAAGGCGCACGTGTGCTCCGCGCGAAAATCGACATGGCGTCGCCAAACATGCACTTCCGCGACCCAATCATGTACCGCATAATCAAGACACCCCACCATCGCACCGGCACAACATGGAAAGTATATCCCATGTATGACTTCGCCCACGGACAGAGCGACTACTTCGAAGGTGTCACCCACTCTATCTGCACTCTTGAGTTTGTTGTGCACCGTCCGCTCTACGAGTACTTCGTCAAGGAACTTGCCGACGAAAGCTACTGCCCGCGTCAGATTGAGTTCAACCGTCTCAACCTCACCTACACCGTGATGAGCAAGCGCAAGCTGCTCCAGCTTGTCAAAGAAGGCCTCGTCGCCGGCTGGGACGACCCCCGTATGCCGACCATCTCGGGCATGCGCCGCCGCGGATACACTCCGGCATCTATCCGCAACTTCATCGACACTATCGGTTACACAAAATATGAGGCGCTCAACAGCGTAAGCCTCCTCGAACACGCCGTGCGCGACGACCTCAACCGCATCGCCACACGTGTAATGGCAGTAATCAATCCGCTCAAAGTGGTGCTCACAAACTATCCCGAAGACAAAGTCGAGACAGTGACAATGGAGAACAACCCCGAAGACCCCGAAGCCGGCATGCACGAAATGCCATTCGCGCGCGAAATATACATCGAGTACGACGACTTCATGGAAAACCCTCCAAAGAAATTCTTCCGTCTCGCACCCGGTGCCGAAGTACGTCTCAAAGGCGCATACATTATCAAATGCGACGAAGTAATCAAAGACACAGAAGGCAACATAACTGAGCTCCACTGCTCTTACGACCCCGAAACCCTCAGCGGTATGCCCGGTGCCAACCGCAAGGTCAAAGGAACTCTACACTGGGTATCGGCAGCTCATGCCACCGATGCCGAGGTGCGTCTCTACGACCGTCTCTTCGACGTGGAAAACCCAGCCGCCGAGACCGAGCGCGACTTCCGAGAGATGCTCAACCCCGAGTCGCTCAAAGTTGTGACCGGTGCCAAGCTCGAACCCTTCGTAATGCAACATGCCGAACGCGGAGCCAAATTCCAGTTCCAGCGCGTGGGATACTTCACGCCCGACTACGACTCCACTCCCGAGCATCCCATATTCAACCGCACTATCGCCCTTAAAGACACCTGGGAGAAAGTACAGAAGAAAGCATGAGCGACGACGAAAATCCCCGCGAAGAGCTGTATCAGCGCTTTCGCGAATCGTTGCGCCGCCCTGTAAGTGAAAGATTCTTCGACGAAGACGAACTCGTCGAGGTCTACGACTACGCCGGCGACCTCAACGATGACTATGTACAAATGGAAGTACTCTTCTGCGGCGCCCGACTCTATCCCGAGAGCCAGGCGCTGTCGGAGAGACGCGCCCTGCTGTATCTCGACACATCGATTGACGACACCGACGCGCCCTCGCCGGCTGCCGGCGAGTATATAAACGACAACATCGACACCTTCAGCCCCATTTTCGACATCGTTAGGCTCGAAACGGAGCAACCCTCCGAGCCGCAGGAAGCGCTCGAATTCCTCCTTACCCAATACGAGACTTTCAACGACGAGGAAATGATTCGCTTCTGCGACCTCGCACTCGACCTCGGCCTGTATAACTGGCTCAAGGAGAATCTGACACGTCTCAAAGACAAGACCGACAACAAAGATATCGTACACTTCGAGCTGATGAACGCCGCCGAAGAGAACGGCGACAACGATATGATGGCCCGCATGGCCGAGGAACTTATCGAATCCGAACCGTTCAACGTCGGATACTGGCACAAACTTTTCCGCGCGCAAGCCCGTGCGGAGAAGACCGAGGAAGCCCGAAATACCTTCGACTACGCGGCAGCGCTCTCTCAGGACGATGCCGACGTGCTGCTTTCGCTCGCTTCCGACGTATATGCTTTCGCTCCATTCCTCTACAAAGAGGCATACGACATGCTCGAGGGAGTGCGCGAAAAGTCGCCCGACGTTTTCACTTTTCTCGACTGCCAGTGCGCCATACTTATCCGCTCAGGCATGGGCGACAAAGCAGTGCATCTGCTCATGGACTATGCCACAGCTCATCCGAACGACCCCATGGTGCTTCGCCAGCTGCTGCTGTGCAACATACGAGAGGCCGGCGAGTTTATCGACCGCTATTTTGCCGCCTCCGGCAACAGCAGTCTTCCGGCCGACATATACTCCGAGCTCATAAACACTCTCACGCTCCACGGCGGCTCGCGCTCACTTGTGGCGATTCTCGAACGCAACAATCCGCCTACGCTCGACGAGAACGATTTTGCCGCATATATTGAGGCTTTGTTCTCACAGCATCTTTATAAGCGGGTGACCGACGAAATGGAGGCCTATCAGTACAAAGCACTCCTCGAGGCCATGCCCCTCAAAGGCTATGCCGCCGCGTACGCATACATAGTGTCGCTGCTGAAAACCGATCGCTACGACGATGCCAGAGCATATTTCCGAAAAATACGCCCGGCATGCGAGACCATGATGGCCGAAGGCCCCATGCCCATACGCCTGAGTGTGCGTACCATTCTCACCCTCGGCGACAAGATGCAGCGACATCCGGCATCGGAAAAACTCTACTGGGAGTTTTTCGATATGCTCGACTACTCAAAAAAATAACTTTAAAGAATTTCCTTCCACAACCTGACTAATGAATAAACTGCTTGTCCGCACCCTAAGCGGAATTATATATGCCGGACTTATCATAGGAGCGATTTTCGCCGGAAAAATATGGTTTCTCGCTCTGTTGATACTCTTTGCCGTGCTGGCCGTCATAGAATTCGAAAAGATTATCGACAACGGCGCTCGCGGCACCGCAACCACAATCCGGCAAGTGCTCGACGTTCTCACCGCAGTGTCGGTCGTCTGTGTGGCAGCACCGTGGGTAGTGCCCATGTGGCTATTCACAGCCGCCGTGTCGCTGTGTGCGTGCTATGTGCTGCTGCGCTTCATACTGGCGCTCTACGACAAATCGGCTACAGCATTTGCCGGCGTCGCATGGTCGCTGCTCACGCAGGTCTACATTGCACTGCCGCTGGCCCTGTGCTTCACCGTATACTCCGACACCAACTACAACTGGCTACTCATTCTGGCCATGTTCGTAATGATATGGCTCAATGACACCGGTGCTTTCCTTGTAGGCTCATCCATAGGCAAGCACCGCCTCTTCGAGCGTCTTTCGCCAAAAAAATCGTGGGAAGGCTTCTTCGGCGGCCTCATATTCTGCATAGCATGCGGCATAGGCTGTTATTTCATTCTTCCCCAAAAAATAGGCTTCGGTCTCTGGGGATGGCTCGGCTACGGTGTCATGGTGTGTCTGCTGTCGACATGGGGAGATCTCTTCGAGTCGCTCATGAAGCGCAGCAACGGCATCAAGGACTCCGGAAATCTAATTCCCGGACACGGCGGCATTCTCGACCGAATCGATTCGCTGCTGTTTGTTTCTGTGGGCACATTCCTCTTCTATATGGTTCTTAACTAAGAAAAAACATGGCACTGAAAGTAGGCGATACCGTACGCTATCTCAACGCCGTAGGAGGCGGACGCGTGATGCGCATATCCGACGGCATAGCATATGTCGACGACGATGGATTCGAAACTCCTGTTCAGGTGCGGGAGTGCGTGGTCATCGGCAATTCACATGTTTTCGGCAACGGCAGTCAGCCGATTCCCTCAAAAGAGGCCGACAAACCAGCTAAAAAAACACAGCCGGCTCCGTCAAAACCGACGCGCGACGAGCACAACGACTTTACAAGTCTGCCAATTGTCGAAACGGCCGGCGGCAATGTTCTCAACATTGTTCTCGGATTTGAACCCGTAGAAATTAAAGCTCTGTCGCAGACCGATTTCGACGCTTATATCGTAAACGATTCGAACTACTATATCTTCGTGTCTGTGATGACACGCGAGAACAGCTCCAATGAGTGGACACCACGCTACGACGGCGTCATCGAGCCCAATATTCAGGAATTTACGTTCTCTCTACACCAAAGCGATCTGCCACACCTCGACCGCATATGCGTGCAATACGCAGCATTCAAGCGCGACCGCGACTTCGAGGCCAAAGCGCCCGGCAGCGTGGAGTTCAAAATCGATGCCACTAAGTTCGCTCGTCTGCACTGCTTCAGACCAAACACTTATTTCGATAGCCCTGTCATCGCTTTCGAGATAAACGTGAACGACCGCCTGCAGCACGACATGCCGGAAATCGACCCCGCTCAGTTGCGCCGGGGTATACAAGATAAAAAACGCGAAGAGCGCCGCAATGCACCAGCGCAGTCGAAATCGTCGAAGCCCTCAGGCGATATCATCGTTGTAGACCTTCACGCGTCCGAACTCCTCGACACCACCGCCGGACTTTCGCCTGCCGACATCCTCAATCTGCAGATTGACCGTTTTACCGAAGTAATGCAGCAGAATATAAGGTACATTGGTCAGAAAATTGTATTTATACACGGTAAAGGCGAGGGTGTCCTCCGGCAGGCCATAATGAAGGAACTAAACCACCGCTTCAAAGGTCATGACGTGCAGGACGCATCATTCCGCGAGTATGGATTCGGAGCCACTCAGGTAACAATCCGCTCCTTACAGCCGACAAACACCGCAAAGAAACGCCGATGATTTACTGCTTCTCCGGAACAGGCAACACCCGTGCCGTGGCCACTCGCCTGGCACAATTTACAGGCGACGAAGTGCGAGGCTTCACGCCCCAGGAATTGCACTCGCCATCCGACGCCCTGCTTACAACTGCCGGAGACCGGGACAAGCGCATCATATGGGCTTTCCCAACATATTCATGGGGAATACCGCCCGTCGTGGCCGAAATTATGAAGAAATGCCGATTCACCGACTCGGCAGCCTCGGCAACACACATAATGCTCACTACATGCGGCGACGACATGGCATACACCGACCGTCAGTGGCGACAAATCATGCATTCGCGCCGACTCGCCACAGCCGGAGCCTATGCCGTGACGATGCCGAACACATATGTGCTCATGAAAGGCTTCAATATCGACACACCCGAAGTGGCCCGGCACAAACTGTGTGCCATGCCCGCTGCCGTCGAAGCGATTGCCGGCTCCATACAGACCGACGGACCCGACATACTTGTCCGCCTCGGCTGGTCGTGGCTCAAATCACGCATCATATATCCGTGGTTCTGCCGCTTTGCCATGTCGCCCCGTCCGTTCCACGCCAACGGAGGATGCATAGGCTGCGGCATATGCGCACGCAATTGTCCCATGTCGAACATCACCATGACTCAAGGCAACGAAAGCCGGCCCCAATGGGGCGACGCCTGCGCCATGTGTCTGCGATGCTACCATATATGTCCCCGCCATGCCGTGGCATACGGAAAGACTTGCTCAGGCAAAGGCCAGTGGCAGGGCGAACTCCGGCAGCTCTGACTCTCCGGCAGCACGGTGCTTGAAAAAAAAGCTCCGCGCCCACTCACTATCTGCACATTAGACATCAGACAAAATATCGGACATATAATTTGCCCAAAGCTTTACGCCTGCCGCAAAGCTCCGGCGCAGGCAGCTCCGAAAAAAAGATATTGACAAGTTGAGGCTTTTTTACTAACTTTGTCTGATTTTCATCAAATGAATGAGATTTTATACATCCTTCCGCGCGGCATAGTCATAGGCTTGCTCATATCGGCTCCGATGGGACCGGTAGGCATGCTTGTGATACAACGCACATTGGGCAAAGGCCGTCTGCCCGGACTGTTCACAGGTCTCGGAGCCTCGCTCAGCGACCTTGTATACTGTCTCCTCACCGGTTTCTGCATGAGTTTCATGACAGATTTCCTCGACCGCAACCAGCTCGCCATACAGATTGTAGGCAGTGTGGTCATAGCGGCTTTCGGCTACTACCTCCTCCGCAAAAACCCTACCAGAGCGCTAAAGGCCGCCGAAGTAAAAGCCACCGACTACTGGAGCGATTTCGTCACAGGCTTCCTGCTCACGGTATCCAACCCACTGATACTCTTCTTCATCATAGGCCTTTTCGCGCGGTTCAGCTTCTTTCTTCCCGAGTTCACACATTATCACTATATAGTTGCATATCTCTGCATTATCGGCGGAGCCGTGCTGTGGTGGTGGTTAGTGACCATGCTTGTCAACCGTCTGGGCAAACGCATCAACGTGCGCGCCCTGCGCCTGATAAACGCTATCATAGGACTGCTTCTGATGACCATGGCCGCTATCGGTCTGGGTCTGGCTTTATACGACATACTCCTCAATCCCTGACAGATGAAAAAAACGCTCCATGCCATTGTGGCCCTGCTCATCTCGTCGGCATCAATGTATGCCGGCGAGCCCATAAAAATCGTCTACAACGCCTCGGTGTCTGCAAACGCCTCGTCGGGCAAGTTCGCACCCTATATGATAGGTTCATGGAATTATGGCCGCGTAAATGCCAAAGCAGGCCTATGGCACGACGGCATCATCAAAAAAGAAACAGACCTGTCGCGTCGCTTCAGCTGGGGCGCGGGCTTCGAATATATGCTCGGCTATGGCTCGGCAGCACCATACATCCGATACAATGCAGCATCAGACTCCTGGTCGGCCAACTACCGCCGTCAGGCTCCTGCCCGCATACAGCAGTTTTACGGCGAACTCAAATACCGCTCGGTGTATCTGCTTGCCGGCATGAAGGAACGCCACTCACGGATAGTAGACGACACACTTTCGTCGGGCGACCTCACGCGGAGCAACAACTCAAGGCCCATTCCGGGCATCGCTGCAGGTTTTATCGATTTTGTCGACATTCCGCTCACAAACGGCTGGGTGCAGATTGACGGTGAAATAATGTATGGCAAGTTCACCGACTCGGAATATAAGAGGCAGACCTTCAACTACTATCACGGCAATCTCGCCACAGACTTGTATTACATCTACCGCCGCTGCTACTTCCGCACCAAGCCTTCGCAGCCGCTGAACCTCACCATAGGCATGCAGGCAGCCGGACAGTTCGGCGGACGCACGGTATATTACTCAAAAGGCAGCATCAGCAAGACCGAGGAGAGAGGTTTCAGCATCAAAGACGCCTTGAAAATGTTTTTCCCCACCGAAGGCTCCGGACGAGACTATTATGAAGGCAACTCTCTCGGCTCGTGGGATGTGAAACTCCTCTACCGCTTTAAAAACGGGGCATCTCTTTCGGCATACTTCGAGGGTCCGTGGGAAGATGGCTCCGGCATAGGGCGTCAGAACGGCTTCGACGGACTGTGGGGCTTGCAATACAACTTCGCGAAACAGGGTATTGTAAGCAAGATACTCTTCGAGTACTTCGATTTCACAAATCAGTCGGGCCCGATTCACTACTCCACCGACGCAGTCGAAGGCTCTTCAATCACTCAGGGAATCACAGGCGGCGACGATTACTACAACAACCTGTTTTACGGCCCCTACTCCAACTACGGCATGAGCATCGGTTCGCCCTTCGTTGTCTCGCCGCTCTACAACCTCGACGGTTCGCCAAATTACTGTCATAACAAAGCACGAGGCTTCCATACCGCCGCTGAAGGCGGCGCCGGCGCATGGTCTTACAAACTGATGCTCTCCTATCAGTTGGCAGGCGGTCAGGGCCGGATTCCGAGTTACAAAAGGCTGCACGACACGTCGATGCTCGCCAAAGTGCAGTGGCGGCCGGTGGCTTCGCTCCCCGGGCTGCGCCTGTCGGCTGAAGCGGCTTTCGACAAAGGCAACCTGCGCGGCAACAACTTCGGCATACTCGCCGGCATTTCTTATTCTGGTTCTTTTACATTCGGCAAGTAATGAAAGTCAAAGGCATCACAGGCGTAATCGCCATAATTCTCTGCTTTTTTATAGCCTCTTGCACCCAAAACAACGGCAACATAGGCAAGTATTTCGGTTCGTGGGTACTCCGCTCTGTCACTGTCAACGGTTCGGAGCAATCTCTGCTGCCCGAAGGCGCCAAATACGGCACCATGAGTTTTCAAGGCTCTGTGGTGCGCTTTCTCACCGTGTACAGCAGCGACCGCGCAAGCGAGAACTATGCCACATGGACAGAGGCCGACAATGAGATTCACTTCGATTTCAACAACTCCAACCACGAGACACCGGCAGGCACCAGCATCTACGCGCCGCCTGTATGGCTCGGGTTCGGAACTCTCAATGTTAGCGTGAAAGTAACCCGCCTCGACAACTCGCACCTCGACTTCGAACGCACCGACGCCGAAGGGCATCTGTGGAAATACGCTTTCGAACGCACCTGGTAGCGTCTCAGTCGTTGTCTAACCACGCTTCGCCCTCGGGGTCTACGTAAGCATTCTTTTTCTTACTTTCGATTTTGAGCCAGTGGCCCGTGCGCATACGCCACAAAAAGATAATACCGCGGAAAACAAGCTCGATACACATCGCTATCCACACACCGCGCAGGCCCATCTGCGGCGCCATAAGCGCGGCAAGCGGTATGCGCACAAGCCAAATGCTGCCAAAGTTCATCACCGCCGGCAACAGTGTGTCGCCCACGCCGACAAAAGCTCCATAAGCCACAATCGATGCCGCGTACATGGGCTCTGCCCAGGCTTCAATCCGCAGCACCTCGGACCCGAGGTCGGCGATAGCATCGACGGGTGTCATTATGCGCATCATCTCCGGTGCGGCAATGTACATCACCACAGCCATCAATGTCATGATGAGCATGCCTGAGAAAGTAGTCAGATGACAGAATCTTTTCACAAGACTGTAGCGCCCGGCACCGTAGCTCTGCCCGCACAGCGTCGTAGCGGCTTCACCAATGCCGAAGCCGGGCATGTAGCACAGACTTTCGGCCGTGACAGCAAACGCGTTAGCCGCTATCGCCACTACACCGAGTGGCGCCACAATTACCGTTATCGTAATCTGTGCTCCACAGAATATGATGTGCTCTGCCGTCATGGGCATACCTATGGCCGCCGCACGTGAAAGCACCATGCGCGTCGGCTTGTACGACTTGCGAGCCTCATCGCCCCGAAGCATAAGGTCGGGCTGTCGGCGCACAAGATACCACATCATTATCATAGCTATAATACTCTCGGAGAGCACTGTGCCCAGTGCCGCACCGGTGATGCCAAGACCGGCTCCGGGCATGGTGAAAACATAGTCGCCGATATTGATAGCACGAGTGTCGAATATGAGAAAAAAGTTGAAAATTACATCAAGTATGCACATTGCCACATTGAGCAGCCCCGGCACTTTCATATTTCCCGACGAGCGCAACATGCCGCCGGCAAGATAATTCATTGTGAGAATGGGAAGTGCGGCAACAAATATGACAAAATAACGCGAAGCGCCGCCGCATATGGCCTCATCGCCGCCCAGCCAGTGCGGAAGCGGCAACGCTATTGCCACACCGAGCAGCGATATGAGCACGCCGGCAATCGCACATGCCACGATTCCCTGCCGGAGCACACTGCGGGCGCCCGAAAAGTCTTTAGCACCGAGACGATGCGCCGCCTGCACCGAAAAACCCATTGTAAACATAGAGCACACGCCCCAGAACAGCCACAGACTGCTGTTCATCAGACCCACCGAAGCCGATTCATCGGCACCGAGGCGTCCCACCATCGAGGCATCGATATACTGCATCAGAATAGTCGACAGCTGGGCCATAATAGCAGGCGCCGACAGCTTGGCTGTCAGCGCTATCTGTTGGCGCAGGCTCATGTCGGCGCCGTCTTGTATAAGCTTGATTGACGTCATCTGCGGAAGTAGTCGCAGACACGATCAAAGAGCGAAGGTTTCTCCATACGCACGTTTACATTTACTTTCGAAGACCGCTTGCTTAAAAAGATTATCGACGAATGAAGCACTATAGCCACCCACTCCTCGAACTCTACTATCGCATGCACTCTGTTGAGCGGGATGCGGTGGAATAACGACGATGAATCGATGCTGCCAATAACGATGCTGTCGACCGGACCGTCCATGTCTATAGATACCTTATGGAATTTGCCCGCGGCCTCAAAAAGCAGAGGTATATCGAGACAGTCGATACTTTCAGGCGGTTTGCGGTATTTCTTATAGAGAGTCTGTATGACTTTACGGGTAATCATCGTTATTGAAATGTAATGCGGTAATACTTGTTTTTTGAAATCTTTAAATTTATAACCGGAAGGCATCGATATTGTTTGCCCCCAAAATTACAAATCTATCGCTTTTCGCACAATATAACATAATTGTAACCCGCGCGTAACTCCATTGAATTCATCACTCGCAAATTTCATAATTTCTTTCGTAATTTGCAAATTATACTTACGATGACGACAGACTGTCGATGCTTCCGGCAGCCTGCTGCGACCGTGTGCATCCTTTACTAAAAATCTTTAACGTTAAGGTCTAATTGCAAAAAATCACTTACCTTTGCAGACGTTCACCTACAAAGGTATAAAATGAAGAAAAAAAGCATTATCGCAGCTCTTGCACTATCGCTCGGCCTTGCACTCTTCGCCGACAACAAAAACAATGTCATCGAAGAAGTAGCATGGATGATTGGCGATGAGCCAATATATAAATCTGAAATTGAAAAAACTTATCAGGAATTGCTGAGCGACCGCACTCCAATACAAGGCGACCCTTACTGCATTATTCCGGAGCAGATAGCCGTCGAGCGACTTTTTCTCCATCAGGCCGACATTGACACTGTAGAAGTACAGGAGTCGATGGTACAGATGCAGCTCGAAAGCCAGATGAATTACCTCATCAATAATCTCGGCTCACGCGAGAAAGTAGAGCAATACTTCGGCAAGCCAATGGCCGAAATACGCGAGTACTATGCCACAAACATGCGCAACCGCTCGCGTGTGCAGCAAGTGCGCAGCGGCCTCACAAAAAACCTTAAAGTGACTCCCTCCGATGTGCGCCGATATTTCGACAAACTGCCGGCCGACAGCATTCCGTTCGTGCCGCTGCAGGTCGAGGTGCAGATTCTCACGCTCAACCCCGTCGTTCCCCGTCAGGAAATCGACGACGTTAAAGAGCGTCTCCGCGACTATGCCGACCGCGTAAACCGTGGCGAGAGCGAGTTTTCGACACTCGCAATCCTTTACTCCGAAGACGGCTCGAGCGTTCGTGGCGGTGAACTCGGATTCATGGGACGCGGGCAGCTCGTGCCCGAATACGCTGCTGTGGCGTTCAACCTCAACGACCCCAAGAAAGTATCTAAAATTGTAGAAACCGAATACGGCTTCCACATTATACAGCTTATTGAGAAACGCGGCGACCGCATCAACACACGCCACATACTCCTGCGTCCGAAAGTGGCCGACAAAGACCTCTCAGACGCAATACATCGTCTCGACAGCCTCCGCACCGATATTGTCGACAACAAAAAAGTGTCGTTTGAAGAGGCTGTGCGATATGTGTCGCAGGACAAAGACACACGCATGAGCAACGGCGTGATGGTCAACACCCAAACCGGTGCCACACGTTTCCAGATGTCGGAGCTGCCGCAGGAAGTGGCAAAAGCAATCGGCACAATGCAACCCGGCGAAATATCGCAGCCTTTCATCATGCGCGACCCCAAACGCGACCGCGAGATTGTGGCTATGGTGCGTCTCACAAACCGAATAGAGGCTCACTCGGCCAACCTCGCCGAAGATTATCAGACTATCAAAGATATGTATGAGGCTGCCGAAAGCCAGGCGATAATCGATAAATGGCTCGCCGACAAAATCAAAACAACATACGTCCGTATCGAAGACGGATGGCGCGACTGCGACTTCCAGCACAAAGGCTGGATTAAGAGCGCCGACAGCAAATAATGTCTGCCCCGGAGACTCCATTCTCCGGGCTTTCCATTTGTCTTATGCGCCCCCGAACTGGTCTGATATTATTGTTTTTAGTGCTGGCTGTTCTGCCGGCACTTATAGCCCGGACAACACCGCTGCGTCCGGACAATATCGTCATTGCTCCTCAGATTCCGGCAGCCGACCGTTCGGCCGGCAACCGTGTCTTTCTCGAGCATGCCGAAAAACTGTTCAAGCAGACCGAAGACTCCTTCATGATTCTCACTGGCGACGTGGTTTTTACCAAAGGCCCGATGATTATGAAATGCGACAGTTGCCACTACTTCGCCGAGACCGAATCGATGAACGCATTCGGAAATGTGTCTATGGAGCAGGGCGACACATTGTTTGTCTTCGCCGACGAACTCAACTATAACGGCCCCGACGAGATAGCGACCCTCTATGCCGACCCCGGCAAAAAAGTGCGACTTATCAACCGCAACGTAGAGCTCACCACCGATATATTTGTCTATGACCTTGGCCTCGACTTAGGATATTATGAAGTGGGAGGCACGCTCACTGACCCCTCCAACCGGCTCACTTCTCAGTATGGCGAATATGCCCCGTCGACAAAAGAAGCGAATTTCTACACCAACGTGCACCTGAATTCGCGCAACGAGTCCGACACCCTCGACATCTACTCCGACACCTTATATTACAACACCGACACGCACATCGCCGAGCTGCACTCGCCCTCCGAAGTTGTCAATGCGCGAGGTACAATCTATACCCGGCTCGGAGTATACGACACCGACAGCGACCGCACCACTCTCTTCGACCGCTCGCTCGTTGTCACCAACCAAGGGCAGACTCTCACTGCAGACACAATATATTACGACCGCAACGCCGGCTACGGCGAGGCCTTCGGCCGAATGGTGCTTACCGACACCACCCACCATGCCGAACTTCACGCCGACTACGGCTACTACGACGAACTCGCCGACAGCTCGTTCTGCACCGGCAACGCGCTCATAAAGGAATACTCCCAGGGCGACACCCTCTTTCTGCACGGACGATATATAAACACTGCACGACGCATCGACTCGCTAAAAATCGAGGCAGACACCATTGCCGGCACTCCCGAATACTTACGCATCGACACAACACATGTGGCAGTGCTCTACCCCAGGGTGCGATTCTTCCGCTCCGACCTGCAGGGCGTATGCGACTCGATGCGCTTCACTCAGGCCGATTCGATGCTCCGCATGTATATAAATCCTGTGGTGTGGAGCGACCAACGGCAGATTTTCGGAAATATCATTGAAGTCCACATGAACGACTCGACCATCGAACGTGCCATTCTGCCCGACCAGGGATTCACGGCTGAGCACATCGAAGGCGATCACTACAACCAGCTCAGCGGCAAGGAAATGGTGGCGCGGTTTGTCGACGGCGAGCTACGCTTTCTCGACATAAGCGGCAACGTGGAGATAATCTCGTATCCCGAAGAAAGCGACTCTACAATCAACAAGATTGTAAATGCCGAGAGCAGCTTCCTCTCGGCAACCTTCCGCGGACGCACCACCGAAAAAATCATCATGTGGCCGCAGACCACGGGCGCTGTCACACCTCTGTTCCTGGCAAAGAAAGGCATATTCTTCTTGCCTAAGTTCAAATGGTTTGCCGACATGCGGCCTACATCGCCTCTCGACATCTTCATTGTTCCCAAGGCCATGGAGGAGCTTATGACGAGCCTCGGACGCACCATTCCGGAAATTAAACTTGTGCCACGCGCAATTCTCGACGAGCGCCCCGACGGCCTTCTGCCACAGACTTCCGCAGAAACAACCGACACACAAGCGGCCCCCCCGATGCCGGCGACACCACCGGCGACACCGGCACCCCCGGTAATTCCCGAAGCTCCGGTGTCCGTGGACGAAGGCGATTTGAAAAGAATATCAAATTGACGTGTAAACTTCAAGGTTTACTTTGTTATACATATGTGAAAACTATTTCTGACATGAACACTGACGTCAACAAAAATATTACCCCCGACGATTTCGACGACATAAAACCATTCGACGACCACCAGTTCCACGACAAAATCGCTTCGATTGTACGCGAGCCCGGTTTCGAGCACGCCGTGCGATATGTGATGCCCGATGTCAACTACCGGGAGTTTGTGGAGCGTCTGCTCAATGTAAAGACGCAGATGGACTTCCAGACCAGGATAATGGGACCGTTCCTCGAACTGCTTGTCGCCCGCACCACCGACGGACTCACATTCAGCGGAGCCGACAATATTGCAGCGGAGCAAGCCCACACCTTTATCACCAACCACCGCGACATCGTTCTCGACGCATCGTTTCTCAATCTATGCTTCATACGCAACAATAAACCGATTACCCAAGTGGCTATCGGCAACAATCTGCTCATCTTCGACTGGATTACAGACCTGGTGAAACTAAACCGCAGCTTCATTGTGAAGCGCGATACCGGCGTGCGGGAAGCTCTCGAAGCCGCAAAACATCTGTCGGCTTACATTCACTATGTGATTTCGTCGATGAAAGAGTCGGTGTGGATTGCCCAGCGCGAAGGACGCGCCAAAGATTCAAACGACAAAACCCAGGAAAGCGTTATAAAGATGCTGTCGCTGGCAGGAAACGGCGACTCGAAGACAAATATCCTGGAGCTCAACATTGTGCCCGTGGCAATCTCGTATGAATACGACCCTAACGACTATCTCAAGGCTCGCGAATTTCTGCTTCGTCGCCGCGACCCCAACTTCAAGAAAAGCCAGCGCGACGACCTCTTCAGCATGGAGACCGGCATTCTCAAGCACAAAGGACGCGTGCACTTCCATGTAGGCAAGTGCATCAACACCGAAATCGAGAAATGCGACTGCGACAACCGCGCCCGGATGGTGCGCAATACATGCGATATAATCGACCGCACCATTCACTGCGGATACCGTATTTTCCCCTGCAATTACATTGCTTACGACGAACTTGAAAGCTCCGACCGTCACAGCAAATATTACACTGCCGCCGACCTCGAGTCTTTCAATAATTATATCGAACATCAGCTCGCTAAGGTAGACGTGACCGATATCACCCCTGAGGAGCACTCGTTTATGCGTCGTATGATGCTTACCATGTATTCCAACCCTCTGCGCAACCAGCTTGCTGCAAGCGACTGCCGCAAGGATTCTTAACATCAACCACACTACACTCTCTTCCGATATTTGCTATATGCGACTGCCTCTGCTCTTAGTATTGCCACTGCTCATTGTCAACATACTCATCGACTGGTATATATGCCGGGCGGTGAAGCTCCGTTGCCGGAGCGGACGCCGTTTCTGGCTTCCCTTTGCCATATCTACATCGGTGATTTTGGCGGCGGCTTTCATCCTCATTATCTGTTGGCCCAAGAAAGGCAGCGGCGACGCAGGCCTGGAGACTATAATGTGGATGCTCTACATATACTCGAGCATCTACGTATCTAAGTTCATATTCATTGTCTTCGACCTCATTGCCAAAATTCCGCAGCTATGGCACAAAAAACGCATCCGCGGCAGCGCCGCAGTGGCCGGAGTGCTTTCAGTAGCCACGTTTTCACTAATGATGTGGGGCACGTACAATACCCGGAATATCGACATACGTCAGATTGACTATTTCAACCCTGCTCTGCCCACGGCCTTCGATGGCATGACAATCGCACATATTTCCGACCTCCACACCGGCACCTTCGGCAGCGACACCACTTTCGTCTCTGCACTCGTCGACAGCATAAACGCACTTCACCCCGACATTATCGTATTTACAGGCGATATTGTCAACCGCCACACATCCGAACTCGAACCATTCGTATCCGTTCTGTCGCGACTCAGGGCTCCGCAGGGCGTTTACTCCATACTCGGCAACCACGACTACGGCGACTATTACCACTGGAACTCGCCGGCAGACAAACAGGCCAACCAGGAACGCCTGAACAACTACGAGCGCGCCATGGGATGGCAGTTGCTCAACAACGAGAGCCGCACTATAAAAGCCGGAAGCGACTCAATAGTGATTATCGGTGTTGAAAATATAGGCGACTTCCCTTTCCCACGATACGGCAACCTCGAAAAAGCCTACGCCGGCGACCTCCAAAATCCCGTGTTCAAGATTCTGCTGAGCCATAATCCGGCTCACTGGACCGAAGACATAGCCCAGAGCCCCGACAAAAACATAGCGCTCACGCTCTCAGGCCACACACACGCCATGCAGTTCGCTCTCGGACGTGTTTCGCCGGCTCCGCTGCGATATAAGACATGGGGCGGCATGTATACCGACGCCGACGAAGCCCACGACCTATACGTGAACATCGGTGCCGGAGAAGTGGGCATACCGGCGCGTATCGGCGCGACTCCCGAAGTAACTCTCTTCACACTGCGCAAGGGCGAAAAAACACCCGGCTACGCACGTATCTACAACCTTAGCGACAACTAAACGATGAACAGAATCATTGCAGCTATAGCCGACAGGCTGTCGCTCGCGCCCAAGAGCGTCGAGGCAGTGGTGAAGCTTCTCGGCGAAGGCGCGACAGTGCCATTTATAAGCAGATATCGCAAGGAAGCAACCGGAGCCCTCGATGAAGTGGCCGTGCGCAATATCGAGACAGTCCTCGCCCAACAGCAGGTCCTCGAGGAACGGCGAATTTTCGTGACGCAGACTATCGAAGCGGCAGGCGCCATGACTGACACTCTGCGAAAAATGCTCGAAGCGGCATCGACAAGCACCGAAATAGAAGACATATATGCGCCTTTCAAAGCGAAACGCCGCACCCGTGGTGCTGTAGCGCGTGAGAAAGGACTCGAACCTCTCGCAAAGCAAATTATGGCTGGCCGCATCGCCGATGTCAGTTCGGCCGCATCGCGGTTCTCAGGCAAAAACGGAGTCGAAAATACCGACGAGGCCATCGACGGAGCTGCCGATATTATAGCCGAATGGGCTGCCGACTCAATACGTTTGCGCAACATGACACGCAACGCATATCGCCGCAATGCGTCCATTACCGCGACAGCAGCAAAAGGAGCCGACCTCGCTTCCACTCCATTCGCGCAGTATGGCGATTTCTCTCAGTCAATCCGCCGCATATCCTCGCACCAGTACCTTGCCCTGCGCAGAGCCGAGCGCGAAGGTCTCATTAAAATAAAATACGAACTCGGCGACGAGGCCGAACGCCTATCCGACGCTCTCGTGAAGGCTTACACACCGGCGACCGCCACTACCGACTGCGCCGACATCATTGCCGACGCTGTCGAAGATGCCGCAAAACGTCTGCTCCGCCCTTCGGTCGAAAATGAAATTTCGGCATCGCTCAAAGAAGAGGCCGACCGTGTGGCTATCGACATATTCTCCGACAATCTGAGGCAACTCCTGCTCGCTGCCCCACTCAAAGGACTGCGAATCATCGCTCTCGACCCCGGTTACAGAACCGGTTGCAAGACCGTGGTGCTCGACGCGCAGGGCAATCTGCTCGACGACACCGTAATATACCCGGCGCCACCACGCAGCGACATCGCCGGCGCCACACGAACACTGAAATCTCTCATCGAAAAATACAACATCGATGCCATTGCCGTGGGCGACGGCACGGCATCGCAGGAAACTCGCAGCTTCGTCACATCCTCGGGGCTAATCGACAAAAACCGCGTATTCACCGTAAGCGAAAACGGCGCATCGGTATACTCGGCATCAAATCTGGCGCGCGACGAATTTCCCGACAAAGACCTCACCGTCCGCGGTGCCGTATCTATAGGCCGGAGACTCATCGACCCTCTGGCCGAACTCGTCAAAGTCGACCCCAAGGCCATCGGTGTCGGACAGTACCAGCACGATGTAGACCAGAAAAAGCTCAAAGACGCCCTCGACTATACTGTGATGAGTTGCGTCAACTCCGTCGGCGTCGATATAAACACTGCATCGGCACGGCTGCTGAGCTACATATCGGGCATTGGCCCCACTTTGGCATCAAACATTGTGGCCTACCGCGCCGACAACGGCGACTTTACCAATCGTGCGCACCTGCTGCGCGTGCCTCGCCTCGGAGAAAAAGCATATACCCTCGCCGCCGGCTTCCTGCGTGTGCCCGGCGCGGCAAATCCGCTCGACAACACCGGCATTCATCCCGAAAGTTATGATGTTGTGGAAGCAATGGCACGCAGCATCGGTGCCGACACCGCCGGACTCATAGCCAACACTTCCCTGCTCGACCGCATCAACCCCGATGCACTCGCCGCACAAGGCATTGCCGGCAAAGAAACGATAGCCGACATTATCACAGAGCTCCGCAAGCCAGGCCGCGACCCCAGGCTCGACACGGCACAAAACGACTTCCGACCCGAAATCGACTCATTCGACGATTTGCGGCCCGGCATGATACTCCACGGCAAGGTAAACAACATAACAGCTTTTGGAGCATTTATCGACCTCGGAATACACGACAGCGGCCTTGTACACATATCGCAGCTCGCACGCCGGCGAGTGAGTTCTGTCGGCGACGTTCTTGCCCTCGGCGACATAGTGAAAGTAAAAGTACTCGATATCGACCCCGTGCGTCACCGCATATCGCTTTCTATAAAAGAAGCCCTTTAGCCTGAGAATGCAAAGCAAGCACACAGCTACAATATGCCTTGGAGCAAACGTACCCGATGCCGAAGCACGCATAAGCGCTGCCTCTGATGTGCTGTGCACTCTTGGTTCAATCGTATGCTGTACTCCGGCATATCCCACTGCTCCGGAATACGCCGGAGAGACTGTTCCGTATCTCAACCGCCTGCTTGAAATATCCACCACATACACTTTCAACGAGCTTTCCGAACTCACAAAAAGCTATCAGACAGCCGTGCGCAACACAGCGGATGCAGCTCCAATGATTGCCATAGACATCGACATCGTTGTTTACGACGGAGAAGTAAAGCGCCCTGCCGACTTCAACTCCGTATATTTCCGCAAGGGTCTGCCACTAATGCTGCCCACGGCCGACCCCTCCTGACAGAATTTGACTCACATTTTTATATTGACCGTAGCGGGGGAGGGAGATTTTTTTGTAGTTGCACTTCGTATTGGAAACTCTCTTCGCAGAAACTCTCTTAGCGTTTGAATTCGCGTTTGAATATTATTATTT
>RYWL01000126.1 GCA_003979155.1 Muribaculaceae bacterium
AGTGGTACCCGGCGACACACTCATTTTCCATGTCTCGTTCATGACACCTCTGCGCCGAGGTATGGCCGTTATGAAAGGCCGCGCTTTCGTTGGCGACAAAATAGTGTGTGAATGCGAGTTTATGGCTCAGATTATCAAGAACAAGTAATGAACAACAACTTTGTTTGCATAAATCCAGGCGCTAAAATAGGCGCTAACGTCGAGATTGGTCCCTTCACCACTATCGACGACAATGTGGAAATCGGCGACGGCTGCCGCATTGGCTCGAACGTCACTATATTTTCGGGTGCCCGGATAGGTAAAAACGTGACTATATTTCCCGGAGCCGTCATAAGCGCCATTCCTCAGGACCTCAAGTTCCGCGGCGAGGATACTCAGGCATTTATCGGCGGGGAGACACATGAGTTTCGAACCTGTCTCGGGGTCGACAACTTCGATTTTGTGCTTTACGTAGTAGAAGTCTTTGTCCTGAGTCTGTTCGACCATGCCAACGGCGAGAATCGAATCATAGAATGGTTTTGCACTGCCGTCGAGAATCGGCATTTCGGGACCGTCGAGCTTGATGAGACAGTTGTCTACGCCGAGAGCATAGAGAGCCGACATTGCGTGCTCGATAGTGCTTACTGTCACATCGCCTTTGCCGATTACTGTGCCGCGGTTGGTCGATATCACGTTTTCGGCCAAAGCGTCGATTACGGGCTGGCCTTCAACGTCGGTGCGCTGTATTTTATAGCCGTGGTTATCGGGAGCCGGACAGAATGTGGCCTCAATGTTCCGGCCCGTGTGGAGGCCTTTGCCTTTGAGGGTGAATTCGCCGTTAAGAGTTATCTGCTTCATTGCGACTTATATATGAATGATGATTGGTTTACTTCTTTAGCTCGTTTACTGTGCGTTCGAGTTGGTTGAGTCTGCGGTACATGTCGGCGAGATTTTTTGCTGCCGCGGCATTGCGTGCGAAAGCAAGGGCCGGAATAGCCGGCGAGCCCATGATACGGCTGTCGGAGTCGACCGAGTTGGGAATTCCGCTCTGAGCGCCCACATATACGCGGTCTCCGACGTTGATATGGCCGGCTACGCCCACCTGACCGCCAAACATGCAGTTGGCGCCGATATGAGTGGAGCCTGCGATGCCCACTTGCGATGCCATAACAGTGTCGTGGCCTACTTCCACGTTGTGGGCTATCTGAATGAGGTTGTCGAGCTTCACGCCACGGCTTATGTGGGTGCGGCCTATTGTAGAGCGGTCGATAGTGGTGTTGGCACCTATTTCGACATCATCGTCAATCTGCACGATGCCAAGTTGCTCTATTTTGTGATATACACCCTGTGCGTCGGGGGCGAAACCGAATCCGTCGGCTCCGATTACGGCACCGGAGTGTATAATGCAGCGTGCGCCTATGCGGCAGCCGTAATATACTTTTGCGCCGGGATAGATAATGGTGTCGTCACCGATTTCCACTCCGTGGCCTATGTATGTCTGCGGATAGATTTTCACATTTTTACCAAGCTTGACACCGGGAGCGATGTAGGCGAACGCGCCAACGTAGCAACCTTCGGGAATTTCCACACCGTCGGCAATATGGCAGCCTTCTTCGATACCTGCAGGCGAGGGGCGGAGTGCTTTTGCTGCTACATTCATGAGCACGGCCAGAGCCGAGTATGGGTCGGCAACTCGGATGAGAGTGGCCGATACGGGCTTTTCTGCCACGAAATCGCGGCTTACAAGCACAATCGAGGCTCGGGTTGTGTAGATATAATGGGTGTATTTAGGATTTGCCAGAAAGGTAATCTGACCGGGCTGTGCTTCTTCGATTTTTGCGAAGTCGCTCACGGCAGCGGAGGGGTCTCCGTCGACTGTGCCACCGATATGTCCGGCTATGATATCTGCTGTCAGCTGCATAAAATTTCTTAGGTTGAGGGCGGCAGAAAAACGGCCGCATAAATTGCGACTGCAAAGTTCTGAAAAATTTTTGACATACTTATTATAAATGCATTGAAAAGCAGGGCTGGCGCATGAGATTTAACTCAAATTCAGTCAAAAATTCACCTGATTAT
>RYWL01000127.1 GCA_003979155.1 Muribaculaceae bacterium
GAGTACTTTGCTGTCGGGGTTGGGGGTGGCGTATATATTGATTTGCGATGCCACTACTTCATATTCCGGAGCTGCGTATAGTGCGGGAAGAAAACATATAAATGCAATAATGAGGATGATAAGTCGGTTCATAGCATGGATATTTGATTTCTGCAAAAATCATAATAAAAAATGATTCGGCCAAATTTTAATTCCGGATTCGCCGATTTGAAATCCTGATTGCTGATAACCGGTTCAAATTGCGCTTTTTTTTGTTACAAAAAGTTCAATGGGGCAAAAATTTGCGTAAATTTGCCGTGGATAACCAAATTGTTGGAATCTGCATAAGCAAAACATTTTTATGAAATACGAATACGACTATCTTGTCATCGGTTCCGGCATCGCCGGTATGAGTTTTGCCCTGAAAGTAGCCCGCGAGGGTGTTCGGGTAGCGCTGGTATGCAAGACTACCCTCGAGGAAGCCAATACGGCATTGGCCCAGGGCGGTGTGGCGTCGGTTACAAATCTTGAAATTGACGATTTTGAAAAACATATCCACGACACAATGGTTGCCGGCGACTGGCTGAGCGACCCCAAGGCCGTGGAAAAAGTGGTGCGCAACGCACCGTCGCAAATAAAGCAACTTCTTGACTGGGGTGTAAATTTCGACCGTAAAGACGACGGCTCATTCGACCTGCATCGCGAGGGCGGACACAGCGAGTTCCGCATTCTGCATCATGCCGACAATACCGGCTTCGAGATACAGGAGAGTCTTATTCGTGCGGTTAAATCAAACCGATATATCGATGTGTATGAAAATCATTTCGCCATAGAAATCATCACACAGCATCACCTCGGCAAAATTGTCAACCGCCGCACTCCCGACATCACCTGTTACGGTGCCTATGTGCTCGATATGCAGGCTGGACGTGTAGATACCTTTCTGTCGAAAATCACCGTTATGGCCACCGGCGGCGCCGGTGCTGTATACCAGACCACAACAAATCCGCTCATTGCTACCGGCGACGGCATAGCCATGGTATATCGTGCCAAAGGCACTGTGTCCGACATGGAATTCATTCAGTTTCATCCCACGGCCCTTTTTCACCCCGGCGACCGTCCGTCGTTCCTTATCACCGAAGCGATGCGAGGCTACGGCGGTGTGCTGCGCAATCTCAAGGGCGAGGAATTCATGCACAAATATGATTCAAGGCTTTCGCTTGCTCCGCGCGATATCGTGGCCCGTGCAATCGACTCGGAGATGAAGCTCTATGGCGACGACCACGTTTATCTCGATGTGACTCACAAAGACCCCGAGGAGACGAAAAAGCATTTCCCCAATATATACAAGAAGTGCCTCTCGCTGGGCATCGACATAACTAAAGATTATATTCCTGTGGCTCCGGCCGCGCACTATCTATGCGGAGGCATACGCGTAGACCTCAACGGCGAATCGTCAATCAGGCACCTATACGCCCTCGGTGAGTGTTCATGCACCGGCCTGCACGGAGGTAACCGTCTGGCTTCAAATTCGCTTATCGAGGCTGTGGTATATGCCGATGCTGCAGCCAAGCATGCGATGAAAGAAGAGCCGTCGATAGCAAACCGCACCGACGTGCCCGACTGGAATGACGAAGGCACACGTCATCCCGAAGAAATGGTGCTCATCACACAGAGCATACGTGAGGTGAACCAGATTATGGGCACCTATGTGGGCATAGTACGGTCGAATCTCCGACTCGACCGTGCATGGAACCGTCTTGACATACTTTACGAGGAGACTGAGCGCCTTTTCAAGTGCTCGAAGGCTTCGCGTGAAATCTGCGAGTTGCGTAATATAATCAATGTCGGCTACCTCATCATGCGTCAGGCAAAAGAACGCCGCGAATCACGCGGTCTGCACTATACAATCGACTATCCGCCCGTGCCTAGAAAAGAATAAACGTGTATCGTACACTCTAAATAATCCGCATATCATGAGGGGCGCTCGTCGTCTCTCATGTTTTTTATATTAAGAACGCGAGTTCGGGATAAGAAATGCTATAAAAAAGTTGAATAGGCAGCTTGAAAA
>RYWL01000025.1:0-940 GCA_003979155.1 Muribaculaceae bacterium
CCCGGGAGTAGAGATATGCACTTTTTCGGCCGAAGCTCCGAGTGTTGCGAGGCTGAGAGCCAAAACTGCAATAAGAGTTCGATTCATGGATTAATGTTCAAGGATAATTATTTTGTGTGCAAAATTAGTGATAAAAATGTGTAATACTAACACTTTATTTACCATTTTCTTTGCTTTTCTGCTTGCATTTCGTTGAAAAGTGTGTAATTTTACGCAAGTTTATTTGCCTTACATCTTTTTATATCATGAACAACAGCGGGAATACACATGTAATTACTGAAATAACGCCTCTTTCCGACAAAGATTTCTTTTATCTTGTCGACCGCAAGAAAGACAGGTTCAATTATCCGATTCACCGGCACGACGAGTATGAGCTCAACTTTGTGTCGGGTTGTGCCGGAGCTATGCGTATTGTGGGCGATTCGATGGAGGAAATTGCCGACTACGACCTGGTGCTTGTTGGCAACGGCATAGAGCATGCCTGGGAACAGAACAAATGCAAGGAGGGTAATATACATGAAATAACGATACAGTTCTCGCGGAATCTCTTCGGCGATGTTTTTCTTGGCAAAAACCAGATGCGCGAGATACGCAAAATGCTTGAGAAATCGGCCGACGGCATTGCCTTCTCTCAGCTGTGTGTGATGCGTGTATTCAGCCGGCTTGAGCGGCTGAGCCGGCTCGAGGGCGGCTTTGAGAGTGTGATAGAGTTTCTGAATATTCTTCAGGATCTCGCCACTTCGGATGACTATAAGGTGCTTTCGAACTCGAGCTACTCCAATTCGCGCTCGCTTCACGCTGATTCGCGCCGTGTGCTTAAGGTGCAGGAGTATATCAATGTGCATTACCGCGAAGAAATACGTTTGTCGGATTTGGCCGAGCTTGTGGGTATGACAGCGACTGCTTTTTGCCGCTTTTTCAAGTTGCGCACTGGCCGGCC
>RYWL01000025.1:950-21743 GCA_003979155.1 Muribaculaceae bacterium
TCACCGACGTGAGGCTCGGCTTCGCCACGCGTGCGCTGGTCGACAGCACGCAGTCGGTGTCGGAGATTTGCTATGACTGCGGATTTAACAACGTGAGCTATTTCAACCGCATTTTCAAGAAGAAAAAAGGCTGTGCGCCAAAGCAGTTCCGCGAGTACTACCGCCGCAACCGTGTGCTGGTGTAGTCTTCGCTCGTGCTCTGTGCGTGGCTGAGGATGAGCTGTCTCAAAGCGCGACACTCCGGATAGCAGTCAATCTCTGCGCATCCGGAGTGTCGGTTATGTTGTTGGAGTATTTTTATCGTGCAGCTTCTGCTTCGGGAGCGATGAGCTTGTAGCCTTTGCCGTGGATATTGATTATTTCAATCGAGGGGTCGTCTTTGAGGTGCTTGCGGAGCTTGGTGATGTACACGTCCATAGAGCGAGCGTTGAAGTAGTTGTCGTCAATCCAGATTGTCTTGAGTGCGTAGTTGCGCTCGAGGATTTCGTTGACGTGTGCGCACAGAAGGCTCAGGAGTTCCGATTCCTTGGTTGTGAGCTTAGTGATTTTGTCGCCGATAATGAGCACCTGCTTCTGGGTGTCGAATGTGAAATTACCGATTTTGTACATGGTGATTTCTTTGCCTTTCTTACCTTTTACGCGGCGAAGAATGGCTTCGATGCGGAATACGAGCTCTTCCATCGAGAAGGGCTTTGTGATATAGTCGTCGGCACCGATTTTGAAGCCTTCGAGAATATCTTCCTTAAGCGATTTTGCGGTAAGGAAAATGATGGGAACTTCGGAGTTTACCATGCGTATTTCCTGTGCGAGTGCAAAACCGTCTTTTTTAGGCATCATCACGTCGAGCACGCAGATATCGTATTTACCTTTGAGGAAAGCCTTGTAGCCGCTTTCACCGTCGACAAAGAGGTCGGCGTTATATCCCTTGGCCTGAAGGTACTCGCGAAGGAGCATACCCAGGTTTTCGTCGTCTTCGCAAAGAAGAATTTTCATTCTATCTTCCATAGTTGTTCAGTTTTTAGAGAGTGGTAGTATGATTATAAATTTTGTTCCGGAGTTAAATTCCGACTCCACGGTGATGTCACCGCCGAGCTCTGTCACCATTTTTTTGACATAGGCCAGGCCGAGGCCGAAGCCCTTGACATCGTGGCGGTTGCCGGTAGACACGCGATAGAATTTCTCGAAGATTTTCTTGAGGTCGTCGCGGCGTATGCCTATGCCGTTGTCGGCAATCGTTATTTCGAGCCGTTCGCCCGAGAGGTCGCGCGAAGTGACATGGAGTTTGAGCGGACGCTCCTCGGAGCGGTATTTGACGGCATTGTCGAGGAGGTTGAAAATAACGTTTGTGAAGTGCATTTCGTCGACATCTACAATCGCATCCATCGCGTCGAGATTGGCTTCAATCGAGCCGCCGTATTTTTCCACCTTCAACTTGAAGGTGTTCACTATATTGAAAATCGCGGTGTTTGCATCGATTTCCTGAATCTTGAGTGTTGCTTTCTGGCGGTCGAACATCGACATCTGCAGCACTTTTTCCACTTGGAAGCGGAGACGCTTGGTCTCGTCGTTGATTACAGTGGAGATCTGCTGCAGCATTGTGGGCGACTTGCGCACCGACTGGTCGTTGAGCATCTGAGCTGCCAGCGATATCGACGATATCGGAGTCTTGAATTCGTGCGTCATGTTGTTGATGAAGTCGTTTTTCATCTCGGTGAGCTTCTTTTGTCTGAAAGCCACGATGATTGTGTAAACGAAGATTATCAGCAGAATGAGCGTGAAGGCAAAGGCCGGCACCATGAATGATATAGAGCGGAATATATAGTCGGACTTCGTGGGGAAATAGACACGCAGGTAGTTTCGTGTGCCTGCTATGTCGTTTGGAAACAGAGCCTGCACGAAGGTGTTTGAGCCCTGTGCCAGCTCGGGATTATAATCCTTAGAGCGGAAGAGTGTTGTGCCGGCATTGTTGCATACGGCAAACTGGAATGGAATTTTCAGCCCGAGGGTGTCGAGCTCCTGCCGCAGATAACGCGAAATGCGCGCCGAGTCGACACGTTCAGTTATGGGTCGGGTCGAAGCCTTCGATATTATGTTGAGAATCACATCATCGAGCACGCCTTTCTGATACAGATAGCGGCTCATATATGCGTCTTGCGCCGACTGGTAGTGCGATGCAAGGCCCGGGTTGTCGGATTTCTGCAGTTTGGATATTTCTTTTATGCTGCCTTTGATTGTGAGGTCGGCCTCGAGGCCTGAGCGTGTGGTAAAAGAATATTTGATACCGCCCAGCGAAGGCAACCGGTTGCCGTACTGCGATACGACAGCCGATGTCTCGACCTGGCTTACATCGTCTTCGAGAAAATGACGGGCCTCGTCCTGCTCAAGGCGCATGGTGGTGGCAACAAGGCTCTGCCTTACGCCCTGGGCAAACTGTTCGAAGCGTATCTGTGCTATGTTCTTCATGTAGAAGATTTGGATACACAGCAGGCCTACGAAGGTGATAGCCATCAGTATGGTCAATATCCAGATTGTCTGTTTCTTCATTTTAGAGCGAAACGAGATTCTTTGTTAAGAGTTTAACCTATGTTTTGTTAACAATTAAAAGTGTTTAAAGTTTGTTTAACAGTAAAACATTTCGCTATGTTGAATGCGTTTTTAACACTTTGCGTCAAAATTAACAAATAAATGTGAATTGCAGAAATTTCAGCTTGTTAAAGTTGTTTAAAGTGATGTTTAATCGTCTACTTCGTCGGGAGCGATGCCCTTCGGAAGTGTGAAATGCAGCCATACGAAGGCTATGATACCGGCCAGAACCGAACCTGCGACGATACCGAGTTTGGCGTGGTTGAGCAGGTCGAGCTGAGCGGGGTCGGAGGCATTGAACGAGAGTGTGGCTATGAATATCGACACAGTGAAACCGATACCGCCAAGCATGGCTACCGACGACATCATGTGCCAGTTGCTGTGTGCAGGCATTGGGGCGAGTTTGAGTTTGACGGTAATCCACGAAAAGAGGAGTATGCCTATGAACTTGCCCAGCACAAGACTTGCGATGATGGTGATGGAGATGCCTTCAAAGACCGATATAGGGTCGGTGTCGAGCAGGAATATGCCGGCGTTGGAGAAGGCGAACAGCGGCAGAATGAAATAGTTTACAATGGCATGAAGAGAGTCTTCGAGGTCCTGAAGCGGAGAGATTACCTTATCAGACGCGCTCTCCACCTCTTTGAGCCAGTTCATCTGCTCATTGGAGAGCAGGGTTCGCTCTTCAAGCTCCGAGAGGTCTTCGTCGCCTCGGAAATTTGAGATGGCCTGACGTATTTTAGTGATGTATTTGCGAGGTGCGAACACCGGAGTGGCCGGCACGCAGAAAGCCACTAATACGCCGGCAATCGTGGGGTGGATGCCTGAGTTGAGGAAGAGAAACCATATGACACCTCCTATGCCGAGATAGAAAATCTTACTTTTGATATGCATCACCGAGCCGAGCATGAGCACGCCCAGCAGTACGGCGGCAATGAGAAGGAGCAACCACTCGATGTGTGTGGAGTAGAATGCCGCTATGACAATGATGCCGCCGATGTCGTCGACAACGGCAAGTGTTGTAAGAAAGATTTTAAGTGAGAGTGGCACGCGTTTGCCGAGCATGGCGAGCACGCTGAGCGAGAAGGCTATATCTGTGGCCATTGGAATGGCGGCACCGTTTGTGAAGTCGCTGCCGCGGCTCATCGACCAGTAGAAAAGCACCGGAACTACCATGCCGCCTACCGCGGCGATAATCGGCAGCAGTGCGTTGCGAAACGACGAGAGCTCGCCCACGAGCACACTACGCTTGATTTCGAGGCCGATAGTGAAAAAGAATATTGCCATGAGGGCATCGTTGATGAATGCCAGCAGTGTCATGGGTTCGCCGGCATGGCTGAATATGTTGAACGAGCCAATCTGAAGGCGTACTTCCTGTTCCCAGAATTCGAAGTAGTGGTTGTTTATGCAGGGAATGTTGGCAACAATCAGAGCCAGAACCGTTGCAATCATGAGGGTGTTGCCACCCGAGGCATGCCGGCGCAGAGCCTGGCGTGCCGCGAAGAAAATGCCCGTGTCGAACACCGACTTCGGGTCTACTTTCCAGGAGAGTTCGTTGCTTTTTGTAGTCTTTTCCTTTTTCATAAAATATCTTTTTTACCTTGCAAAAAAATACGCGCCGGAGGCTCATTGCTTTCGGCGCGATGTATTGGTTGTACTGGAATCAGAATCTGAAGCCTGTCGAAATCACAATATTGTTGTGAGTATCTGTAACAGAGGCTGTGGGGGCTACGATGCCGTTGAAATTGGTGTAGGCGTGCCATGTGCCTTTGCGGCGTGTGTACTGCCATGCGAGGTCTACATACCAGCCTTTGTAGCGGTATCCTAAGCCGAGCGATATGTTGTTGGCTCCTTCATAGAAAGTGTAGGAGGGCTCGGTGCCGCTTGTCGACACTGCTGCCGAGGGGCTGTTGGCGGTATCTTTTACCGACGAGCCCTGCCAGTTGTAGCCGGCGCGTACGCTGAAGCTGTTGTTGAGGCGTACTTCGGCGCCTATGCGGAATATGTTTGCGGCCTTGAAATAGTTGCGAATGTCTTCGTTGGCCAGAGTGTTGTCTTCAAGGCCGTAGAAACCGTTATCCTGCTTCATCTTCATGTTGGCATAGTCGACACGCTCGTAATCGGCCGAAATAATGGCCTGGCCGGCTATAGTGCCGCTGACACCTACCATAAAGCGCCACGGAGTGTTGAGGCGCGAGCGATAGTCGTAGTCGGGAGTGTCGGTGCCGTCGCTGTCGGTGTCGTTAGAGCCGTCGGGGGTGTAGTTGTAGTCTACATAGCCGTAACCGCGGTGGGTGAGGTGTAGCCATGTGGGAGTATGAACGGCGAAGCCGATGCGGAATTGGTCGACGGGACGAACGATGAGGCCAAGCTTGATGTTGGCGCCCGAGCCCGTCACGGTCTTGAGGTTATAGAGATTGAAACCTGCGTTGCCGGTGGCGAAGGCATCGGTGCTGCGGTCGTAGATATATGCGCCTGCCATGCTCTCGGAGTAGTTAGACTCCTGAGTGAAGCTTACATCGTAGATACCGACGCCTAAGCCCCAGTATACAATGTCGTCGAGATTGCCGGCGATATCGATGTTGTATTCGTCGACATATCCGGTCTGGTGTACGTCGTAAAGAGCGTCGCCGTTGGTGCCTTTCTGATAAAGACCCACGTACTCAGTATTCGTTCCGGGCGATGAGTTGCTTATCATCAGCGAGTTGTAGGCGAGAATCGAGAGCCAGTCGGAACCGTTGTTATACGGGTTGTTGTTGCCTGCGTCGAGGAGCAGGTCGGAGTTTACGCCGTTTGTGAAAGAGGCCACATAGTTGGAGAGCGACGAGTTTGTGGGGTTTACATAAGCCGATGCGCGGCGCTCGAAGCTTGAGAGCCTATTGTAGCTGACGCCCCATTGAATGGCTCGAAGCATGCTTGAGTTTTTGATGTCGATAACGCCGGCGTAGCCGAAGTTGTCGAAAATCACAGGAGTCTTATTGTTTGAGATGCTTGCGGCGTTAGACTGCGTTTTGGAGTTGCGTATGCTTATATCGAAAGAGAAGCCGAGGTCGCTGTAGCGGTAAAGGCCCAGACCGGCGGGGTTCTGTTTCATACACGACAAGTCGCTTCCGAGAGAGGTGAACGCTCCTCCCATCGACACAAAACGTGCCGAGCCTCGCAATTGTGTGGGCGTAAGGGTGTAGGCATCGGCTGCCGACTGTGCTGTGGCGCCAAGGCCGACAAGTGTAGCCACTGCTATTGCGGAAAAAATCCTTCGGGTCATAATAAATAGTCTTTAAGGAAATGTGCCCCGACAAATGTCGGGACACTTATAAAACGTTGATGCGTGCTGAAAAGTTTTGCAGTATTAGCGTCGGCCGCGGCTTGCACCGCCGCCACCGCTGCGAGAACCGCCGCTGCCTCGGGATGAGTTGTTTCCTCCGCCCCATGAGCTGCTGCCCGGATTGCGATAGCTCGGCGTGGTGTTGCGGTTGCTGCCCGACGAGCTGTTGCCGGAGTTGTTGTAATAAGAACCTCGCTGGCTATTGTTTGTGCCTCGGTAGCTGTTGTTGCTGTTGCTGCCGGAGGCCGGTCGTGCCGGACGGTTTATAGTCGAGCCCGGACGGCTTGTGCCTGATACGCCGTAGGACGGACGTCCCATGTTGCCGGGACGGTTCGACGATGCGCCTCCCGAATACGAGGGATTGCGACCAGCGGCAGCTCCCGACGACGGTCTGTGTGGTCGTGCGGCACCGGTGCTGTTGCTTGCCCAGCCGTGTCCATGAGAAGGGGGAGGCAGAGGTGCTCCCCATGACGGACCCCATCCCCATGACGGACCCCAACCCGGATAGTTCCATCCCCAGCCGGGAGTCCAACCCCAGCTCCACGAGGGTCCCCACCAGGGGCTTCCCCATGTAAAGTCGTACCAGGGATTGTAGCAGAAGCTCCAGCCAGGAGCCCAGCAGCTATATCGCCAGGGGTTGTACAGGCTCCAGGGAGTGGCGCCCCACGAGTAGTAATCGTAGGGGTCGATGTTGTTGATTACGTATACATTCACATCCTGCTGCGAGGGTGTGCTGTAATAATAATTCATAAGGGTGGTATCGCCTGAGGCCGACACGATTGTGCTGTCGTGGAAGTGCTCGATGCGACGGGTGTACTTGAAGCTGTCGTTATATTTGCCGTCGTCGGGTTCTGCCGACGACGTTGTGTTTCGACGGTTGTAGGTGTCTACATCTATCTGGAGAGGCTTGTCGGAGCTTACGTTGTAAGAGTCGGCTGCCGGAAGAGTGGCAGCCCGGAGGGCTTTGATGCGCTCTTTTTCTTTCTTCTCTTTCTCTTTGGCCTTGCTCGGAGAGTAGTATAAGTCATCGTAAGGGTCCTGGGCATAGAGTGCCGTTGGCACTGCCAGAAAGGCTGCCAGGAGGAGTATGAGAGTTCGGGCGCTCTGTTTCATTGTATTATTTGTTTTTAAACGCTTTCGATATATAACAATTAGACTGCGGAATTTTCCTATGGTTTATGCCAAGTATCTGAAAAAATATAAATATGGTGCGGTTTGCTGTGCCGTATGAGGGTAGAAGTGACATTCTGTTTACAAAAATACTAAAAAAAACGACACCGGCAAATGCAGCCCCGGCTTTTTAAGTTTTTTTTGGTCGTGGAGTGTCAGCGCAGTTTTTTCATACGCAATACGCCGTCGTACTCGGGCATTATGAAGTATTCTGCCATAGGGAAGTGAGAGGCGAGATAGCGGCCTATGAATTCTTTGGTGTCAGCGGCTATTTCGCTCTCTTTGTCGTTGTCGTAGTGCTCGTTGTAAATCACCGCGAGGAGATTCAGGCCGTAGTCGGCTATGGCGTTGAGCGACAGTATGGTATGATTGATGGAGCCTAGTCGGCTGTTCGTGGTGAGTATCACCGGCAGATGATGCTCGGCCACGTAGTCGATGGCAAAGTATTCGTCGGTGATTGGCACCATTAGTCCGCCGGCGCCTTCAATGAGCACACGGTCGTAGCGTCGGCACAGCTCATCGGTGGCTTTTGAAATGAGGGCGAGGTCGATGTCGCGCCCGTCGATGCGAGCGGCAAGCTGTGCTGAGGCCGGGTATGAAAATATTACCGGAGCAGTGAGGCCGAGACGGTCTTCTTCGAGCTGGCCGGTGCCGAGCAGGCGACGGTGTGCCTCTATGTCTTCCGACGTGCCGATGCAGCCGGTCTGTATGAATTTCTGTGTAATCACGCCCAGACCTTGCTCTTCGAGCATTCGTGCATAAGAAGCTGTGGCATAGGTTTTGCCGGCATCGGTGTCGATGCCTGTGATGAATATTGCCTGTGAAGGTGTATCTGTTTTTTTCATATTGTTTCGGCTGATGTCATGGGCCGTTGGCACGAATCGTTTTTGCGAAGCATCAAAATGTATGTTCGGTAAGTAGCGTTTGCCGTGCCGTCGCTTTCCACGGCATATGAGTTCAGGGCTTTGCGTAGATTTTCGCTGCCGTTGCCGAGCGAATTTACGCCCGTGGAGCGTAAATGCCTGAATACGTCGACCGGCGATGCGAAGTGCAGTGTGTGGCTTGCCTCTTCTTCCGACACAGGTCTGAGTCCTTCGGGCAGATATGAGTGCCAGTGAGCTACATCGGGCAGGGGGAGGCTTCGCCCGGTGGCCTGTGCTACTTCGGCGAGGTTGCCCGGCAGGAAGGTGCTGAACAGAAGTGTTCCGCCGGGCTTGAGTATGCGCATGCATTCCTCAATGAAACGCGACGGCGAATTGAACCACTGTACTGTCGAAGCCGATATGATAGCGTCGGCCGAGTTGCCTGGTTCGTTCCAGAGGCCGGTTTCGGCATCGCCTTCGCAGAAGGGACGGTGGGGCAGCGGCGTGGGTCCCGAGAGGTCGCGGAGCTCGAGAGTTGCTTCGTTGCCGCATATGAGGTCGAGGCTACGGCTGAGGAGACCTGTTCCGCAACCGAGCTCTATGGTGCGTGCGCCGCGGGCAGATATTCTCTCGGCGACTCCCTGCGATTCAATCAGTTGCAATAGACTGTCGGCCATGTGTCGCTGAACGGGAGCTGCCGCATCGTAGGTTTCGCGACGGCGTCCGAAACGCTCGCCGACACTATGTTTGTCGACAGTGTATTCTTGTATGATTTTTTGAAAGTCGGGAAGATGGGCGCCGTCGGAGACTACGACAGGTGTGTTTGACCAAGCCTTCGCAAGGTTTTCGTATGGAAAGATGCTGTCGTTGCGGGCGATTAGAGCCACATCCCAGCGCAGATGTCTCGGTTTGAGTCTTGTGAAAGAGGCGAGTTCGTCGCGCAGCTCGTCAAGAGGACGCTCGGGCATATTGGCGCAGAAAGAGTCGAAAGCCGCCCGTGAGCCGCACACACGATAGTAGAATTTGCTCAGCGAGCGCTCGGTAAGTCCGTCGAGTGTGCCTTTGAAAATGGCATGAGGTATGCCGCAAAAGTCGTCGACCGGAATTTCCGAACCGTTTATCGCCACGCGGCGTGTCACTTTTGCCTCGAGCAGTGGCGGAAGCAGAGCATGTATAATGCCAAGCGACCATGCAAATACGCATATTTCGCTGTATTTCAGTGCGAAATCCCATGTGCCGGAGTCTTTTTCACCAGGACGGTAATCCCATGCTACAGCGATATCGTATCCGTCGCGACGCAGCGAGGCGAACGGACGGAAGTCCATGGCCCAGCCGGCGAATATCACTATCAGACGTTCGTTGCCTTCGTTGCTGACTGTTGTTACTTTCATCTTTATGCGAAATCGACTGCAAAATTACTCAATTTTTAGTAAATTTGCAGCCGCAATATTAAAGATATTGAAAATGAATGTAAGAAGCATCACCGACCATGTGAAATACTGCGGCGTGAACGATCGCAGCAAGGCTCTGTTCGAGAATTTGTGGCAGATGCCCTTCGGAGTAAGTTATAACAGCTATATGGTACGCGGCAGCAAGGCCTCAGCTCTTATCGACGGCTGCGAGGTGGCGCACGACAACGATTACTCGGCACATGTGCTCGAAGCTCTCGAGGGCACAAACCCCGATTTTCTGGTTGTAAATCATGTGGAGCCCGACCATACCGGGGCCGTTCCCATGCTTCACTGTCTTTTCCCCGATATGAAGATTGTGGGCAATGCCAAAACTGTGGATATGCTCAAAGGTTTTTACGGTCTTTCGGATGATTGTTTCGTCACCGTGGCCGACGGCGAGAGCCTCTCGCTGGGCGATATCACTCTGCAGTTTTATCTCGCTCCCATGGTGCACTGGCCCGAGACGATGGTCACATACGTTCCAGAGGAGGGTGTGCTTTTCTCAGGCGATGCTTTCGGATGTTTCGGCGCGCTCGACGGAGCTGTGATCGACGATGCCATGGACGGCATCGACCGCTATTTCGATGAGGCATATCGTTACTACGGTTGTATAGTGGCAAAATACGGACGTTTTGTGCAGAATGCAATTAAAAAGACTTCGGCCCTCGACATAAAGATTATCTGCTCGACCCACGGCCCGGTGTGGCGCTCTAATGTGAGCCGTATTGTAGAGCAGTACTCGCGCATGGCTTCATGGCAAGGCGACAAGGGTGTGGTGATAGCCTATGGCTCCATGTATGGTCATACGGCGGCAATGGCCGAGACTCTGGCCGCCATGCTTGCGGAGCGTGGTGTGCGCACAATCCGCATGCACGATCTGAGCTATGCTCAGAAAGGATCTGTTCTGGCCGACGTGATGCGCTACGATACTCTCGTTGTCGCTTCTCCGACATATAACGGCGAGCTCTTTCCGCCGGTAGCTTCATTTGTGAGCGCACTTATTGAACGTGGTATCGAAAATCGTACGGTAGGTGTCATGGGTTCGTATTCCTGGGGCCCTATGGCCGCAAAGAAGCTCGCCGCAGCTTTTGATGGCTCTAAGGTGAGTGTGCTCGCGCCGTCGCCCATGCTCAGGCAGAATCTCCTCTCCGAAGTCGAAAGCGACATTGAGGCCCTTGCCGATGCGATTGTTGCCACTCTTTAATCAACTAAAAACCATACTCCACAAAAACGCTCCGGAGTTTTGTGCTCCGGAGCGCAGGGTGTGTTGGTGGGTGCTTTGGTATAGATGATTATTCCTTTTTTACTGGTTTCATCTCATAAGATGCAATTGCTACTGTAAAGCCCCAGTAGATGAAGGCTATGGAAGCGAGGAACGATGTCATGAGCATGTCGCTCAACCAGCCGGCTTCAAGAAAGAAGAAACCAATGAGGCAGAGGACTATGCCGTTGATTATGCCGAGCCACCAGTATTTGATTCTGCGGCCTGCGGCTGCTCCGAAGAAAGCCTCGACGCCCCAGAATATGAATATAATGGCAAGGAAGTAGGGGAATACCATTTCAGAGAGTATAATGCTGCGGACGAGCATAAAGCCTATGAACATGTCGATAACACCACCGGCAATCCACCAGCCCCAGCCTTTGGCAGGATGCGGACCCGCGGCGACACACAGTTGGACTACGCCGGCCAGAATGAGAAGCCAGCCGAAAATCTGAGATGCGACTGCATATCCGGCGGTGGGCCAGAACCAATATGCAAATCCCCCGATAACGAGCAGAATGCCGATAAGAAGGACAAGCCACCACAACCGTGTGGTGCCGAGGTAATTGATGTTAATGGGTTTCATAGTTGAAATCTGTTAAAGAGCGTTGTATGGAATGTTAGTTGTTCTTATGATTTTATAACATTCCAGACGCTCTTTTGTTTGATTTCAGTCTATGCTCATGGCTTTCTGTTTTTTCGGGGTCCTTTAGATTGTCTGCGGTCAGATTGCACGGCCGGTTTTGAGCCTGTTTTCTGTGATTGGCGCGGATTGCGGGCACCTGTACGGTGTGGGACGGGCGTTTCGTAGCGGTGAGGCGGACGGTCGCCGAAAAGGCGTGTTATGAGGTCGGGGCGTCCTATCCGGTGCAGGGAGGAGGTAATCTCGCGGCGATATTCGGGGTCGTACCAGAAGAAGAACATGCGCTGCCGCTTTTTCTCGTTGGCATCTGTGGGGCAGAATACTTCTTGCCCGGTGTATGGGTGTATGCCCGTATAGTATATCTCGGTGGCCACTGTCATGGGCGTGGGCGTGAAATCCTGCACCTGTTCGAGGTGGAAATCGAGTGACTTGGTTTCGACTGCAAGCTCGGCCATTGCTTCTTCGGTGCAGCCCGGGTGTGACGATATAAAATAGGGAATAAGTTGCTGGCGCAGCCCCGACTGCGAATTAACCCGGTCGAAGATTGCTTTGAATTCTTTGAAGAGCTTGAACGAAGGCTTGCGCATCACTGCCAGCACAGAGTCGGAGGTGTGCTCCGGAGCCACTTTCAGACGTCCGGAGACGTGGTTGCGAATCAATTCTTCGTTGTAGCGGCGGTTTGTGCGGTCGATGTCGGCATTGCCGGTCACGTGCATCGACAGGTCGTATCGCACGCCCGAGCCAACAAACGATTTTTTGACGCCAGGCAGAGCGTCGACGCTCCGGTATATGTCGAGGAGCGGCCCGTGGTCGGTGTTGAGGTTGCGGCACGGCAAGGGATGCAGGCACGAGGGCCTGAAGCAACGCGCGCATTGCTCCTTGTCGCGTCCGCTCATGCCGTACATGTTGGCAGAGGGGCCGCCGAGGTCGCTTATATAGCCCTTGAAATCGGGCATACGTGTCACCTGACGGGCTTCGCGGATAATTGATTCTTTTGAGCGCGATGCTATGAATTTGCCCTGATGTGCCGATATGGTGCAGAAAGCGCAGCCCCCGAAACAGCCTCGGTGCATGTTCACCGAGTGGCGAATCATTTCGTAGGCCGGAATCGCTTTGCCGCGGTAACGCGGATGAGGCAGGCGTGTATACGGAAGGTCGAACGAAGCGTCTATCTCGCCCTGCGTCATGGCCGGGTGCATCGGATTGGCTTTCACGGCACGCTTGCCCGTAGCCTGCCATATTGTAGAGCCGCCGTCGAGCCGGTTGCTCTGCTGCTCTATATGCTTGAAGTTTGTCGATTGCGAGCGTTTGTCGGCCACGCATGTCTCATAGCTTGCAAGCACAATATTGTTTTCGTCGGAAGCCCCGGGTATCTCGGAGAGGGGGCGCAGAAGCACCGACTGACGCAAGTCGGTGATGTCCGATATGTGTTCGCCGGCATCGAGGCGGCGTGCAAGTTCAACGATTGTCTTTTCGCCCATGCCGTAGAGCAGCATGTCGGCCTGCGCGTCGGCAATGATTGACGGGCGCAGACGGTCTTCCCAGTAATCGTAGTGCGAGAAGCGGCGCAGCGAAGCTTCTATGCCTCCGGCTACAATAGGTGCGTCGGGATAGAGCTCACGCAGTATTCGTGAGTATACTATTGTCGGGTAATCGGGGCGTGCGCCGTGCCGTCCGCCCGGAGTGTAGGCATCGTCGGAGCGACGGCGTCGCGAAGCCGTGTAGTGGTTTACCATTGAATCCATAGCTCCGGCGCTGATGCCGAAAAACAGACGCGGACGTCCGAATTTGCGGAAGTCGCGCAGGTCGTCCTGCCAGTTTGGCTGAGGCACTATCGCCACACGGAATCCGGCAGCCTGCAGAGAGCGTCCGATGACGGCGGCTGCAAACGAAGGATGGTCGACATAAGCGTCGCCACTGAAGAGAACAACGTCGACCGAATCCCAGCCCAGAGCTTTCATCTCTTTTACCGATGTGGGAAGCCAGTCGGAGGGCTTCAGATTGCTGTAGTCTATATCTATGGGCATATGCGTCACTTTTTCATGCTTTCGAGCCGGAGCTCGAGGCTTATTATTTCGTCGCGCAGTTTTGCAGCCGATATAAATTCCATCTCTTTTGCGGCTTTGAGCATTTCGCTGCGGAGACGGTTTATAGTTCGCTGCAACTCGTCGTCGTTCATATACTGATATACAGGGTCGGCAGCGATGTCGACCCGTGTGGAGTACTCCTCGGCATAAGGAATTTTGTTTTTGCCGCGGGCCTTGTCGTGTTTGTCGCGCGAGTTGAGCTGCTTTGCCGGTCGTGAGGAGTGCGCTGTGGCTTCGAGGTCGACTTCCTCTTTCTCCAGTCCCACAATCATATTGCGCGCCTTGACAATAGCCTGAGGCGTGATGCCATGCTTCTCGTTGTAGTCGAGCTGAATGGCTCGTCGGCGCTCTGTCTCTTCGATGGTCTGACGCATCGAATCGGTGATTTTGTCGGCATACATTATCACTTCGCCGTTTAGGTTACGCGCCGCACGGCCCACGGTCTGGGTGAGCGAGCGGTGGCTGCGGAGAAAACCTTCTTTGTCGGCGTCGAGAATCGCCACAAGCGATACCTCGGGGAGGTCGAGACCCTCGCGGAGCAGATTCACACCTATGAGCACATCGTATTCGCCGGCGCGGAGTCCGTCAAGAATCTTTATGCGGTCGAGCGTCTCCACGTCGCTGTGGATGTAGGCAGTCTTTATATTCAGTTTGAGGAAATATTCGTTGAGTTCCTCGGCCATACGCTTTGTGAGGGTTGTGACGAGCACACGCTCGTCGCGCTCGATGCGCAGCTGTATTTCTTCAAGCAGGTCGTCGATTTGATTGGTCGACGGCTTCACCTTGATAAGCGGGTCGAGCAGACCTGTTGGACGGATTACCTGCTCTACCACTACTCCTTCGCAGAGCTCGAGCTCGTAGTCGGCAGGAGTAGCGCTCACGTAGATTACCTGATTTGTAAGACCTTCGAATTCCTCGAATTTGAGCGGACGGTTGTCGAGAGCCGCCGGCAGCCTGAATCCGTACTCCACCAGATTCACCTTGCGCGAGCGGTCGCCACCATACATCGCACGGATTTGCGGCACAGTTACGTGGCTTTCGTCGATGATTGTGAGAAAATCTTTGGGAAAATAGTCGAGCAGGCAGAATGGGCGCTCATTCTCCTTGCGGCCGTCGAAATATCGCGAATAGTTTTCGATTCCCGAGCAGTAGCCCAGCTCTTTAATCATCTCCACGTCGTAAGTTACGCGTTCGTTTATACGCTGAGCTTCGAGCAGACGTGCCTCCGACTCAAAAAACTTTATCTGCTGGCCGAGGTCGAGCTGTATCTGCGCCACTGCCGAGGCCTGGCGCGCCGGCGATGTCACAAATAGATTGGCCGGATATATGTTGAAACTGTCGTGCGTGCCGAGATGGGCATTGTCTTCGGGCCGCAGAGTGATTACCGACTCTACTTCGTCGCCCCAGAAAACTATGCGCACAACAATCTCCTCATAGGCCAGACGGATGTCGACAGTATCGCCTTTCACGCGGAAATTGCCTCGCTCAAAGTTTACTTCGTTGCGGCTGTAAAGCGCGTTGACGAGCTTGCGCAGAAAAGCGTTGCGCGAGATTTTCATGCCCTTGCGCACTGTCACCACATTCTCGTTGAAGTCTTCGGGATTGCCCATGCCATAGAGACACGATACCGACGACACCACCACAACATCGCGTCGGCCAGAGAGCAAGGCTGAAGTCGTGGCAAGGCGGAGCCGCTCTATCTCGTCGTTGACCATCAGGTCTTTCTCAATATATTTGTCGACAGTAGGGATGTATGCCTCTGGCTGATAGTAGTCGTAATATGAGACGAAATACTGCACGGCATTTTCGGGGAAGAACTGCTTGAACTCGCTGTAGAGCTGCGCGGCCAGAGTTTTGTTGTGGCTCAGAATCAGTGTAGGTTTTTTCACTTCCTTGATTACATTTGCCATGGTGAAAGTTTTGCCCGAGCCGGTGACACCGAGCAAAGTCTGCGCAGGGCGTCCCTCGTTGACACCTTCCACTAATTGGCGAATGGCCTCCGGCTGGTCGCCGGTCGGCTTGTATTGTGAGTGCAGTTCGAATTCCATCTAATATCCGTTTTAACCTACAAAGGTAAGTATTTTACTCTATATAACAATGAAAGCGAAAAATGTGGTGTGTAAAATGTGTAGAGTGGAAATCGTGTGAAATCGCACGCCCGAAATTTTTGAGCTATCTTTGTAAAAAAATTTTGTGGGCGATGTCACCTTTTTCGCTCTGGAGGAGTCTTGTATACGAGATGTCTCAAAAACCTAATCAGTAACAACCCTTAAAAACAGTTATGTAAATGGAATTGCTCGTTCCCATATTTATTTGCTGCGTACTTCCTATAGCGATAGTCGCAATAGTTTTCTGGTCGCGTATCAACGCCGACAACAAACGCTCGCAGGTACTCATCAAGGCTATCGATGCCAATAACAACATCGATGCCGACAAACTCGCCGAGGCTTTGCGGCAGCCTCGCAAGACGGCGAAGGAGATTCTCCATGGCCGTCTGCTCAAAGGCTGCATCTTCTCTCTCGGCGGTCTTGCATGTATGATAATGTCGGTTATCAATTACCTTAACCGTGAGCCCGGCTCGTCGATGGACTCTGTAGAGATTCCCGGGCTTTGCGGTGGAATTATGCTGGCCTTAGGCATCAGCTTTCTCATAGTTTACTTTGTCACACGCAAACAGTTGCCCGAGAAAGAAGACTGAGCTCCTATGACTAAAGAGCAGTTCATAGCGCAAGTTGAAGCCATACAGAAGCCGCTGCGGCGGTTTCTGTTGGCCTTGTGCTGCGGCGACAGCCAGCAGTCCGATGATATTGCTCAGGAAGCTTTTATAAAGGCTTATCTTTCGTGCGACACCCTTTCGAGCCCCGAAAAGTTCAATGCCTGGATTTTTAGAATCGCATATAATTCGTTTCTCGACGCAAAGCGTACGCTGCGGCATACCGTAGACTATGGCGAAGCGAGTGCGCTAAAGTCGGGCGAACGAGCCGACGGGGCCTTTCAATATCAGGACTTATATGCCGCGCTGAACAGATTGCCGGCAAAAGAGCGGACATCAGTTCTACTTTTCTATCTGCAAGGTTATTCGATAAAAGAGATTGCCGAGATACAGACCGTCTCGGCCGATGCAGTAAAACAGCACCTTTCGCGCGGAAGGAATCACTTGCGCGCTCTGCTTAACACCGACCAACGCCATTATGGAAGATAAAGACTTACAACAATTGTTTCAATCGTTCAGCCCCGAACTGCCGTCGGACACGTTTTTTATGCGCGCGCTCGAGGCAAATCTGCAGAAAGTCGAATTTATCAGACGTCAGCAGGCCGTTGCCCGACGGCAGAACAGACGGGCTGTCGTGGTCGCCGCAGCAACTGGTTTTGTCGCCGGCGTTGTCTTTATGCTCATAATGCCCTATATCACGTCATTTATCGCGGCTGCCTCTTCACAGATTCCGGCGCTCTTGCTTAGCTTGGCAAGCCTGTCGGATATTCTTACGGTGCTTTCGTGGTCGGTGGTCGGCATTGTCACGGCCGGTCTGTCGCTTTCGTCCTATCAGTTGGCGATGACCCTTCAGACATCGGTCACGTCGAAGTGACCGGTACTGAAAAAAATGTCTGTCTGTCGGGACGGGGAAATTTATAGTAGGTGACACGCCGTTGCGACGTTTTGTCATATTTTGCGGTTCGGCACAGGAATTGCAGATAAATTCAGCAAACAAAGGGCATGCATCCTTTGTTTATGATATAGTTACAAAACAAGCATAAACGTTCATCAACTATAACATATGAATTTCAACAATTTCACCATTAAGTCGCAGGAAGCGATACAGAAAGCTGTAGAAATCACACGAGGTGCAGGTACTCAGGCCATAGAACCAGTGTGTCTGCTCAAAGGTGTGATTGACGAAGGCGAATCCTTGCTGAAGTTTATCTTTCAGAAGATAGGCGCCAATCCGGCAGTTGTAATACGTCAGGTCGATACAGAAATTTCTGCACTGCCCAAGGTCTCGGGTCAGGAACCATATCTGAGCCGCACGTCGAACGATGTGCTTCAGAAGGCGCTCGACGTGTCGAAATCGCTCGGGGACCAGTATGTGACCATTGAGGCTCTGCTTCTGGCGCTGTTCGAAATCAACTCGCCGGCATCTACAATTCTCAAAGACGCAGGTCTTACCAAAAAAGAGATGGCGGCTGCTATCGAAGAGTTGCGAAAAGGCAAGAAGGCCACCGACCAGAGCGCCGAAGAAAGTTACAACGCACTTTCGAAATACGCAATCAACCTCAACGAACGTGCTCGCTCGGGTAAGCTCGACCCTGTCATCGGGCGCGATGAGGAGATACGCCGCGTGCTTCAGATATTGAGCCGCCGCACAAAAAACAACCCCATGCTTATAGGCGAACCCGGTACAGGCAAGACTGCTATCGCCGAGGGTCTGGCACAGCGCATTATACGTGGCGACGTGCCCGAAAATCTACGCACGAAGCAGATTTTTTCGCTCGACATGGGTGCGTTAGTGGCAGGTGCGAAGTACAAGGGCGAATTTGAAGAGCGTCTGAAGGCTATTGTCAATGAAGTTACTTCGGCCGATGGTGAAATAATACTCTTCATCGACGAAATCCACACTCTTGTCGGAGCCGGCAAGGGTGAGGGTGCTATGGATGCGGCAAACATCCTTAAACCCGCATTGGCACGTGGCGAGCTGCGCAGCATAGGCGCCACAACCCTCGACGAATATCAGAAATATTTTGAAAAAGACAAGGCGCTCGAACGCCGTTTCCAGAAAGTAATGGTCAACGAGCCCAACGAAGAAAGCGCCATCGCCATTCTCCGTGGTCTTAAAGAGCGCTACGAGAACCACCACAAAGTGCGTATCCGCGATGAAGCGATTATTGCGGCCGTACAGCTCTCGGAGCGATATATCACCGACCGTTTCCTTCCCGACAAGGCCATTGACCTTATCGACGAGGCCGCATCGAAACTCAAACTTGAGATAGATTCTGTGCCTCAGGCTCTCGACGACATCACCCGCCGCATAGCTCAGAAAGAAATTGAGCGAGAGGCTATAAAGCGCGAGGGCGATGAAGAGCGCGTGAAAGCCATAGAGAAAGAAATCGCCGAGATGCGCGACGAGGAGAAAAACTACACCGCGAAGTGGAAAGCAGAGCGAGACCTCATTGCACGCATCCAGCAGGATAAAATCGACATCGAGCAGCTGAAATTCGATGCCGACAAAGCCGAGCGCGAAGGCGACTATGCCCGTGTGGCCGAAATCCGCTACTCACGCATATCCGAAAAAGAAAAGGATATACAGACTGTGCAGTCGCAACTCAACGATATGCAGGGCGAGAAAGCCCTTATCAAAGAGGAAGTCGATGCCGACGATATCGCCGATGTAGTTTCGCGCTGGACGGGAATACCCGTGAGCAAAATGGTGCAGAGCGAGAAAGAAAAGCTGCTGCATCTCGAAGAAGAACTGCACAAGCGCGTCATTGGCCAGAACGAGGCTATCACCGCCATTGCCGATGCCGTACGTCGAAGCCGTGCCGGCCTCAACGACCCAAAGCGTCCGATTGGTTCGTTCATCTTTTTAGGCACTACCGGCGTGGGCAAGACAGAGCTTGCCAAGGCTCTTGCCGAGTATCTGTTCGACGACGAGAACATGATGACCCGTATCGATATGAGCGAGTATCAGGAGAAACACTCAGTGTCGCGTCTTGTAGGCGCGCCTCCCGGATACGTCGGCTACGAAGAAGGCGGTCAGCTCACCGAGTCGGTGCGCCGCAAGCCTTATCAGGTTGTGCTCTTCGATGAAATAGAGAAAGCGCACCCCGATACGTTCAACATACTCCTTCAGGTGCTCGACGACGGACGTCTCACCGACAACAAAGGTCGCAACGTGAACTTCAAGAACACCATAATCATCATGACATCGAATATGGGTTCGCAGCTCATACGCGAGAACTTCTCCAAGCTCACTCCACAGAACAAACCCAAGGTAGTGGAGGAGACCAAGGCCCGGGTACTCGAGATGCTTAAGGAAAATATCCGTCCGGAGTTCCTCAACCGTATCGACGAAATAATAATGTTTACGCCCCTCAACCGCACCGAAATCGAAGAGATTGTGGGCCTGCAGCTGCACAGCATACAGCGCATGTTGCAGAAGTCTTCGGGCATTGAGCTTAAAATCACTCCCAAGGCTCTGAGCTATCTTGCCGATGAAGGCTACGACCCCGAGTTTGGCGCACGTCCTGTGAAGAGGGCTATCCACCGTCTCGTGCTCAATCAGTTGTCGAAAGACATACTGGCACAGAAAGTCGACCGGTCGCACCCTATCACTATAGATGTGGAGAACGACGACCTCGTTTTCCGTAATAATTAAGGATATATTACTGTCAGGACATGAGTGAGAGCCTGATACAAGGGCTCTACTCATGCCATTATACTATCTGTTTATTTAACTCAATTATTTGTGAACATGAAAAAGTTTCTTTCTTTCCTCCTTCCTGTTGTCGCCATGCTTTGTCTTGCATCGTGCAGCGACGACGATGATTTACCAAATGTTGATTTCGATATCGCTTTTGAGAATGCCGTTCAGGTCGACGGTAAAGTTTATGTGGCCGTAGGCGAAAATCTAAATGTATCGTCAATTACTGTTATAAACAACGAGCAGGGCCAGAGCGCTCTCATTACCGGAGCCAATTATATCTGGGACGGCCTTTATGTAGGTTCAACCATCACACCCCCTTATGGCTACAGCCTGTATATCGGTGAGAATGTCGCTGTAGGAACACATACACTCTCTGTAGAGTGCCCCGTATATGCCAACGATAAAACTCCGGCGACGGCAGTCGTGAGCATGCCGGTTGTGGTTGTGGCTACAACCGACGACCTCCCTGACAACGGCGAGGCTGCGTATCGCGTTCACCCGAGCACGTCGGAGCGCGACAAATAAGGCCTGACAACCGGTCCATCGAGGCGGCTACGCACCACTTCTTCGTTGAAGTTGCGGTGTGCGGCCGCTTTTTTTTTGTGTGTGAGAACCGGGGCGCTTGCGCACTCTCTGATTATAGAGAATCAAGAAATCTGAAAAATGAATGATATCGAATTTGAAAAAGACAGAAGCCCCGAAGAGAGATTCTTGCACAATGTCTTTGCCCGCATTACTAAAATGACTAAATTTGGCGAAGATTCTGTTGGAGACAATAATTCAGGAGAGATGACAGCCAAAAGAAATGACATACGGTACATACCGGTCGAAGCAATTCCCGGCCTTCCTTTAGGCGACGACTACAACTGCTTGCTGATTGGTTCGCCGGACGACTTTGGCGATACGTGCGGGCTCGGCGCTTTTCGTCTTGTCCCTGACATCGAATTGCGCCCCCTGGTGAAGATGTCGCGATATTTAGGCGGCAACATAG
>RYWL01000025.1:21753-22093 GCA_003979155.1 Muribaculaceae bacterium
CATACGACGACAGCCCGTTGGGATACTTTGTCGGCAACTGCAATCGCGACGACCTTGCAGAGTGTGTAGCGGCTATTTCGGCGGCGACCGAAGAAAAGCGACGCGCCATACTGCAGCAGATGCTTCTGTCGGAAGCACGGAGCAATCCCGAGCGGATGCGTGCTGCCATCAAAAGCCTGCATTGCGATGACGGAAGCCCGAGTCTGAGGCAAGCCCTCGGAGGCGTGGCCTGCGCTATTGGCGTAGGGGTATTGTCATTAATTACGCCCGGGCCTATGTCCGATGCCACGTTGGGCGAGGAGAGAAAGAGCCGGCGTTCGCCTAAGAAGCGCACGCACAC
>RYWL01000128.1 GCA_003979155.1 Muribaculaceae bacterium
AAGCAGTTGGCCAAGATAAATCCGGCTATATTGCTGCAGGGCGACAAACCGCGACTGATAGACGAATGGCAGGTGGCACCGGCCCTGTGGGACAGTATAAGGTTCGAGGCCGACCACAGTCCGCATTTGGGATTGTTCATTCTTACAGGCTCGTCGGTTCCGGCCGACATGAGTGAGGTCGTTCATTCCGGCACGGGGCGGATTGGATGGTTGCGCATGCGGCCTATGTCGTTGTGGGAATCAGGCGAATCAACGGGCGAAGTGTCGCTGGCAGAGCTGTTTACTACCCCCGAGATTATAGGCGGGATGTCGTCGATGAACCTTGAAAAGATGGCTTTTCTCGCATGCCGTGGCGGATGGCCGTTGGCCGTAAACATGAGCGGTGACATAGCTCTCGACCAGGCTTTCGATTATATCGATGCAGTGGAAAAGCGCGATGTATCGATGGTCGATGGCGTGAGCCGCGACCCGGCGCGCACCCATCGGCTTCTGCGTTCGTATGCCCGCCATCAGGGGGCGCAGGCTTCTTATGGCACTATCAAAGCCGACTTGATGGCAAACGAGTCCGACTCGTTTGCCGAAGATACGATAGCATCGTATATAAACGCACTGAAGAAGATATTCGTAATCGAGGATTCGGAGGCGTGGAATCCGAATCTGCGCTCAAAGTCGGCTATAAGAACGTCGGATACCCGCTATTTCACCGACCCGTCGATAGCAACGGCAGCCTTGGGACTGGGCCCGTCCGACCTTATCAACGACCTGAATACATTCGGATTGATATTCGAAACGCTCTGTGTGAGGGACTTGCGGGTGTATGCCGAGGCTCTTAACGGGCGTGTTTATCACTTCAGAGACAGGAATGGACTGGAGTGTGATGCGGTGGTGCATCTCCGAAACGGCTCATACGGACTTGTGGAAATCAAGCTCGGGGGGGACGATTTGATAAATGAAGGAGTAAAGACATTAAAGGAACTTTCTGGCAAGATAGATACCGGCCGAATGAAACAGCCGTCGTTCCTTATGGTGCTTACAGCGGTAGGCTTTTATGCCTATCGGCGCGAAGATGGGGTGTATGTTGTTCCCGTGGGATGTCTGAAAGATTAGTTGCAGCCAGGCTGCTCGGCAGACAGACGGTTTTGACCGCCATTTGGAAATTGAAATACCGGTATTAATGCTTAGACCTGACATCGAACAGTTTTATAAGGAAGTTTGCGAGGTGGTGTGTCATATACCCGAGGGCAAGGTTCTCACATACGGAGATGTGGCACGGCTCGTAGGCTATCCTTGCCATTCGCGCCTTGTGGCCCGTGCCTTGTCTTCATTGCCGGCCGGACATCATGTTCCGGCGTGGCGTGTCGTCAACTCCCAAGGGCGCACGGCCCCGTGCTGGCCGCAGCAACAGGCATTGCTCGAAGTCGAGGGGGTGGTGTTCCGGAAATCCGGTTTCGTTGACATGAAAGCGTGTCGTTGGCAGTTACTGTAGGAGCAGTACAAGCATGAGGCATTGCGGATATGTTGGAACATCATCAAATGTTTGTACTGAAAATACTTTACCTATAGCCCGTAAAACTCGCAAATTCTCGACAGAATATTTTTTTTGTGCAAATATGCGAGTTTTGAGCGTGTATCTTTAATAGCCTGTCTATCAGAGGTATAGTCGTGTTTGTAACGTAAGTGTGCAATAAAATCACCTCATTTTTGCTTTGCGGGTTTTGCCGTAAGGGCCTCCCGAGGTTGCAACGGCGCCGTAGTTGCATTGCAACGAGGCCGTAATGGGAGGGTAAAGAGGCCGTTATGGCAACCCAATAAGGCCTTTACGGCAGAACTTTGATGGAATTTTGGCGATTCAGCAGAGCCGGAAACGAGAAACCGGTGCATTTCCGTTTCTATTTCGTGATGTGCGAAATTCGGAATTATCAAGACATATGACATGATATTCTCTAAAAATAAAAACAGTCAACCTTATACGGATAAGTTTGTCAACAAAATTAAACTATATCATCCTCCGAACAAAACGTGTCCGGAC
>RYWL01000129.1 GCA_003979155.1 Muribaculaceae bacterium
TCCCTACACCGGCGACCTCTATCGTTACAGCGAGGCTCAGGATTCGCGCGACGCCCTCGACCCCCGAGCCCTGAGTGAAGACTTAGGCGACGATGCCGTGAAATCGGCTTCTTACGGCATTGCGAATCTCAAGCGTATTGTGCCCAATATCGTGAAGTGGACAACTTCGGGCGAGCAGGGCCAGGACTACGACGAAGCTTCGAATCTGCTGTCGTCGGTCATCGGTCAGTGGCAGCGCTACATATACCACACCATGGCCAATGTGGGTGGCATCTACGTCGACAACACTACCGTAGGCGACGGCAACCCGACCTACACACATGTGGAGCGCGACCGTCAGAAAGCAGCCGCCGAGTTTGTTCTTGAGAATGTGTTAGACGATACCGACTGGCTTTTCGACTCCGATGTGACCCGATATACATATATCATTGTAAACAGCCCTGTAGGCCGTATCGAGAATTCACCCGTATATCTGCTCAACAACGCACGCAGCTATGTGCTGTGGGATCTCTTGTCGGACAACCGTATAATGCGCATGTATGAGAATGCCGCCGCCAACGGAAACAAAGCTTTTGCGCCGTCGGAGCTCATCGACTTGGTTCACAAGCACATTTTCGGTTCTACTGTGGCCGGCAAAAGTCTTACAAAAGACGAGCGTTCGATGCAGAAAAACTATGTCGACGCCCTTATGATTGCTGCCAATGAAAACATGGGTCTCAAAGATTCGAAGCGAGCCCTCGCCGACGGCGACAAGCATGTGCATGGCGATTTTCCCGGTGACAACGAGTCCATGGCACTTCTGTCGCTTGAGACTCCACTGAAATGCTATGAGTGCATGGCTGCGGGAGAACGTACTGCCGGACACCGCCAGATCAATTTCTACGGTTCGCATGCCAATCGTATATCCGATGCCATCTCGCTCAAACGAGGTGAGCTTTTACGAATCCTCCGTCTTCTCAAAAGCCGCATCCCCTCTGCGTCGCGCGATACTCGCAGCCATTACGAAGACCTCGTCATGCGCATCAATACTTCGTTAGGTCTGAATCAGCAGTTCAACTGACCGGCCTTCTGTCTACGGATATTCTCCGCAGGCGAGCCGTCTCCTACGGCTTGCCTTTGCTCAAATCATTATACATGTATAAGTTGCTGTCTGTCAGCCTGAAATTCGGCTTTTTGGACCGCACCGGGCTAAGGCGACTTTCATATTACGAAACACATATTATTATTCCAGTGCAATGAAAAAGGTTTTGACTACATTGTTGACCGCTGTAATGCTCTCGGTCTTTGCTATGGGAGCGTCGGCACAACGCACCATCAGTGGCGTGATTATATCGTCGGAAGACGGTGAGCCCGTAATAGGCGCGTCGGTCACAGTTTCGGAAACCCAGCTTAAAAAAGCAGGCTCTACGGCCAAAGTGCTTGGCGCTGTTACCGACATTGACGGCGTTTTCCGGTTTACAATACCGTCAAAAGTGACGGAGATTGAAATCCGCTCGATAGGCTTCACCCCGCGTACAATACATCTTGTCGACGGCGTGGATGACTACGACTTAAAGCTCGACCCGGCATCGGAAGTGCTCGGCGACGTTGTCGTAACAGGCTATCAGGTGATTGAAAAGCGAAAGCTTACTGCCGCCATTACAAAACTCAATATCGACGATGCCGCCATCGGCTCGGTGATGAATATCGACCAGGCGCTCGCAGGCCAGATTGCCGGTCTGTCGGCGGTGCAAAGCTCAGGTTCGCCCGGAGCACCCCTTAAAATACGTATCCGAGGCACGGCTTCACTCCAGGGCACTCAAGACCCTCTTTGGGTGATTGACGGCGTGCCCATGAACGGTACTGACCTGCCATCGACCGAAGAGCTCAAAGACATCGACAACCTCTATCAGTCGTCGATTGCCGGTCTGAACCCTGCCGATATCGAGAGCATCACAGTGCTTAAAGATGCTGCAGCAACTGCAATCTACGGCACGCGTGCTGCAAACGGTGTGATTGTAGTCA
>RYWL01000026.1 GCA_003979155.1 Muribaculaceae bacterium
TTATTTCTCTCCGAAAACTCACTTCTGTTAACAATCGTTTTTAAACAAGCTCTAAGCCTCTCGGCGACGCAGACCTCTTCAACGAGTAAAATTAATCTCCCGATTCTGTATATGAAGATACTCCCCGACATCATTTTTGTATGCGAGTGCTCGCCGCAGCTGCGGCCGGGCATTGAGGTGTGCGAATCGATGCGGATGTTTGCCACGGATATTGTAGGCGAGCTTCCGCGCGAATGTCGTGTGGGAACACTCAACTACTCCAATAAGCCGGAGCCGACAGTGTGGGCCGAAAATACAAATAAGTTTGATTCCAAACTCTTGTTTGCCGGGCCGTGCGGTATGCCCAATCTCTACCACGCGCTCAGCGACCTGCCGCTGTCGGATTTCGGCAAGCGACGTGTGATATTGGTGATTTTCACTTACTGCGGAGCTGCCGACCTTGCAACGTCGCTTGACAAAAATGTGGAGGAATTTCTGCATCTTCGCTGCACCATTGCAGTGGTGTGCAACGATGTCAGACTGCAGTGCAACATGAGGGCCTTGCCTATCGACAACAATGCTTTCTTTAAGGCTCGTTCGGTCATTGAGAACGAACGCTTGCGAGCCTTTATACTCGCTCTGCTCAAGGAAAAACGTTCGGCAGACCCCGGCACTCCGGCTTATAATCCTTGGCCGGCACAAAAGGAAGAAAAACCGGAGAAAAAAGACAACCCGGGCAAGGACAAAACAGACAAGAAAGGTGATAAACCATCTGACAACAAAGAAATACTCAATCCGCTGAATGACGGTGACGACCCCTTTGCTTAATCTCTTCTCTTCAAAAAAACGATAAAGTATGAATGTCGAAATACTCTCTCTGGAACGCCAGGGGGCAAGCCATATAAAGAAAAATCTTATCTGTCAGGACAGCGCCGGCAGTAAACGCCTCCACGACGGCTCCATAATTCTTGCTCTCTCCGACGGGCACGGCAGCAGTCCGCACTTCCGCAGCGACCGCGGCTCGCGCATAGCCGTGGAGTGCGCGCTTGAAGCCCTTGAAGAGTTTGCATCACGCTTCAAGGAGTCAATGCTTCCCGGAGTGGGATGCACATCGCTTTTGCAGCAGGGTACCCTCGCCGAGCAGCCTGCTCCGGTATCTGCCGAGGCCGACGAGATATTTCGTCATCTCGGCGCGGCGATTCTCTACCGCTGGGAGCGCAGGGTGTATGAAGACTGGCTTGCCTGTAGCCTCTCGGAGGCCGAGCGCAAGTTGATTGACCCCAAAGATTTCGAGTCCTTGAAAAGAGACGACCGCAGGGCTGTGATGCGTGTCTACGGCTGCACCCTTCAGGCTGCCGTGCGAACCTCCACATACTGGTTTGCTCTCCACTTTGGCGACGGCAAGATTGTGGCCTTCCGCAAAGACGGCTCTGTATACGAGCCTGTGCCCTGGGATAAGGATTGTTTCACCAACATCACCACATCGCTGTGCGAAATCGAGCCCCGCACAATGCGCTATTGCTATGGTGTGGACCTTGATGAGGTCTCGGCCCTCTTCCTTGCCTCCGACGGTATGGACGACTCGTTTGGCACGCCCGAGGAGCTGTATTCGTGTTACGGCATCGATTTCTTAGGCCGAGTGCATGCCAAAGGCTGGGATTATCTGGCGCAGAATGTGGCTAAACGCCTCGACAACTACTCTCAATACTACAGCGGCGACGACATGTCGATTGCCTGCTGGGTCGACCTCGACGCAATCCGTGGTATGATGCCGCGTATTTTGAATGACAAGCGCGAAATATGCGTTAAAAAAATCAATCATTATAAGTCGCGCCTTGATATCCTTACAAGAGAGAGAGATTCTTTGATCAAAAAGCGCAATGACCTCAATGAGCAAGTGAATAAGAATAAAAGCGTGAAGAGTGTATTCGCCGATTTTTATAGTAAAATTAAAAGTTGGTGCGAAGAGCATAGAGAAGAGCCATCTTCGTTCGCCAATACCGAAGAGGCTTTGCTTAAGGATAATAAGCGCAATGATGAGGAAATACGTCATCGTACAGAAGAACTGATGCGCATCGACATAGAAATAAAATTGCGCGAAGAAAGTATCGAGAAATTACAGCGTGCGCTCGAAAACGCGGAAAAAGAGTTGCGTTCTGTCGAAAATTATAGAAACAGTCTAAGCGATTAAGCATTTATGCCCCTCTCTTGTCCCACTCCGGAATGTCCGGGAAGGCTTGTTCGAAGCACAAGTCTTCCGCTGACTTATTGCAGTATGTGCTCCACCTTCACCGGTGAGACGTTTTCTGCGGGACAAGGGGTCGGATTATATAAAGTACTTCGCGAACTCTGCGTCCTCGAAACGAGCGCGCATCTCAGCCGCTTCAAACTTATCTCCGACGAGCAGACACTCCCCGTCGTAGCTGCATACTGCAATAAAGACTCTCTGCGTCTTGTGCCGCTGCTTTGTGAACTCAACCGTTGGGATAACGCCAACACTTTTTATGCGGCGTTAAAATCTTGTCAGACTACGGCATTCGACGAGCTCAAGGACTATTGGGCGATGCGTCTCCGACAAATATTTCAAGCCAATGCGCGTGATATAGAATACCTTATCGAAGCCCTCGGATATGCTGCCGGCATACTGCATAAAGTGAGCGAGTATGTGGCCGAAGAATTCGAGGTGCCCGATATGAATGCCAAAGTAGAGTCGGGTAGTATCAAGGTGAGTAAATCGGACCTGGTGCTCGGCGATAGCGTTACGGTGTCGTGGAAGAGCTGTATCTCCGAAAAAAGCAGCAAAACCAATAAGCGGAGTAAGCGCAAAACTCATCCAACTTCGGCCGAGCTCACCGTTACCGACATGGTGACAAACGAGAGCCAAAGCTATTCATTGGGTGGAGAAGGCTCAAGAGAGTTCAATCCTGAGCACGACACGATGTTTAAAATCGTGTTCAAGGGCAATTCGCAGATCTCGAAACCGCAGAGTGTGAGCGTGAAGGTGTTTCCGCCTCTCGAAATCAAGGAGTTCAAGGCTTCGTCCAACGCCATTGTCGAGGGCTGTGCGGTCGACCTTTGGTGGGACGTGGCCGGTTGCAAGACACTCAGGCTCGTCATTCGCGACGACGCCTTCTGCGAGGAGACAATAGATGTGAGCTCGCAGCCCGGCAATCGATATACTTTCGCGCCCGCCCGCCGTAGCACCGTAACACTCGTGGCCCGCAGCTCTGCCGGCAGTCTGCAGCAGGCTTCGTTGTCTATCGGTGTGACACAGTTGCCCAAAATACCAATGTCAATGCTGAGCAATCTTTTGCCGTCGGAAATTGAAATTTCGTCGCCGGAGTTGCCATCGCTCGATTTCAGCTTCGATATGCTCAATATATCGTCGGTCGAGAATCATAGCCTATTACCCTTGCCGATGCGCGACAAAGTGAGATATTATCTGCACCGGCTTAAAAAATATTTTCTTGAGGAATTATGAACGGACTTATATACAGATATGTGGGTTTACTCACCGGAGCGGAGAAATGTATCGTCTGCGGCCGTCCGCCGGTAGACTCCGACATGTATTATCGCGACCATATGGGCAATGTGGCCTGTGGTCACCACGACGTGCAGATGTGTTTCGGATGCACGGCCATGTGCAATCCGTCGACAGCGATAAATATTCCGGCCTACGGCGCGCTGTGCTCCTCGTGTGCCTCAAAGTCAATCGACCCCAAAATTGCCGTGAGGCTTGTAGATTATGTGCATAATTTCTATAGGAAGCTCGGCATGAGTTTTCCCGGCCATAAGCTTCATCTTGTTTCGGTGAGCGAGATGCAAGAGCTTGTATCACAAGGTGTAAACGGGACCGGTGCTGCTGTTTTCGGGCTGGCGTATAATAAATCCGACGGCGTTTACCGTGTCTGCCTGCTCCGCAACCTGTCTAAGATAGCCTTTGCCGGCACTTTTGCGCACGAGATACTTCATCTGTGGCAGTATGGCAAAAAAATTGATGCCCCGTCACCCATTTGCGAAGGTTTCTGCAACCTCGGCGAGTATCTGGTGCTTAGCACTATCGACAAGGCGGAGGCTCAACGCCGCATGGCGTGCGAGATGTTTGACCCCGACCCTGTGTACGGCGAAGGTTTTCGCTCGCTTAAAGTGCTCTACGACACTCAAGGCTGGAAAAAAGTGATTGAAACGATGCTCGAATTCCGCCGATGAAAGAAATTGTGAGATACACTATATATGACCGACGTCACAGCATTAAGCGGCGCCGTCATATTTCGCTTGCCGATATGTGCATAGCCACCTATCGGCCTTTGCTGTCGGCTATATTGTTGGGCAACCGGCTCTGGCAGTTGCTTTGTGCCGTGGCCGCGCTGTATCTGCTTATGTATTATCAGGGCTACGAGATGTCCCTTATAGGTCTTGCAGGACTGATTGCTGTAGCCGGCAATATTTGGGTCGACATTTTGTTGGCACGGATCCGTCGCCGGGGTGAGGATGCGCAGCCTATATTTTGTATATTGTTTATGTTCAGCCTTATACTTGCAGCAGTGCCAGCAGTGGCATTTCTGCTTACATCTGGCAACACTGTTGCCGTGAGCACTTGCGGCATCGGCGAGTTGTGGCGTCTGTGCGCCTCGTCGGCCGCAGTGCTGCCCGGAGCGTTCGTGCTCATATGTATATGGTGGGGCATATTTGTGATATTGTTTAAAGAAAAGAACTTACACGAAGCCTTAAGGCTTAAAGCTAATCAGTTATGAGTTTCCAGAAATTAATGTGGAAGGTCGCTGGAGCGAATCCGGAGATTCTTAAGAACTGTCCGACCGACTACTTCAAGTTTTCAGCAATAGGTGCAGTGATCTGTGTCACGGCATTGGCGGCGTTCTGCTCTGGCACCGCGGCCGCGTGGTATTTTATGTCCGACAGCTCCGGCTCTGGCAATTTCGGTGTCGCCATGCTCTTCGGTTTGGGCTGGTCGGTACTTATTTATTGTATCGACCGCTGTCTGGTGATAACAATGAAGAAAGACCCCACACTGAAGCGTCAGAGGTGGGTGGTGCCTTTCTTCCTGCGTTTTCTTCTTGCAGCTGTAGTTGCCCTTATGGTGTCGGTCCCTCTCGAGCTCTATATATTTCGCGACTATATTGCAGCCAATGAAGAAGAGTTTCTGATTTATGAGTCGAGTAAGCTCGGCGATGTGCATCGTTCGCTCTCGCACGAAGACGATTACCGTGCCGACTCAAGAAACGCCTTTGCTCTCTCGGAGCAGTTTGGAAACGAAGCCGGAGTGCTTCAGACCGAAATTAATACGCTTCAAAGCCGCATAAACCGTCTTGAAGCCGAAAAATCGAACCCCTCAAGCAGCGCTTACATAACAGCGCGAAACGCATACAACAGTGCGCTCGCTGCTTATAACGAAGCTAAAAGACAATATAAATCGGAGTCGGAAAAAGCAATGCAGTCGCAATCGGTACTAAATGCCGCATCGGCAAAAATGACGAGCAATCGCAGTATTATGTCGGCTCGAAAAGCCGAAATGAATAAGGCGGCTGCGGCATGGAAAGCGCAGAAACAAAAAGAAATCGACAGCCTTACGCCCGAACTCGCACAGAAAAAAACTGACAAGGCCGAAAAAGAGAGCAATCGCGCTATGGCAATCAAAAGCTGGCAGCAGAGTTCGGAGTCGGCTCATAAGGCAGCCGAACAGCGCAGTGAGAGCGAGTCGGTGAAGAAAGAGCAACTGCGCAAAGGCAACGACTTCATCCGCAACTTCCAGATACTCGAGTTTACTGTAAACAAAAAAGATGCAAACGGTAATCGCACCGAGGCTACGCAGTGGTTTGCCTTATGGCTTGTCCGTCTGGTATTCCTTATTGTAGAGCTGCTTCCCACAGTGGTAAAAATTGCCACGCCAATAGGCTCATACGACCGCTATGTGCACGCAATGGAGGAGAGTATGGACCGCTATCTCAATTCCCTCGAATTTCAGGAAGATATGCAGAAAATCAACGGCGCGGCGACGCAGCTTAAGGTCGAAGAGGATAAAATGCGTCTCGAGGCAGAGCTGAAAATTAAGAAAGAGCTAATCGATAAGGTGGCTTCGGTGCAACTCGACATTGCCAGGCTGGCCATAAAGAAATGGGAGGAAAACGAGCGTCGCAAACTTTCACAACCCGTAGCTCCTAAGCCCGACAATACTCAGCGCCACACGCGTCCTAAGCCCTCGAAGCCTCATTCTCAGCCGAGTACCAATCCGGTGCTCAACGCCACCACGGCTTCGGTGATGCCTCACGATGCGCACAATTCTCTCTGCTCCGATGAGAACCTAATCGATGTCGACAACATAATTGAATAGTCGTCGGGTGAATGCTTAGCGGGCATATCGCCGGAATAAAGGCTATATACCACTGAACGCCTGTGGCACAGAGACTATCAAGCCAATATGCCATTTGGTGATATCCGTTTGGTGACTGCATCGAAGTGATGAATGCCGAAGATATAAATATGCATTTTTCGTTAGAAAAATCACTATTGTATTGATCGATTTTGAGCGATTTCATCTTGGAGGTTTGCAATTTATTTTGCGTTTTGTAAAAAAATAATTACTTTTGTGGTTGCAAAGTATGAACACGCTTCTGAGACATATCAATCATATGTTGCTCGCCGACGGATTTGCGGCGGTCGACGGTCTCGGCGTGTTTGTGCTCAATAGCCGCAGCGCTGCTGTGAATGCCAATGGAAGCATTTCGGCACCATTCCGGTATGTGTCGTTCGAAGCCGGCGCGCCGGCCGACAATGCGGCTGTTGTAACTTCAATCGCACATGCAGAGAGTATTAGCTCCGACGAAGCATCGGCAAAGTTGCTCGCATCGTTGGCTGTCCTGCACGACACACTCGCCCATGGTGTTCATGTGCCGCTCGGCAATCTCGGCACGCTCTACGCAAGGCCCGACAACGGCACGCTCGCTTTCGATGCCGAGAACGTATCGTGGTACAAAACACTTGATATCGCGCCGATTGAGCTTGCGGAGACAACATATGCCGCAGACTCAGAAGATGAAATGTTGCGCCGCCGACGCGAGACCTTTGCACGTTATCTTCGCCGTACGGCCTCAAGCGCCGCAGCAATTGCCCTTGTGGCTGTGATTGCCTTTGTTATGGCTCATATGCCAGAGCACGAAAAATCTGTGCCGCAGATGGCTTCGATGGGCATAGAGAAAATTCAGGGCAATACGTCTGATGAGACTGTGCTCGACATTTCCGGTCAGGCGCAGGCCTCGAAATCGGCTCTTGTGCTTATTCTGAACACCCCTGCCGACGGCTCGGCTCCTGCAAAAATACGTCATCGTCAGCTTGTGGAAGAAGTCGTTGAGACCAACGACGCTCCGGCCCGATACTGCCTTATTGTGGCTTCGCTGGCCACTCAGAAAGACGCAGAAAAATTCATTGCCGCACACAGCACGACAGAGATGCCGCTTCGCCTTCTGTCGGAGCAAGGACGTTGGCGCGTGTATGCGCTTTCGGCACCGACTCTCGACGAACTTAATGTGGCGGCGCGTAATCTCGGCGTTTACGATGCGTATCCCTCTGCATGGGCATTCAGTCGTTAATATTATTGAACGAATATGGATTTTCATCAGTTACTTCTCGAACGTCATAGCATCCGCCGTTATACCGACCGACAGATATCTCCCGAAGACGTAAAGACAATACTTGAGGCCGGCTTGCTTGCCCCCAATTCAAAAAGCGCGCGCTCGTGGCAGTTTGTGGCCGTAGAAGACCACAATGTAATGCTTGAGTTGCAGAAATGCAAGCCAGTCTATGCCACGTCGCTGGCTACAGCCCCGTTTGCCGTGGTTGTGACAACCAATCCCGAAGAAAGCGAGGCATATATCGAAGATGCTTCGGTAGCTGCTGCTTTCATGCATCTTCAGGCTGCGGCGCTCGGCATCGGTTCGTGCTGGGTGCAGGTACTCGGCCGATACAATGCCGAAGGCGAAGAGTCGCAGAATGTAGTGCGCGAACTGCTCGGCATTCCGTCGAATATGGTGGTTGTGTGCATCATGACATTCGGCTACTCCGCCGAGACTCGCAAACCCGTCGACCCGGCAAAACTCAAATGGGAAAAAGTGCATATCGGCTCATGGCGTAACGACGCCGTAGGTGAGTGATTATGCCCCGGATAGTACTCGTCGGAGCCGGCAATGTGGCCACTCATCTGTCGAGAGCTCTGGGTGATGATATTGTGGCTGTATGTAGCCGCAATATAGAGCATGCGCGCAAGCTCGCCGAGCCCATCGGAGCCCAAGCTACCGACGATTTCAGCCGTGTGGCCGGTTTCTCCCCCGATATTGTAATACTCAGCATTGCCGACAATGCCACTGACGATGTTGTCGCCGCTATCGGCCCGATAGAGAGTCGTCCGCTCGTGGTGCATACGTCGGGCACAGTGGAAAAAGAAGCCCTCCTGCCGCTAAGTCACCGTACGGGTGTGCTCTATCCGCTGCAATCGTTCTCAGTCGGAGCCGATGTTGATATAAGCGAGGTGCCGTTCTTCACCGAAGCCTCCGACGAAGCCGATTATGCGCTTGTCGATGCTGTGGCACGCAGCATTTCGCCTCATGTGCATCATGCCGATGCCGGGCATAGGCGAGTGCTCCATATCGCCGGAGTGTTCACAAACAACTTTCCGAATATTTTATTGGAATGTGTGGAGCAGCTGCTCGGCAGTGCCGGATATCCGCTCGATGTTGTGCGCCCCTTGCTCAAAGGCACGGTCGACAAGGCTTTTGCGCTCAGTCCTCACGATGCGCAGACAGGCCCGGCCCGGCGCGGCGACTTCGATGTGATTTCGCGGCAGTGCAATGCCTTGCCCGACGAGCTCAAGCCTGTCTATAAAGAACTTACCGCACTCATATTACGCTCCCACAATATTGAAAATGAGCAAAATCGACTATAATCTCAAAAAAATCAAGGCGCTGGCTTTTGATGTCGACGGCGTGCTGTCGCCTTCGACTATTCCGATGTCGCCCAACGGTGTGCCTTTGCGAATGGCAAATCTGAAAGACGGATACGCCATGCAGCTCGCGGTGAAGGCCGGCTTGCGGCTGGCTATAATTACCGGTGCCAATGTGCCTTCCATTCCCGGGCGATTCAATGTAATCGGCGTTCAAGATATTTTTATGGGCGTTTCCGACAAATTGCCGGTGTTTGAGAAATGGCTTGCCGATAATAATCTCAGCCCCGATGAAGTCGTTTATGCAGGCGACGATATTCCCGACTTGCCTGTTCTCCGAGCCTGCGGCCTCGCTGTGGCCCCACGCGATGCAGCCGCCGAGTGCAAGGCTGTGGCGAAGTTTGTCACCGCTGCCGACGGCGGACATGGTGTTGCACGCGAAATTCTCGAAGAGGTGATGCGTGCGCAGGGACACTGGCTGTCGGCCGACAAAGCATATGCATGGTAAACGCAATGGAAACAAACGCTTCGATTAATTTTGCCGCATCGGCGCGCGTACTTCCGCCGTGGCCGTCGGAGCGGCTAAAAGACATGCGCATACTCTTGGCTTCGGGTTCGCCCCGTCGCAGAGAATTGCTGTCGCTGATATTGCCGCACTACGAAATTGCTGCAACGAAAGAAATTGACGAGACATATCCCGAATCGCTGCCCGCAGAAGAAGTGCCGGCATATCTTTCGCGTCTCAAAGCTCACGCTTATCTCGATGAGAACTGCGACAATACCATGATAATCACCGCCGATACTGTAGTGATTCTCGATGGTGCCATTTTGGGCAAGCCGCATTCGTCCGAAGAGGCCTGCGCCATGCTCGGTGGGCTGTCGGGTCGTACACACACCGTAGTTACGGGCGTTACTCTTACAACCAAAACGAAAACAGAAACATTCGCCGAGCATACCTCGGTCACTTTCGGAGATATATCACCAGAAGTCATTGCCGATTATGTGGAGCGTTATAAACCTTTCGACAAAGCCGGAGCCTATGGCATCCAGGAGTGGATTGGCGCTGCAGGCATTACCAAAATCGATGGCTGTTTCTATAATGTAATGGGACTTCCGCTGCACGCCTTGTATATGCAGTTGAGTAAATTCGATTAATTCGCCTGTATTATAATAAATTACAAGCCCCCTTCTGCACGTCGGTGTGGAAGGGGGCTTGCTTTGAGCGGTAGACGGGGCTCGAACCCGCGACCCTCGGCTTGGGAAGCCAATGCTCTACCAACTGAGCCACTACCGCGTATTCGATGAGGCAAAGTTACGCATATTTTTTCAGTATCGTGCTTTTTTTTTGCGTTTTTTCTTGCAGGAATGAAAAAGTTGCAATATATTTGTGGCATCAAAATAATATCAAAATAATATCAAATATGAAAACAACAAACGGCTGCGAGCATCCCTACACCGGAGCGGTATTGAATGGCTTCGCTATGCTCGCTTACAATTTTGTGCTTTTGTGTGTAGGTATACTGTCGATAGTTGCCTGTGAATATGAACAGCTGCCGTATTTCTTTGGTGCGCCTGTGTTTATATTGTGCATGCTTGCATATGTGGTGTTGCTATTCGGCTTCTTTTCGCAGCAGCCCAACCAAAGCCGTGTGATAATATTTTTCGGCAAATACAAAGGCACATTCGACAAAGTAGGCTTCTTCTGGATTAACCCCTTCTGCAACCGTCGCAAGATGTCGCTGCGCATCCGCAATATGGACATCGACCCCATAAAGGTTAATGATAAAATCGGCAACCCCGTGCTTATCGGCATGGTGCTTGTGTGGAAAGTGTGCGATACATACAAAGCTGTGTTCGATGTCGACTCCGATGAGCCTGTCGTGGTGCAGGATAATAATGGAAAAGCGACCTTGTCGGCCTCGAGTCGCGATAAAGCCCTTACGGCATTTGTGCGTATTCAGGGCGATGCAGCACTTCGTGAAGTGACCGGCCACTATGCCTACGACGATTCGGACAGCACTGCCGAGGGTGAGCTCACTCTCCGCTCGGGCGGTGAGGAAATCAACGAACGTCTCGAACGCAAAATCAACGAGCGCCTTTCTATGGCCGGTATCGAAGTCGTGGAGGCCCGCATCAATTATCTCGCTTATGCGCCCGAAATTGCAGCGGTGATGCTTCGCCGTCAGCAGGCATCGGCGATTATCTCGGCTCGCGAGAAAATCGTGGAAGGCGCCGTGACTATGGTCAAAATGGCTCTCGACCGTCTCGACGAGCAGGATGTTGTCGCCCTCGACGACGAGCGCAAGGCTGCTATGGTTAGTAATCTGCTTGTGGTGCTTTGTGCCGATGAGGCCGCACAGCCTGTTGTGAATACAGGCTCTATCTATCAATAATATAGCCTATGCCGGAAAAGAAAGAGAAAGGTAAGGGCTTTCTGCTCCGTGTCGATCCGGCAACGATGGAGGCGCTCGAGCGATGGGCCACTGATGAATTCCGCTCTGTCAACGGACAGCTGCAATGGATTATCAGCGACGCCCTCATTCGTGCCGGTCGCAAACCCAAACCTAAAAAATCGGATGAATAATGCATTTTAAACAGTATAATCCAAAATTCGGTTTTTCAATTTCAAGCATCGACGACCTCGAGGAGGCTATTATCCACTTCGGCATACTGCCGTTTTTCTCAAATTGCATCGAGGGATTCTCGGTTGAGGAAATGGCGGAGCCGGGTATGCTCTTCGGCGGAGCTGCCGGTGAAGAAGGTTGCTGGGAGTGGAAAGGACCTGTAATACAGCGCAAAACTGCTGCCTACGGTAAATTCCTGAAAAATAAGGCGGCTTTTGTGTCGATAGATGCGCTTCACGATTTTATCAATTACCGACGGTCTACGGTAGAATTCGACGAATTTTCGGTAGAGCAGATAATTCTCGACATGATAGACGAGGGCAGGGCGTCGACGTCGGCAGAACTGAGGCGCATAATATTCGGCGATGAGCGCCGGCGACGCAGGCCCGATGAGCTTGTCTGCATCGGAGAACCCGTAAAAGTAAAGCGTCAGATTCTCGAAGGTCCTTTGCAACGCCTGCAGATGTCGGGCCACCTCCTGATAAGTGACTTTATATATAAGGAGAGTTTCGCGGGGTTGAAATATGGCTGGGGGACAGGTATTTACTCGACCCCCGAGCGGTGGTTTGGCTGCAATTTCGATTGCGAAGAGTATACGCCCGACGAATCTTTCATCGGCCTTGTATCTGAGCTTGGAAAGCGTCTTCCTGATGTGCCCTCACATCTTATAGTCAAATTGTTGCGTTAATACGGTAGAGATACTAATATGATAAAACACGTTTCAGTAATTATTTCGGCTCTTGTAGCATCCGGAGCCGCCGCCTCGGAAAAAGTAGTTGCCGATACAGCCCGGGTACTCGACGAACTCGTTGTAATTGAGAGTGCCGCCAAGGCTCCTGTGCCCTTGCTTCCGCTCGACGTGAGGATTGTCGGCTCTGATGTGATAGAAAAAAGCACTGAAACCAATATCTTGCCGGTGCTTCAGAATCACATACCCGGAATGTTTGTCACCGAACGCGGGCTCGCCGGCTACGGTGTGAGCGGCGGAGCTGCCGGAGCTGTGACAATACGTGGTGTCGGAGGCGGCAACAAGGTGTTGTTTCTCATCGACGGGCAGCCTCAGTGGGCCGGCATTTTCGGTCATTCCCTTCCCGATACATATGTTTCCAATGATGTGCAGCGCGTGGAAGTTGTAAGCGGCCCTTCGTCGCTGCTTTACGGTTCGGGAGCTATGGGCGGCTCTGTGAATCTCATCACCCGTAGGGCCGAGAGCGAAGGTCTGAACGGTTCTTTACGTGCCATGGCCGGCAGTTACGGCACTATGAAATACGGGGCCCGGGCCGGTTACAGAACCGGTAGCCTGAAGGCCTACGCCGCTGCAAGCTATGAGCGGAGCGACGGCAACCGCCGCGGCATGGGTTATTGGCTCGCAAATCAATATGCGTCGCTGAACTACGATTTCTCGTCGCACTGGGAGGCCGGAGCCAATGCAATGATTACAGAGACACGGGCCGACAATCCCGGCTCGGTCTACCGCACGCTGCCGCTCGACATGTGGGCGCGTCAGGTGCGCACTACGGCTTCTGTGTTTGTGAAAAACCGCTACGACATTTCGTCGGGTGGCATTCAGGCATATTACAACTGGGGCAAGCATAAAATAGACGATGGTCTCGACGACAACGATATGCCGCGGAGCTACTTCTTCAACTCGCGCGACTACAACATGGGTGTCACTCTGTATCAGACAGTGAAGCCCTGGCAGGGCAATGACTTCAGCGTCGGACTCGACATCAAGCACTGGGGCGGCAGGGCGTACAACACAGACAAGACAAGTTGTGAGGAGGAGCCTGTGACCGACCGGCATGTGAATGAAGTAGCAGGCTATGCTATGATGCAGCAGGCTTTGTTCGACAATCGTCTCGGCATCAATGCCGGTGTGCGTCTTGAGCATTCGTCGCAGTTCGGCAACGAATGGGTGCCGCAGGCAGGTCTCGTATTCCGTCCGATGTCGTCTAACAGACTGAAATTCAATTTCGCAAAGGGTTTCCGTTCGCCTAATATACGAGAATTGTATATGTATCCGCCGCATAACCCCGACCTTAAGCCCGAGCGTATGAACAATTTCGAAGTCGAGTTGCGCCAATGGTTGCCGGACAAGGGAATTGACGTGGGAATGGCCCTATACTATATCAATGGCGACAACCTTATTCAGACCGTGCGGCAGAATGGCCGGCCGCTGAATGTAAATACCGGTAAATTCATCAATAAAGGCTTTGAACTTGATTTCAATTACAGCCTTTCGCGCATTTGGTCGTTTAAGGCAAGTTATGCCTATCTCCACACTGATACGCGGATAGTCGCAGCTCCGAAGAACAAACTTTTCGGCGAGGTAAGCTGTTCGCTCGGCCAATGGCAGTTTTCGCTCGATGCCATGGGAATATGGGGACTGAACAACGAAGAGACTACGCAAAACTATGGCGTTCTAAACGCCCGTGCGGCCTATAGTGTGGCAATGCGCACGCCCCTCATGCTTTTTGTGAAGGGCGAAAATCTTACGGCTGCACACTATCAGATAAATTATGGATTCCCAATGCCCGGGGCCACAGTCATGGCAGGTCTTGAGCTTCGTTTCTAAGGTAATAGCAGCAATAGGCCGCGTCTGACTTCGGGTCTGGCGCGGCCTCGTTTTATATTCTTCTGTTAACGGATACGGATAATGCCATGCCGGTCGGCGACAATGAAGTTTACCGGAACATCGTGGCTGTCGGCCTCGATTTCATTTTCGTCAAAGAGCTGAAAATCGTAGCAGACGCCAATAGTGAGAGCTTTCGCACGGGCGAGCAGACGGTCGTAGAATCCTTTTCCTCTGCCAACGCGATTGCCGCTGCGATCGTAAGCCACAGCCGGTACGATTATAAGGTCCATGTCTGCTACATCGGCGGTGTCGTCGCCGTCGGGCTCTTCGATGTGGAATGCGCCCAAATGGGTGTGCGACCGTGAGTAGGGGAGTATGTCGAGGTCGAGGCCGTTTACACGCGGAAGGTAAAAGTGCTTGCGGTCTTCCCATCGGCTTATAAAGCGGCGCGTAGAGAGCTCATCTGGGAGCGAGTTGTAAATCAGCACTTTGTCGGCCATTGTAAAAGCAGCCATGCGGCTAAGAGTATCAAATACCCGTTCGGCCGCTGCAATCCGTTCGTCATCGTCGAGCATCGTCTTGCGAGCCCGTACTTGTGCGCGTATGTCGTCTTTTTTCATTCTCAGATTAATTCTTATTCGACATTACTTGTATCATTTTCCTTGTCGGTGAGCGGAAATGCCGCTCCTCCGGTTTCGAGCTGCCTGATAGCCTCTAACATTACCGGGTCGGTGGAATTGATGATTTCGAAGTAGCCGTCCATGCCCACAATATCGCGGGCGATAAGGGCTTTAATCTGATTAACAATCAATGGTGCGGATATGTTGATGTAATACGGTCGCGGAGTAACTTTTCCTTTTGTCTGGGCATAGTTTACAAAGCTTTGCAGCAGCACATTGTCCGATGGCAGCATGTTCAGCAGCTCGTTGGTCGTGCGGCTTTCGTTGAGTCTGTCGCGGTTTAGGTCGGCATATTCGTAAGCGAATTTGCGCAGCAATCCGGCGTTGGCAACCTTGATATAATAGTTTGTAACGCCCGACGTGTCGGAAGGCACAAAAATATCGGGAATTATGCCGCCGCCACCGTAGACCGGCCGACCTGTTGTGGTGTGGAAAATGAGAGTAGAGTCAACTTTCACGCTGTCGGCGCTGAAAATCTCGCCACGGTCGTAGCGGTCGAATATTTCAGTTTCGTATTCTCCGTTATGTCCGGCTTTGTACGTCTTCTGGATACATCTACCCGACGGTGTGTAGTAGCGCTGCACCGTAAGACGCATCTCGCTGGAATCGGGTAACTCAAACGAGCGCTGCACCAGACCCTTGCCAAATGTGCGGCGTCCGATTATGAGACCACGGTCGTTGTCTTGCATGGCTCCTGCGAAAATTTCGCTTGAGCTGGCTGTGAACTCGTCGACGAGTACTACAATGTTTTCGTTGGCAAAAGAGCCTGAGCCATCGCTGAAAAGCACGCTGTTGTCTATTGCGTGTAGGCCTTTGGTCATCACTATCAGCTTGCCGGCCGGCAGGAATTCGTTGGAAATGAGCACCGAGGGATTCATGTATCCGCCGCCGTTGCCGCGCAGGTCTATGATATATGCTTTGGCGCCGTCGTAGCGGAGCTGTGCGAGTGCCTGCAGGAATTCGGAGTAGGTGTTATCGGCAAATTTACCGAGGCGGATGTAGCCTATGGTGTCGTTTACAAGATATGAGGCATCGATTGGCGACACGGGCACTTCGGTGCGGATGAGGTCGAAGGAGAGTGGCTTGACGCTGTTGCTGCGTTTCACTTTTACGTTTACTTCCGTTCCTTCTGGCCCGCGGAGCATTGAGAAAATATCTTTTTCGGAGGTCTGGTTTCCGGCAATGTTTTTGCCGTCAACTTCGATAATGCGATCGCCTGGGAGCATTCCGGCTTCGTCGGCAGCAGCACCGGCTATAGTCTCAATCACGTTGAGAGTGTCGTCGAGCATCTGGAATTGTATGCCTATGCCGAAGAACGAGCCTTCGAGGTCGCGGTTAGCGGCTTCGCGCTCCGATTTGGCAAAATATGAAGAGTGAGGGTCGAGGTTTGCCAATAACTCCGGCAGAGCCATCTCAACGAGGCTGTCGAAGCTTACCGGCTCGACGTAATGCTCTTCAATGACGCTGAATACTTCGTCGAGTTTTTCGCGAGCGTCAGATTTATCGTCGCCCTTGCTGAAATAAAAACCGGTCCACAGACCGATAACCATAAAGGCCGCTGCCACGAGCGGCAGGGCAAGGAGATATTTTCTGTCCTTAGACATGCTTGTTTTCTTTCTTATTCTATTTGTTCGATATGTACGCATTCCACGCCTGCACGGCGCAGGAGGTCGATTCCGTCGGTAAGTCGGTAAAGGTCGTTGAACACTACGCGCCGGATGCCGGCCTGTATGATGAGTTTCGAACACTCCAGACATGGCGAGGCTGTAATGTAGAGCGTAGAGCCGTCACTCGAATTATTGCTCCGGGCTACTTTAGTAATGGCGTTTGCTTCGGCGTGGAGTACGTAAGGCTTGGTAGAGCCTGTATCGTCTTCGCACACGTTTTCAAATCCGGCGGGCGTGCCGTTGAAGCCGTCGGAGATTATCATATTGTTTTTTACCAGCAGGCAACCCACTTTACGGCGCTCGCAATATGAGTTTTCGGCCCATATGGCGGACATGCGGAGATAGCGCCTGTCGAGCAATTCCTGTTTATTGTTTGCTGTCATGTCGCAAAGGTACTCATATTCCCAATAATAGCCAAAAGCTTTTAATTTTTTTTGGCAGATACGTCTTGTGCAGAAATTGGCGGTTGCAAATTACGGGGGAAATGTATAATTTTGCCGATATAATAAGCATGTAAATGGACAAGCATAATACAAACGAAGAATTTTCGGAAGCCCTTGCGCGATGCCGTGAGGTATTTGCCGCCAAACTCGGCGACTACGGCCCCTCCTGGCGAATTCTCAGACCCGAAGCTGTAACCGACCAGCTGTTTATCAAAGCCAAACGCATACGCACTCTGCAGATTACGGGTGTGTCGGCTGTGGGAGAGGGTATATTGCCCGAGTTCATTGCCATTGTCAATTATGGCATTATCGGTGTGATTCAGTTGCGCAGCGGTTTTGCAGACCAGAAAGACATGAGTGCCGAGCGTGCGCTCGAGCTTTACGACGGCATCGCCCGCGAGGCTATGGAGCTGATGATTCGCAAGAATACAGATTACAACGAGGCTTGGCGCGATATGCGTGTTCTGTCGTACGATGACTTTATACTCACCAAAATCGCCAGAACCAAAGAAATTGAAGACAATGCCGGCGTGACGCGCGTGTCGGAAGGCATTGACTCAAATTACTTCGATATCATCAATTATGCCGTCTTCGGCATAATAAAGCTCACCGAGAATGAAAGCTGCCGCTAAGTCGCGCCTGTATACGGCTGCGGTATGGCTGGCACGGCTTATTGCCGGAGCTACTTTTGTAGTGTCGGGCTGGGCGAAGGCCATCGACCCCTGGGGCTTTATAATTAAAGTGGAGGAGTACCTCACGGTGTGGGGTATGGCTTTCCCTCGCGAAGTTGTGCTCACCGGCTGTATTGCTTTGGCGTGTATCGAGTTCTGCACGGGTGTGATGCTCGCCACGGGTTCGCTCAAGCGTTTTTCGGCATTGACGGCACTGGCCATGATGGCGGTCATGCTGCCTCTTACGGTATATATCTATATTGCTGAGCCAGTGGCCGACTGCGGGTGTTTTGGCGACTTTTTTGTGATAAGCAACTCCGCAACAATGCTCAAAAATATAGTGCTTACGGCGCTTATAGTATTCCTGCTTATAAAAGGCCCGTCTACGGCAGGCTTGTATCCGGCTCCTATCCAATGGCTTGTGATAACAGTTTCTTTCGCTTTCCCACTGTGGCTGTCGTTTGTGGGCTATAATGTGCAGCCGATAGTAGACTTCAGGCCTTACAAGCTCGGAGAGCCATTGTTCACCGAGGGTGATGCCGAGGCCGGTGAATTATATGTGTATGAGAAAGATGGCAAGCGGCAGACTTTTGCACTCGACGAGCTGCCCGACAGCACCTGGACTTTTGTGGATGTAGAATCGACACCTTCGGCCACAGGCCATGGCTTCCAGATACTCGACAGTGACGGCAATGATGTAGGCCCACGGCTGGCAGAAGACGATGTGCCGGTGCTGTTTCTCGTTATAGCCGAGCCCGACATGCAGTTTCTCTCGAGAGCGCACTACGTGAACCGTCTCAGCGAATTTGCCTTTGCGCACGGAGTTGACTTTGTGGCGCTTGTTGGCGCCACCGGCGAAGCTCTCGATTTGTGGACAGAGCTGACACGTCCGCGCTTCCCCGTCTATACAGCCGAAGATACATCGCTCAAGCAACTCGTCCGCGGCGATGGCGCTCTGGTATATGTTTCGGGCGGAGTAATACGATGGAAGCGGACGCTGCAGTCGATGGATATATCGCTGTCGCTTTCCGACAGCGACGAGAATGTGTTCGAAACAAATGTCGAGGCCGTCGACGACGGATGGCTGCACACAACAGCTCTAGGCATATATTTGCTGTCGCTTGGGGTGATATATCTGCTGAGCCTTTCGCCGCGCATGCTGCGCCTTTTCGTGCGTCGGCCGTGGATGGGTAACGGAAGAAACGGAAGAAATGCAGAGGCAGGCGCTACTCAATTCAAAAAAAAATAGTAACTTTGCGCCAATAATACAGGCAAATATTGTAAAACATAAAAAACTCTGATAATGAGAAAGAATATCGTAGCAGGCAACTGGAAAATGAACACTACTGTTCCCGAAGGTGTTGCCCTTGCTAAAGAAGTATGCGAAGCCCTCAAGGCCGAAAAAGCAAACTGCGACGTAATTATCTGCACTCCCTTCACACACCTTTGCCCCGTGGCTGACGTTATAGACCAGACTGTGCTCGGCCTTGGTGCCGAAAACTGTGCCGACCACAAATCGGGTGCTTACACCGGCGAAGTTTCGGCTTCGATGGTAGCTTCTACAGGTGCTAAATACGTGATTCTCGGTCACAGCGAGCGTCGTCAGTACTACGGCGAAACAGCTGAGACTCTCCGTGAGAAAGTGGCTCTCGCCCTCGAAAACGGTCTCACACCCATTTTCTGCATCGGCGAAGTGCTCGAGCAGCGCGACAACGGCACATACAACGAAGTTGTTGCAAAGCAGGTAGAAGAAGGTCTCTTCAACCTCAGTGCCGAAGACTTCGGCAAGGTGATTCTCGCTTACGAACCCGTTTGGGCTATCGGTACAGGCAAAACTGCTACAGCAGAACAGGCCGAAGACATGCACGCTCACATCCGTGCTACCGTAGCTGCTAAATACGGTAATGAAGTGGCAGAAAACACTTCGATTCTCTACGGCGGCAGCTGCAAGCCTTCTAACGCTGCGGAACTCTTCGCAAAGCCCAACGTTGACGGCGGTCTCATCGGTGGCGCAGCCCTCAAATGTGCCGATTTCATGGGCATTGTTAAAGCTTTCTGAACTGCCTAATCAGATAAACTCATCATGCGAAGCGGCCCGTTGCCTGTCCGGGCTTTTGGCCGCTTCGCTAACTATTAATTCATAAGAAAATGGCTGCATCTATCCGTGCGACGCTTTGCACACTTGCCCTTTTTGCCGTGGCACTGACTGTCGCTGCAGAAAATACTGTGTCAATCTGCGCCCAAATAACCGGTGCCGGCAATATCAGCATTGACCAGCCCGAGGCATTGGCGCGCCTGCTCGAATACTCTCCGGCAGCTATTGTACCCGAAAACGGCGATGACGATGGCGAACATCAACGTGCCACTGCCACAGCGCGCACCGGCTATCGCATTCAGGTTTTCGATGACAACAACCCCCGTACGGCCCGCAGTGAAGCCGAAAATACCAACCGCCGTGTGTGCGCTTCATTCCCGGCACTGCGAAGCTATATGAGTTTCAACTCACCATATTGGAGAGTGAAGGTGGGCGATTTCCGTACACGCGGAGAAGCCGAGGCGGCAATGGCAGAAATTCGTGCCGCACTGCCATATCTGGCTCCGCATCTAAGGGTTGTTCGCGATAAAATAAATATTGTCGACTGATATGCAGCAAATGAGCGAGCAGGAACGTATCGATGCCGTGGCATCGCACATCAAATCAATTATCGAGCTTTTGGGCGAGGACTCCGGACGCGAAGGGCTTGTCAAAACTCCCGTGCGGGCAGCAAAAGCATTGTGGTTTCTGACATCGGGCTACCGTTCCGATGCCGATGCCATTATGGAGCAGGCTCTCTTCGAGCACGAAGGCTCAAAAATGATTGTTGTGCGCGACATCGAGTTTTACTCCATGTGCGAGCATCATATACTTCCTTTCTTCGGCAAGGTAAGCATTGCTTACATACCATCGGATAAAATTGTCGGACTCAGCAAGTTGGCGCGCATTGTAAATGTATTTGCCCGTCGTCTTCAGGTGCAGGAACGCTTCACTGCCCAAATCTGCGACGAGGTGCTTAAAACTACCGGTGCCAAAGGCGTAATCGTGGAGTGTTCGGGCGAACATCTGTGCATGAAGATGAGAGGTGTCGAAAAGCAGCATTCGGCTACGGTCACCACTCACTACAACGGTGTTTTTGAAAACGACCCGGCACTGCGTGCCGAATTCTTTCACTCGCTTCGCTGAAAGTCATCTACGGCGAGTTTACGTAGCTTTTTACCCGTCTAAATGTTTATCGCAAGTTTTTTTGCAGTCGCGGAGCATCGGAGCAGCAGCCCGTCGATAGTATCTGAGGCGGTTTTTGCATAATTTCTTTTGTCGACCCCAAAAAATGCCCAAAAAAAGTGCGATAAAGTTTTGGGATATAATAGATAATTCGTAATTTTGCACCGCTAAACTACGCAAATTAAAAATATCACCATATAATATGATTATCGTACAAGTAAAAGAAGGCGAGCTCATCGAACGAGCACTCAAGAAATTCAAACGCAAATTTGAAAAAACAGGTATTGTAAAGGAACTCCGCAGCCGTCAGGCTTTCCAGAAGCCCTCAGTCACCAACCGCAAGAAGATGATGAAGGCTATCTACGTGCAGCACCTACGTGCAGCCGAGGATTAATTCCTGCGCTTTCTATACAGCATACGGTCTCTATCGCATCGACGGTAGAGGCCTTTTTATTTGCATTAGCACCGCCTCGAGGGAGGGTAGAGGTGGTATCTCATCTGTCTGTGCGCCGGATATGGAGGCTGTGCGGTATGGCGATGTTGTGATAGTAAGAAGTTATATATCGGAGATATACAAGGCGTAAAAGCCGGTCATGGCATAGCTGCTTCGCGGCTCAAACTGTCCTTTTTATGCTTGCCGGATGTTGCATCACACGCTCGGTGGAAGCGCCGTAGTCTCTGCCTCCGTGGCGGTGTGCTGGATAGTGGGGATAAAACAACAATCCGCAAATTACCGAAGTAACCTGCGGATTGTCATGTGTCCGAGATGAGATTCGAACTCACACAGCATTTCTGCCACTACCCCCTCAAAG